>QWQF01000255.1 GCA_003669125.1 Planctomycetota bacterium
TGCCACCGAGGGTAGCTGGCGGGATCAAGGAAAATCGCTTCGACGTTACACGCTGCGACTGGATGGCTTCGTCTCGATCAACGCTCCCATGAGCGGCGGCGAACTCGTCACCAAGCCGATCCGGTTCAGCGGGAAGACTCTTTCGCTGAACTTCGCCTCTTCGGCCGCAGGCGACATCCGCGTCGAGATTCAGGACGCCGCCGGCAAGCCGCTGCCCGGCTACACGCTCGATGATTGCGACGAGATATTTGGAGACACGATCCAACGTCGCGTCACCTGGAAAACCAACGCCGACCTCTCGGCGCTCGCAGGCCAGACGGTACGACTTCGCTTCGTCCTGCGCGATACCGACTTGTTTTCGTTCCAGTTCACCGAGGTTCCGTGAGGCAACGACATGACTCTTTGTCCGAAACATGTGTGTGTGTTTCGCGCGTGTCGATTAGCGATTGATGATTAACGATTGTTGATTGTTGAGGGAGAAACCATTCTTCACCTCAAAAATCAACAATCATCAATCGCTAATCGTCTCGTATTATCTGGCGAGGAAGGCTGACGGCAAAGTGATTGGGTTGCGGGCATTGCCCGCGTTAGGCTGCTACGGCGAAAACCGTGTTTCGCCGAACCGTCATCGTTGCTGCCGATGACGCGAAAGATCCAATTCGTCCCAACAACAAGAGTAATCACATGAAGCCCTGCACCGCCTTAGTCTGCCTCGTCTTTCTTGTGGGAACGAATCTGGTCAATTCCGCCGAGCACTCTGGTTCGATCTGGTTGCTCACGACGCCGGACGGTGCCGATCTGCCGGCTGAGGCCAAGGTCGAGCAGTTTCCGGTACTCGTGCGGTTGCATCGAGACTGGTTCGACTTCACTCAAGCCAAGCCGAACGGCGACGACTTGCGATTCTCGACAAGCGGCGGCGAGCGGCTCGCGTTTCAGATTGAAGAGTGGGATGCCGCCAAGGGCATCGCGAGCGTTTGGGTGCGCGTGCCGCTCATCACGGGGAACTCACGGCAAGAGATCAAGCTGCATTGGGGCAACGCCAACGCGGCCAGCGAGTCCAATGGCAAGGCCGTCTTCAATGAGTCGAACGGGTACTTGGCCGTCTGGCACATGAATGACCCGGTGCGCGATGACACCGGCTCGTTGACCAGCACTGACACGGGCACGACGGCGACTCAAGGCATGATCGGCGCGGCTCGACATTTTGCCGATCGCAAGGGCGTCTTCGGCGGCGAGAAAATCGAATCACTGCCCACAGGCTCGAACCCTCACAGCACCGAAGCTTGGTTCCGTGCCGAGAAGCCGAATGGGCGAGTCCTCGCGTGGGGCAATGAACACGGTCAGGGCAAAGTCGTGATGCACTACATGAGCCCGCCGCACGTGAAGATGGAGTGCTACTTCTCCGGCGCGGACGTGCGTGGCAAGCAGTCCATTCCGCTGACCGAATGGGTGCAGGTCGTGCATACCTATCAGAAGGGTGACTCGCGTCTCTACGTGAATGGGGTGCTCGACGCGACAACTCAAACAGAGTCGGCCCCGCTGGCGATCAAGAGTCCCGCGCGGCTGTTTCTCGGCGGCTGGTATCACAACTACGACTACGTCGGCGATCTTGATGAGGTCCGCATCTCGAACGTCGTCCGCTCGCCGGAATGGGTGAAGCTGCAGTTTGAGAATCAGAAGCCCACTCAATCCTTCGTCGGGCCTCTCGTGCAGCCGGGGAATGAGTTCTCGGTCTCGCAGACTCAGCTCGCCGTTGCTGAAGGTCAGAGCGCGACGATCACAGCAAAGGCCGGTGGTGCTCAGAAGGTGGTTTGGATTCTGAAGCGCGGCGGGAAAGAGTCGGTCGTGGCGACGGACCGGTTCACGTATGCGTTCCATGCGGGGCGCGTGCCCTTCGTGGCCGAGTTGCTCCGCAACTCGGGTTCGGAGTCGCGGAGCGACTCCGCTACGTTGACCGTCAAAGCCATCTATCCCAACGAAGTGAAGTCGAAAGACATCGCGATCACGATCAGCGACGACATCCCCGAGCCCGTCTTCACGCTGACCGCACCGGCGAAATGGGACGGACGAGAGACGATCGAAGTCGTGCCACAGATCTCGAATCTTGCTGCGATGAAATCCAAGGGCGCGGGAGACGTGAATGTCAGTTGGACCGTCGATGACATCGCGGTCATCAAGCGAATCGAAGCCGGAAAGCTGATCCTGAAACGTGCTCAAGGAAACGGCGCGATGCGAGTGACCGCCGCGATCGACAACGGCGGCGCGCAGGTTGTCCAGTCCATCACGATCACCGTGCAGGAGCCGCCGCCATCGAAGGAAGTCTGGGTGTCGCGACCGCTCGCCGAAACCGAGCAGCCGGAAGACAACCAGTTCATCCCGCGCGACGGTCCGAATCGAGGCGGCGAACAATTCGGATCGTTGGTCTATGCCGGAACGCTGGCCGATGCCGCTGATTCGGTCTTCGTGCGCGTCTTCGCAGACGATCAACTCTTTGCGACCGAGACCACCAAGCTCGCAGCGGACAAGAAGTATTCTCTGTCCGTGAAGCTGAAGTTGGGGCTCATCAAGTACCGCACCGAGTTCGGTTCCAAGACCGGCGACAAAGAGACCGTGCTGCACACCGCGAAGAACATCGTCTGCGGCGATGCGTTCCTCATCATCGGTCAGTCAAACGCCGTCGCGACCGACTTCGGCAAAGAGAACCCGCTCGTGCCGAGCGAGTGGGTGCGCACGTTCGGCGCGACAGCCGGCGATCCCAACGGCTCGCGATTGAAGCTGTGGGCCAACGCGGAAGCTCGGAGTCCCGGCGGCAAGTCGGAGATCGGCTACTGGGGCATGGAACTCGGCCGGCGATTGGTCGAAAGCGAGAAGATCCCGATTTGCATCATCAACGGCGCGGTCGGCGGCACGCGCATCGATCAGCATCAGCGCAACAACGACGATCCGACCGATGTCAGCACGATCTACGGTCGGCAACTCTGGCGAGTCCAACAAGCCAAGCTGACTCACGGCATCCGCGCCGTCATCTGGCATCAGGGCGAGAACGACCAGGGCGCGGACGGCCCGACCGGCGGCTACGGCTACGAGACCTATCGCCAGTTCTTCGTGGACCTCGCGGCGAGTTGGAAAGAGGACTACCCGAACATCCAGCGCTACTACGCGTTCCAGATCTGGCCGAAGTCGTGCGCGATGGGCATCAACGGTTCAGACAACCGCTTGCGCGAAGTGCAACGCACGCTGCCGCGGCTGTTCTCGAATCTGAGCGTGATGTCGACGCTCGGCATCAAGCCACCGGGAGGCTGCCACTTCCCCGCCGCCGGCTACGCCGAGTTCGCTCGGCTGATCGCTCCGCTGATGGAGCGAGATCTCTATCACCGCAAGTTCAACGAACCGATCGGTCCCGCCAGCCTTAAGCGAGCATCCTTCAAGAACTCGCAACGCGATGAAGTGGTGCTTGAGTTCGACTATCCCATCAAGTGGGCCGACTCGCTCGTCAGTCAGTTCCATCTCGACGGCGAAGCAAAGCAAGTCGTCGCCGGCGCGGCGAACGCCAATCAAATTACGTTGAAGCTGAAGGGACCAACGAAGTCGAAGACCGTGACCTATCTCGACAGCGCCAATTGGAATCCCGACAACCTGCTCTACGGCCAAAACGGCCTCGCCGCGTTGACGTTCTGCGAGGTGCCCATCGAGCCGTCTGACGCCGCTCGTTGATCCGAGCCGATCGGGTACACTGACTGCGACAACTTCCCCAACAGAGAGAGTGTGAAATGATGCGTCTGCTGATTGGTCTCGTCGTCGTTTGGCTGTTCGCAAACGCACCGTTGCACGCCGCCGACAAGACAGTGAAGGTTTTTATTCTCGCCGGGCAATCGAACATGGAGGGGAAGGCTCGCAACGCGCTGCTGGATTACCAGGCGACGGATGCGAAGACGAAAGACCTCTTCGCCCATCTGCGAAAGAACGACAAGTGGGTCGTGCGCGATGATGTGTTCATCAAGTTTCTCGATCGCAAAGGACCGCTCACCTTCGGCTATGGGTCGCCTGGCTGCACCGGGGTGGAACTGGAGTTCGGGACGGCGATGGGAAACCATTTCGATCAACCGGTCCTGTTGATCAAGGCCGCGTGGGGCGGGCACTCGCTCTACAAACTCTTCCGTTCGCCGTCGGCCGGACTTCCTGAAGCAATGCTGCAGAAGGATCTCGAAGAGGCTCAGAAGCGAGTCAAGCAAGACAATGAGAAAAACAAGAAGGACGCGCCGCTGCCAACGCTGGAGGACATCAAGAAGGATTACGGCTCGTCCTATCGCAAGATGCTGGCCGAAGTGAAAGACGTGCAGGAGAACTACGCCAAACTGTTTCCCGAGCTGGAAGGGAAGACGCTGGAGCTGGCGGGGTTCGTCTGGTTTCAGGGATTCAATGACATCTTCGGTGCTCAAGACGAATACGCGTCCAACATGCAGCACTTCATCAAGGATGTTCGCAAGGATCTCGGCACACCCAATTTGCCGTTCGTGATTGGCGCGCTGGGTCAGAATGGATCGAAGCCGGCAACCGGCGGAATGCTGACCGTCCGCGAGGCTCAACTGTCGATGAACGAAGTGCCGGAGTTCAAAGGCAACGTCAAAGCATTCCCAGTCGACGTGCTGGTGGATAAGGCCGCCGAGGCCATGTTCCCGAATTGGCAGAAAGAACCTGAGTGGGTTCACACCGGCAGCGACCGTCCCTACCACTACTACGGCAGCGCGATCTGGTTCAACCGCATCGGCAAAGCGATGGGCGATGCGATGCTCGAACTGAGCGGCAAGGCGCTAGCCGCCGGTGCTGCCAAATGACCGGCGGCTAGCGCCTTGCCGCTCACAAACCGTGTCTGATGCCTTAACCAGGAACGAATCCATGAACCTGTCCCGCAGAAAGTTTCTGAAAGCCAATGGGGCGATGCTGGCGTTGCCGTTCCTGCATTCGCTGGCGATCGGCAATGACAAGGCCTCAATTGCGGCGAAGCCAAGCAAGAAGCTCGTCATCATGTACATCCCCAACGGGATCGTTCGCCGTGGTTTCTTCCCCGGTGAAGAGAACGCCGAACTGCCGGGCTTCATCGGCGGATTTGAGGCTGACAAGACGAAGGAACAGCGGCGCATCGCCAACCTGCCGGGCATCGCTCCACTGGATCTGACGTCGACCATGCAGCCGCTGGCCGAGCACGCCGACGATGTCACGCTCATCACGGGCTTGGAACGCACCTACAAGAATGGCCAAGACGTGCATGCTCAGGGGGCGTCGTGCTACTTGACGAGCCTGTCGCCCGAGCAAGCCACTCGCAAAGGAATCCGGCATCCCAATGGTCGGACTCTGGATCAAGTCATCGGCGATGCCGTCGGCCATGCGTCGATCTTCAATACGCTGGAGATCAGTTGCAACGGCTTCACGGCCGGCAAAGAGCCGATCGAATTCGACAACATCTCCTGGTACGGCCCGGACAAAATCGCCCCGTCGATCCGCGATCCGCAGAAGCTCTACGATCGGCTGTTCCTGCGCGACAGTTACCGGAAGCATGTCGCCGACGTCACCGACCTCGTGCTCGCCGATGCTAAGACGCTGTCGAAGAAGCTGGCCCGCGATGACCGCGAAACGATGGGCCGATTCATGGAGATGATTCGCGACATCGAAGTCCGCATCGAGAAGATGAGCAAGCTGCTGGCCAGCGTGGACGTGAAGATTCCCAAGAACGAAGTCCTGCCGCGCGGCGACTACGTCCGCTTGCAGATGGACCTCATGCTGCTGGCGTTCCAGATGGGGATCACGAACGTCAGCACGTTCATGATCGGCCCCGAGCGCTGGGATGCGACGCTCATGTACGAAGGAGTCTTCGACAAGCCGGTGCAGCACCACAACATGACTCACAATCAAAAAGGCGACGGTTACAAGGACGTGCAAAAGATCGACATCTTCCACATGCAGCAATACGCCTACCTGCTGAGGCGGATGAAGGAGCTCAAGGAATCGGACGGCAGCACGATGCTGGACAACTCGCTGATCACCTACGGCGCGGGACTCGGTGACGGAGCGACGCATCAGTTCTACGACCTGCCGATGATCGTCGCCGGCAAGGCTCAGGGCCGGATCAAGCAAGGTCGCCACATCAAGATGAAGAGCGGCACGCTGAACTCAAACCTGTGGCTGACGGTCGCTCAACTTATGGGCTTGGAGATCGAGTCTTACGCGGACAGCACGGGCGTCGTGTCGGATCTATGGACGTAGCCAGATCAACGAATTGTTGTGTCCAACTCTGTGACTCTGTGTTTCAAGATTTCAACACAGAGACACAGAGGACATGGAGCAGCAGACCCCGCGCCGAGGAAATCATTGTCGATGCGAATCAAAACAGTTCTCGTTCTGTCGTTCCTGCTGCTCATGCTCTCCTTCGCAATCGTCACGACGGAGTCTCGGGCCGATGATGTCGCCGACTTCGTGAATCCGCTGGTTGCGAAACACTGCCTCAAATGCCACGGCGGCGAAAAGGTCAGCGGCGAGGTCAATTTCAAGCCGATCACGACGGCGGCTCAGTTTCTGAATCAGCCGGTGCTCATCAACAAGATGATCGACGCCGTTGATTCCAACGACATGCCGCCCGAAGGCGAACCGCCCCTCGACGAGAAAACACGCACGCGCCTGCTGGCCACGTTGAAGTCGATGCTGCGGGACGCGACCACCGGTAAAGAGCGAGCGCCGTCACAGATCCGCCGGCTGAATCGATTCCAATACAACAACTCGGTGCGAGACCTCTTCCAGTTGAAACTCGATGTCTTCGAGTTGCCGGAAAAGCTGATGACGCGGCAGGACAGCTACCTGCATCCGGCAGCCAAGAAGATGCCGGACAAGGTTCGCGTGGCGTCGCTGGCTCTGAATCCGAGAGCCGGCTTGCGAGAGGTCAAAGCGTTTCCGAAGGACCTCCGCGCCGAGCACGGCTTCGACAATCAGGCGAATCAGTTGACGCTCTCGCCGTTGTTGCTGGATGCCTTCCTGCGACTCAGCGTATCGATCGTCGAAAGCCCGGATTTCAACGAGCAGACGGTCGGCATCTGGAATGACTTCTTTCGACAACCTGCGGATGGGACGGATTTGCAGGCCGACGTGAAGCGCCGGTTGACCCCGTTCATGACAATGGCCTTTCGCAGTCGCGTCGATGAGGAAACGCTCGATCGATACACGGCCTACGCGACGACCAAAATGACGCAAGGGCTGTCGTTCACCGACAGCATGAAGAAGGTCGCATCGGCCGTGTTGTCTTCGCCGATGTTTCTGTACCGAACCAGAGCTGAGGATCGCCAAGAGGTTCCCTTCGAAGTCGCCTCAAACCTGTCGTATTTTCTCTGGGCTAGTTGTCCCGACCAGGAGTTGCTGCGGCTGGCCGAGAGCGGCGAACTCGCCAAGCCCGGCGTGTTGAAGCAGACGATCGAGCGGATGCTGGCCGATTCCAAGATCGAACGCTTCCTGGATTCGTTTCCCTCGCAGTGGCTGCAGCTCGAGAACGTGCTCGCCGCAACTCCCGATCCGCAGATCAACAAGTACTTCCAGCTCGACCAAGACAACCCGGCCGGCTTGCAGATGCTGCTGGAACCGCTGTTGCTGTTCGACGCCGCGTTCGTCGAAGACCGGCCGATTGTGGATCTCATCGCGCCGCAATTCAGCTATCAAAGCGACTTCTTGAAAACGTGGTACACGTCCGAGCTGAAGCCGCCGCCGGTGGACCTCAAGAAGATTGCGGATGACAACCGACGAAACGACGAACAACGCCAGCAACTGGAAGCCGCGATCAAGGCTGCTCAATCGGACCTCGACGCGCTGATCGAACCCGTGAAGACCAAGCTGTTGGCCGATCGCAAGAACGACGCCAGCGAAAAGAAACCGGTCGACCTGAAGCCGTTCGCGGCGTGGGAATTCAACGGCGACTTGAAGGAGTCGATCCGCTCTCTCGACCTGACGGCTCACGGCAAGATCGAGTTCAAAGGTGGCATGGCGGTCCTCGATAAGGCTTACCTGCAAAGTCCGGGATTGCCGATCGAGTTGAAGGCCAAGAGCCTGGAAGTCTGGTGCCAGGTTCACAATCTGGATCAGAGCGGCGGCGGCGTGATGGGCATTCAAGGCCCCGGCGATTTCTTCGACACGATCGTGATCGGCGAACGACAACCGCGACACTGGATCTCCGGCAGCAACGGGTTTGCTCGCACCGAGGACTTTCCCGAATCGACTCCCGAGACGAAGGTCGGTGAGTTGCTGCACCTCGCGATGACGTACGCGGACGACGGCACGACGACGCTGTACCGCGACGGCAAGCCCTACGGAAAACCGTTTCGCAAAGGAGCCGCGACGTTTCCCAAAGACCAAAGTTCGGTCCTCTTCGGCCTGCGTCACACGCCGCCAGGCGGCAACCGATTTCTGAAGGTGAGCATCGACAAGGCCCGCTTGTACGACCGCGCGTTGACGGCCGAAGAAGTGGCCGCGTCGGCCGGTGACAACAGCAAATATGTTTCTGACGAGGACCTGTTGCTGGCCATGACGCCCGAGCAGAAAGAGAAACGAACCGCGTTGGTCAAGACGCTCGATCAATCCCGAGTCACCCTGAAACAGGTTCCACCGAATCAAGATCCGAATAAGGTGCAACAGGACGCACAACAGCGGTTCGAGGACGAACTGCGAGCCAAGATGCGTTCGCCAGTCTTCGAGCGTGTGGCGGCATCCGACCCGCGCTACGGCGGCGTCATCACGAACGCCGCGATGTTGAGCATGAATTCCGGCCCGAAGCGAACTCACCCGATTGCTCGCGGTGCGTGGATCATCGAAGTGATCTTCAACGATCCGCCTCCGCCCCCTCCCAACGACATCCCGCCGCTGAACGAGGACGACTCGGCGAAGGACCTGACGATTCGCGAGAAGTTCGCCGCGCACCGCAAGTACCCGTCGTGCGCTGGCTGCCACTCGCGGATCGACCCGCTCGGCTTTGCCATGGAAAACTTCGACATCACCGGCCGCTGGCGCGACAAGTACGAAAACGGCAAGCCGGTCGATGCCAGCGGAACTCTGCTGCGAACACATCCGTTCGACGGAGTCGTCGGTTTCAAAGCATCGCTGGTGAAAGAGAACCAACGGTTCGCCCGAGCTTTCACGGCTCACTTGCTGCGATTCGCATTGGCCAGAGAACTCGTCCCCGCCGACTCAATCACGATCGACGCGATCGTGAGCAAGGCGGCGAACGAAGACTTCAAACTAAGATCACTGATTCGCGAGGTGGGGCTCAGCGCGAGCGCTTCACACAAAGTGGATTGACGCAACCGCGGCGATTCTGAGTCGGCGAGATCGACACATGGCACATCTCATTTCGTTGATAAGGAAGACACCATGAGGAAGAGATCGAGGACCACGTTCGTCATCGCCACACTGTTGTGCAGCCTGAGCGTTGGGGGATGGCTGCTGGCCGTGTCCGACGACGCGACGCCGACTCGATCTACGCCAGCCACTTCACGAGAGAGAACGGGGACCACAACGATCGCACGAACGGGTGCCGTATCGCGGACTCTGCCGGACAAACTGGGAGAGGCGGTCAGCGTCAAGGACTTTGGTGCGACAGGCGACGGCCGCACCGATGATACGATCGCCTTCCAGGCGGCGCTCGATTGCGGAGCTCAGCGAGTCCTCATTCCCGAGGGCGTTTACGTCACGACAGGTTTGGAGATTAAAGAGACCAGCGTGCTCAACACGCTTCAGGGGATTGGCCAACCGATGATTCGACTGACGACGGGCCGCAATCGAGTAGCGCTCACGTGCAATAAATCGCAGTTTGTGAAGCTCATGGATTTCACGATCGAGTCATCCGGAACGAAGGACGACGGAAACGCGACCGTGGGAATTCTGGCCGTGAGCAAATCGTACTATTCGTTGTCTGGCCTTCGCTTTGCCAATTTCTCTGCGCGCGGTTTGCAGGTGAAGCAGTGTGTCTATTGGGGACTTGAAGACATTACCGCCCAGGGCTGCACTTACGGTTTGTCCTTTGAGACCCACCAAAACATTCCCTGTTCCACAGTGACCGTGTCGAGGGCTTACATCACCGGCTGCACTCGAGGATTGTCTTTTGAGAGTGCGGTGCTCGTCGGGTTGAACAGTTGCGTCCTGGAGTACTGTGGAAGCAAGACGACAGATGACGGAGCCCTGCACTTCGCGGGCGGCGGTGCGAATATGTCACAGCTCTATTTCGAGGCCAATTATCGAAATCTCTTTGCTTCCGACGCGGCGATGATTTTCAACGGCCTGTTCGAATTGACGGCAGAAGCCCCAAACATCGTGAAGTTTGTCGGAACGGCCTTTGATCGACGTGGGGCGTTACGGTTCGATCATCACCAGTTGGGAGCGGCTCGAATCGGACCGGACCAGATGGCCGGTTACGACCTCACGATCGGCACAAACCTTGTGGTGCCATTGGCCGGGGGCAGCGTTCGCTGGGGAGACACCACGAAAGAAACAATCCAGGGACAAGCAACTGCCGGTTCGTGGACCACCATCAAACCCATTCCAGAAGTGGAAATGACGGGGCCTGTCAATTCACGTGCCCACTATGAATACACGGTTTACGGAGGAACCGCGGACCTGGGGACCGGGTTTGATTCCGGCACAATCCTGAACGGAGTCATGAGGAGTCACAGTGGGACTTTGCCAGAGTGGTTACGGCTTGACGCTTCCAAAGACATACAAATCAAGCTGGACTCAACGTCGTATGGACTCTCCTACAAGATCGTCCTGACGCGGGTTTATCCCGGGTGATCGTTACAAGTCAGATGAACGCCACGCGAATGCGGGCGCGCACTTCAAACTGACATCACTGACTCAGCAGTAGGAGCCAATGCCGTGGATCACCTTCGAAAAACTCTTGCCGCGCTGGTGCTCGCACCGTTGATCGTCTTTGGGCAGTCTGCTGTGGCTCAAGATGTTGACAAGAAACTGATGCCAGCAGGGGATCCGTTTCCGGCGACGTACGCTGATCCGGCGGTCCCGCTGATTCAACTCCCCACGAACTTCCGCACTCGGCGGACGACGGCGAACATCTCTGCGGAGGCAGGGCAGCGCGTCGAGATTCTCAATGTGAAAGGGGCTGGCTGCGTGCGGCATCTTTGGTTCGTCTTTGGCGAGAAGGACCTTGATGACCTCGAGATTGAGATCGCGGTGGATGAAGTGCCTGAGCCTCAGGTACGGATGCCGTTTCGGTCGTTCTTCGGAGTGTTGCTGGGATTCGAAGATTACCACATCAACAGCGCTGGCCTGGCGAACTTCCCAAATTTCACGATCACCAATGATGTTCACATCCCGCCCAAAGCTTCACCGGGCTGGAACTTCTATTTGCCGATTCCGTTTTCCAACGGTTGTCGGATCTCGTTGCTCAGCAAGTCCGCAAAAAACGGCGCGGCGATGGTGGACTGGCAGCAGTATCGCGAAGGTGTCGAGCTGACGCCGCTTCGGTTTCATTCCCAACGCAGCATCGCCCTTCCGGGATCGCCAGCGAAACCATTCCCGATTGCTGAGACCGAAGGGGCTGGATTTCTTGCTGGCTACATCATGGGCTGGCGGCAGAAGGATCATGGCGACATGGTCTTTCACAACAGCGGAACACGAATGCTGATTGATGGTCAGACCGATCCCCACGTAATCAGCGGCCACAACGTCGAGGACGATTTCGGTTTCTCGTGGGGGTTCAACCAGTACCAAACTCGCTGGGTCGGTTGCCCATACCGCGACAACCGCGGCCGCAACGATCAAGATGGTGTCTATTACCGATTCTTCGGCCCCGATCCGATTCTGTTCCGTTCGTCGTTGATCTTTACTTCCAACGCACGTCCCGACGACTACGAGGCCGTCTCGTATTTTTACCAGGCTCGCAGTTCGCAGACTCCGCAGACTCCGCAGGCACACAGTCCGACGAAATGGAAGGTGATCGGCCCGTTTGCTGACGGGAACAGCCTCGAAGCCTTCAATAAGCCGGCCGATGAACTCGTGCGACAGCTCTCGCAGACGGAACTTTCAGACCGAGTCAGAATCGGCGAGACGGACTACGCCGTTCACGATCTCGACAGTAAGTACGGCTGGCTGCGGCTCGAACACATCATCCAGCACCGCCCCGCGTACCCTCCGACCGATCATTCGTATTACGCGCGAACCACACTGAACAGCGACACCGACCGGCGGGCCATCTTACGACTTGGTTTGGACAATTGGGCGATCATCTATTTGAACGGCAAGCAGATCACGATGCTTGATCACTCCGAGGAATTCGAAACGGCGAAGATCCCCATCTCGCTCCGAAAGGGAGACAACGAGCTTCTGATCAAGACGAACAATCGTTTGAATCGCGATCGACTCGTCTGGGTGCTCAATTGCTCGGTCGAATGAAGCGAGAACCTCGACGTCGCCCTCACAACACTGACTCTAAATAACAGTCCGTGGTTAAGCAAAAGGATTGGAAAGCACTTTCCTGGCAGCACCTGTGGAAGTGCTGACCGAGTTTGCCTGCGGACGACGAACATCCTGTTGAAAACCGAGACAAAAGGAACAACCATGAAGCCGCGTTCTTACTTTCCGATCGTGGTGGCGACACTGATTTCTGCCCTGCTTGTCGGCTCGGCGATGTGGCCCGGGATTTCCGTCCTTAGTGGAGACGAACAACCAGCCAAGAGGGATGCGTCCGGCAAGGATGTGGAGCCAGGGAATCGAACAAGCCACGTCAGCGTCAAGGACTTCTCCCACCTGGTCGCGGACGGTGACTGGTCGCCCGCGATTCAGGCGGCCATCGACCATGTCAGCGCCAAGAACGGCTACGAAAACGGAACGACGATTCTATTTCCGCCGGGGACGTACAAGATCAACAAGACGATCCGGTTGGGCAAGGATCGGGCGCATTATGGGACTCGGCTGAGCGGCTACGGCGCTGTGCTCAAGGGAACGAAGATCCTGGATGCACAGTCAGTGAACTATGAAGAGCGCAAGCAGGCGCTGGCCGAGGCGAAGGACCAGTTCAGTCTCGACGCGTTGCCGGGCGAACTCGACTTCGATGAAAAGACGAATGTCGGCGTGCCCATCCTGGAGTTGTGGGATCCGCCGGAGATCGAAGGCGCGAACTTTGTCATCGAAGGGCTGACCTTCGACCGGGAGGCCGCGCTCGTCGGGGTGGGGATCAAGGTGCCAGCGGAAACGGTCCCCAAGAACATCACCTTTCGGGACGTCAAGATCAACAGCCAGAACGTGGGCGTCCACATCAATCACTGCTACCAGATCCGGTTCGAGAGTTGCCTGATCCGAGGCAACCAGATCGGCATCTGGGGACGCAACCACTTCAACAGCGTGAGCATCATCAACTGCGAAATCCGGCGGCAACACCGGCATGGCGTCGTGATCGGCCCCAACGTGAACCAGTGGGGCAACACCGGCATCCACATCGCGGGCAACATCTTCGAGGAGATTAAGGGCTACGGAATCCTGAATCTGGCTGGCAACGGAGTCACGATCATCGGCAATTACTTCGAGATGGTCGGCAACAGCATTGGCGTGCTCACGCCGTATTGGAGCACCACCATCGACACCAACGCGTTCATGTCGTTCTACGGGTACGGCTGGAACATGAACAAGCATGGGGGCAAGGTGGTGTCTGACCAGGCGCATATCATCCTTGACTCCCCCGACGTGCAGTTGCGCAACAACAAGTACTACGGCAACGGCGTCATGTTGTTCCGGCTGGCGGGAAAGACCGTGCTGGATACTCCGCCGATGATCGCCGAGGGGGTCAAGTTTCCGCATGGCGCGAAAGCGGCCGATTCGGGAGGCCTCGGCGCCTACGTCTACTATGCGGACACCGGAAACTTCGTGTTCCGCGAGTTCCACCTGCCCAGCGAGGACGAGGCGCTTACCCAGCGAATCCGCCAGGCGAAGCGGAAACTCGAGATTGCGACGGAGGACAAGGAGCCCCAGTCGCGAGTCGCCGCTCAGATTGTGGCGCAGATGGAAGTCGGCGACATTCTGGTATCGGCCGGAGATTTCGACAGGGCACGGGTCGAGTACAAGCAAGCGTTTCAATATCCCGCAGCGAATCAGGCCGAGTGGCGTTCGACGATTCAGATCGCGATTGCCGACAGCTACATGAAGCAGAAGAAATATCGCGAAGCCGCCGCGGCCTACGAGGAAGCGCAGAAGATCGGCGTCTACGGATGGCGGGTCGAGCACGCGAAGACGAACCTGAAGCAGGCCAAGGATTTGGCCGCACAGGAGAGATGATCGCGAAGGGACAGAAAGGGGTCAGGAATCATTGTTTAAGAGTCCTGACCCCTTATTTCCTTAGACCCCTTATTTCCTTATTTCAGCCGACCGGTCCCCTTTTCCCTCCAAAGGCGTTGTTCGATCCATGGAAACT
Source organism: Planctomycetota bacterium (assembly GCA_003669125.1). Lineage (GTDB taxonomy): Bacteria > Planctomycetota > Planctomycetia > Planctomycetales > Planctomycetaceae > SXKJ01. Next base: position 14,447 of record QWQF01000255.1, read on the forward strand.
TTCAGACACGTTCCTGCCGCATTTTTTTCCTTCAGGCCCCGTTTGCGGAATTCCTGCGTGATGACTCGATACTTCGCTGTGGCCATTCTGCTGATCGGTGGCGTGCTTACAAGTGGTTCGATGGCCGCAGACTCGATCCGTGTCTCAACGGATTTTCCCGGCGGCTCAGCGACGGTTGTCGAGATCGATCAGAAGACGGCGACGATCGAGATTCAACCGAATGTGCTTGTTGATCGTGGCTGGCCGTGCTGGTGGTTTCTGCGGATTGATGGGCTCACGACCGGGCAGACAGTGACGTTAAAAGTCAGTGCGAATCCGAAGCCGTACCGGGCGAAGTCCGTATTGAGTGCTTCGTGGATGCAGCCGGATCGGGCGGTCTACAGTAATGACGAGTCGGATCGTTCGAGCTGGCGTCAGACCGGGAAGTGCCAGCGTGAGGGCGAAGTCGCGACTTATCAATTCGAAGCATCCAGCGCGACGATGTGGGTCGCCTGGGGTGTTCCGTTTCTGCCGAGCGATGCGGAGCGGCTACTCGATGTTGTTTCGCACCGTTTGCCGGGTTCGGAGCGATTCGAGCTGGCCCGTACGCGCGGTGGTCGCCCAGTCCCGGGGATTCGGATTGGTGGCGGGACGGCCGACAAGCCGGCGCGGTTTGGAATCTGGGTTCAGGCTCGGCAGCATGCCTGGGAATCAGGTGGAAGCTGGGTCGGTCGCGGCTTCATTGACTGGGCATCGAGCGACGATGCCGATGCCGTCGCGTTGCGGGAGATCGCGACGATCCATTACGTCCCGATTATGGATGTCGACTGCGTTTCGATCGGAGCCGGCGGAAAGGATGCAACGCCTCGCGACCATAATCGGGACTGGTCGGACGAGCCTGTTTATCCTGAAGTTGCAGCCGCTCAGAAGCTGATTTGTCGGCTCGATCAAGCCAGGAGGTTTGACGTGTTTCTCGACCTGCACAACCCGGGGCCGAACGAGCAGCGACCGTACTTCTTCGGTCCGGACAATCTTAACGAACTCCCGGCGCTCCAGCAGCAGAATCATGCGAGATGGCTGGCAATCGCTCAGGAAGAGATCGCCGGTCCGCTGCCGCTGCTTAAGGAATACATGTTCGCGACGTACGTGAAGACTGAGGAAGAACGCGGCCGGATGAGTGCAAACTGGGTTCGCAATCACACGTCACCGCACGTGTTGTCAACGACGCTTGAGACTGCCTGGAACACGCCGCACAGTCAGCCCGACGGGTACTCGGCAGTGGGACGTCAACTCGCGCAGACAGTCTTTCGGTACTTGACCGGGCGAACTCGCGAAGCTCAACCGTGAATGGCGGTCTCGAGGCACAGAAAAGGTGAGTTGCTCCTGGGCGCGAACCCCAGTAAGTCGAGTCGCGAGCCACAGTGCCCCGTCGATACCGTCACTCCCAAGCAAGTGGGCGAGTTCTGCAAGAAGCTGTCGGACAAGACGGGCAAGACCGCCCGCATGCCGACAGAGACCGAGTGGGAATATGCGGCCCGCGCGGGAAGCGACGGGCTCGGCGATTCGAAGCTGACGGACGTGGCGTGGTTTCAGTCGAACAGCGAAATGAAACCACATCCCGTCGGCACCAAGGCACCGAACGCTTGGGGCCTGTATGACATGCTCGGCAACGCCAACGAATGGGCTAAGGGCGAGAAGTGGATCGGCTATCGCGGCGGGTGCTGGAGAACCCCTGAACGAAAATCGAAGCCGACGCGCCGCGAGGGGCACGGCAATCTGCACAGCGACCCGTTCGGCGGCTTCCGAGTCGTCCTCAAGGTACAATAGCCAACTCAGACAGCGGCTATCCGAGAACCGTATTTGTGAGCCGCAAGGCGCTAGCCGCGGGTTCTTCATTCGTTCAGAACCGGCGGCTAGCGCCTTGCCGCTCACGGCTATCCACACGAATGGCGGAGTGCCACAAAGCTCATAGGATCGTCGAACGTCCCACGAAGAACCTAAACGTCCGGCAAAGAAGCAAAGAAACTGTCTTTGTCGGTCATCGCGAAGAAGGCCAATCGGAAATTCACTCGATGAAACATCCTCTGCAACTCCTTGCTCCTCTGGTCTTGGTTTCTGCGGCGCTGGTTCGCGTCGCAGTCTTGCCGAA
>QWQF01000084.1 GCA_003669125.1 Planctomycetota bacterium
CCGGTCAGATCGTTGAGATGATCGAACTGCGTCCGCTCGTCGTGCTTCAGAAAGCGAGCCACATCGACGATCGCGGCGGCGGCGACTTCGATCCACGGGTCTTTGGCGGTGAAGTTCGAGCCGGTGATTTTGGTCTCACCGAATTCGCTGACGAGAAGCTTGTGGAGGTCTTCGGCGGTCATGTGTGGGGCTTCAATTTCAAAGTAGTGCAAAAGCCGGCGAGCCACCGGGGCAAGTCCGGTGAGGTGAAGGCAAAACTACGCGACGGCGTCTTCGACGGGGGCGGGCTTTTGGTAGGCTCGGATCCAGTCGAGGTCGCCGCGTTTCCAGACGTAGGCGAAGCCAACGAGCAGCACGGCGAAGAAGACGGCGATGTCGATCACGCTGACCATTCCGAGTTGCAACGCGGTTTCCTTGGTGATGGATTGCGAAGCATCGAGTGTTCCCGGTGTGACGTTCAACAGCTTTTCGGAAATCTGTGTGCGAGCCTCCGTCGAGAGTCGGCTGTCGGCGAGTTGCATCGCTCCGCCGTAGACCGAGGCCCACGGGTAGAAGAACGCGACCTCGACATCGAAGATGATGAACAGCAACGCGACCGTGTAGTACCGCAGGTCGAACTGGATGTAGCTGGAGCCGATCGTTGGCTCGCCGCATTCGTAGATCGCGTCCTTTTCGGGAGTCGGCAGCGTCGGGCGAACGAGCCGGCCGATGATCAGCGGAGCGGCCACGATGCCGATACCGGCGATGATGAAGAGGACAATGTGGCCAACGAGGTCTGTCATGGGATTGGAAATTTCAAATGTGAGATTTGAGATTTGGAGCTTGAGATCGGGGCTGTGGTTTCAGTCCGTCGACTGACTGCCGGCCTTGAACTCCGGCGGTCAGTTCGTGCCAGAAGCCGACTTCCGGTTCACCGAGCTTCCAGCACAGATACGCTTCGCGGCCGTCAACCAGCGTTGGAAAGTCGATCAGGCCGATGTTCGGGTCTTTCAATTCGATGCCAAGTTCGGCCAGTTCCTGCGCAAAGCCGTTGAGCTTTTCGACGTCCGCCTGGATATCGGCCTGCATTTGCTCCAGCTCTTCAGTGTACGGCGAGGCGACTCGCTTTGATCCGAGTTGATTGCGCTCGACGAGATCGATTAGTCGCTGGCGTCGCTCGGAGACGTCGCGGAACAACTCGACAATGTCGCTGACAATCGCACGCACCAGCGGCAGACGCTGATTGGCCTCGGCCAGCGTGAAGTACCGCTTGGATTGCTCGTTCGTCGGTTCGGTGGCGGCGGACTTCATGGCTAGTGCTCACTGGCTTCAAAACCGAAGGGGCTGGGCTCGCCTTTGACCCAGACTGGTTCGTACAGAACCTTGGACTCCGAGACGGCGGTTGGGTTGAGCGTCGTCTGGCCCCAGGCGGTTTGCAACGGCAGCTTGGCGTAATCGACGATACATCCGTCGCGGCTGTAGCAGCTCAGGTCGTGATTCGAGCCCATGAAGATGCAGTCCACGGGACACGGTTCGACGCACAGAGCACAGAACATGCACTTGGTGTAGTCGATCGCGAAGCCGTCGATGCGGAAGCCTTTGCCGACCGTGTTCTTCGATTTCTCGATGTAAATGCAATCGACCGGGCAGGCCACCGCGCACTTCTCGCAACCGATGCAGGTCGTCAGGTCAAAGCGATGGAAGCCGCGGTAGCGGGCTTTGACCGGAACAGGCTTTTCCGGGTACTCGAACACCTCCGCGAAGGGTGGGCGGCGGTAGGTCTTGAACATGGTCAAGCTCGTGACCCACATCCCCTGGAGGACCGTGCTGACCGCGGACCAGACATTCCGAATCCAATTGATCATGACGTTCGTGCCACTTTCAGTGAGGCGAAATTCCTGACGAGACAATTCGAGATCCGACCGGTGGCCGGAATGGCGGCGGGATTATAGGTGCGGGTCAAACAGACTCAAGGCATCGGTGAGTCGCCGCGAACCCTGATCCCACCTTCGGTTGCAGCCCGCGAGTGCTTCGGCTGTACTGTTCCGACTTTTGATCCCCGCCTCCAGCCAGAAACGACCTCGCCATGCACGGTCTCGAAGAATTCAAAAGCAATCTGCCAGACGACCCGGCCGCAGGGCCGTGGTACAAGGAGTTGACTCGGTATCACTGGTTCGTGTTGATGGTCGCGGCGCTGGGCTGGTTGTTCGACACGATGGATCAGCAGCTTTTCAATCTGGCTCGCATGCCGGCCATGAAGGAGTTGCTCGCGGTTCCGGGCCAGACGCCGGATGAATTGAAAGCGCTGGTGAATTTTTATGGTCCGTTGGCAACATCCATCTTCATGATCGGTTGGGCGACCGGCGGTTTGATCTTCGGTGTGCTCGGCGATCGAGTCGGTCGCGCGAAGGTCATGTTGTGGACGATTCTGATTTACTCGATTTGCACGGGGCTGAGCGCGTTTTCGGTCGGCTTCTGGGACTTTGCGTTTTACCGATTCCTGACCGGATTGGGGGTTGGCGGCGAGTTCGCGGTCGGTGTGTCGCTCGTGGCCGAGGTGATGCCGAATCGTGCTCGGCCGTTCGCGCTCGGCATGCTGCAAGCACTCTCGGCGGTTGGCAACGTTTCCGCAGCGCTGATGAATATCGCGCTTGGACAAGTGGAGAGTGCCGGCGGCTTGGAAAACTTGGCCGTTGGAGAGACTCCGATCAAGGCCTGGCGAATCTTATTCTTGATCGGCACGGTTCCTGCGCTCTTGGCGATCTTCATTCGTCGCAACCTCAAGGAGCCTGAAACCTGGAAGGCTCAGCACGACGCTGGGGTCGGCAAACAATTGGGTTCGTTCGCCGAATTGTTCGGCGACCCGCGCTGGCGCAAGAACGCGATCGTCGGCTTGTTGTTGGCGTCGTCGGGGATCATCGGGCTGTGGGGTATCGGCTTCTTCAGTTTCGATCTGCTGTCGCCCGTCTTCCGCAAACATTTCGAAGCTCAGGGTCTCGCCGAGAACGTCGTCAGCGGCAAAGTGGCGACGTGGGTTGGCATCACGTCGGTGATGCAAAACATCGGCGGGTTCTTCGGCATCTACGCCTACAGCCACATGACGAGCATCTTCGGCCGCAAGCCAGCCTTCGCGGTCTCGTTCGTCGCGGCGATGTTCAGTACGGCTCTGGTTTTCTGGAACCTCGACCAATTCAGCGAAGTGTTTTGGATGATCCCACTAATGGGCTTCTGCCAACTCGCGCTGTTCGGCGGCTACGCGATTTACTTCCCGGAGCTGTTCCCGACTCGGCTGCGTTCGACCGGCACGAGCTTCTGCTACAACGTCGGCCGCTACGTCGCCGCCGGCGGTCCGTTCGCGCTGGGGATGCTGACGAGCCAAGTCTTCTCCGTCGCCAACGGATACCAAGACGGCATGCGCTACGCGGGCGTGACGATGTGTTCGATCTTTATTCTCGGCCTGGTGGTGCTGCCGTTCGCCCCGGAAACAAAAGGCAAACCATTGCCGGAATAATCTGCGAGGACATGCCTTGAACACGCTTGCTTCGACTTTTGCCGTTTCGAATGTCACACGCGCAACCGATCCGTTGGCCGAGGTTCCGTACTACGAAGCGATCGAGCGACTACTGAACCAGCGACCTCTGAGCGAAGAGGCGAACGCAACTGCCACGATCGAGGCCTGCTCTCGTTATCACGGCAGGCTTGTTTCGAACGTTCACGCCCACCCGGTGATCGTCGCCGTGCATCGAGCGTTCATGCAGCACCGTCCTCTTTGCCTCTCTCCGGATATGATCTGGCTGCTTATTTGCCAAGGTGTGGCCAATCACGTCAACGCTCATGCCGAAGACTTACGTTCGCGTTTCGTCACCCATCAAGGGAAGGCAAAGATCAAAGTGTGTTGTGATGACTTCATCAAAGGGTCTCCTGAGAACTCATGGGGTGAAGTTGTGGATAGTTTTTCGGCTGGAGTCCGAGAACACATCGGTTCGACTCACGACCTGTTTGTACCTCATTTCTCAACCACTGGCCCGACGGAGCGAATCGCAGCGGAAATCGTGCTCCTCGACGCGATGCAGAGTTATTTCGAATACATCGTGGAGACTCTTTGCGGGATTCCAGAAGTCACCCTCGAAGGAACAGTCGACGACTGGCAGAGCATTGCCGACCGTGCGCAGTTGTTTGCCGAATTTGGTCTCGAATGGTGGCTGACTGCATTGCAGCCAATCCTTTTGGAGTTCGCGGCCACGGCACGCGGGGAAGATCGCATGGATTTTTGGGAGTCGATTTACAAGTTTCAAAGCATGAGTGGTGGTGCCACGATTACGGGCTGGATCACCGCTTTCTTTCCCTACGTCAAAGATCGACAAGATGGTGTGTTGGTGCGCAACCGTGTGCTCGTTGAAGGATGGGAGAACACAGGCAAGCGACCGGCCGGTGAATTCAATCCCAATGACTTTAGTGAAAGCGGCCTATCGCCGGGCCATTTTCCAAGCGGGTTGGCGCGAGCACCCTTTGTGTGGGAATACCTTGGCAAGAACTTCGACATGGAGTTTCTTGGGGGATTTGTCGGTGTGGCTCAGGACTCAGCCACGCTGGCTCTTCGCCCTGAGATTGGCTGGGCGATCCGAGATGTGACGTCGGTCTAACAAATCCGGCGAGAATCGGCTGCCATGACAGTTGTCGCATTTTGAAATCTGTACGCTCATCCGGCCCGTTGTTCCGGATACTTGATGCGGGTGTGGAAGATGCTGATCAGGGACTTGGTCAGCGATTCCTGGATGAGGTTGATTTCGCTGAGCGTGAGCGTGCTTTCCTCGAATTGGCCGTCGAGGAGTTTGTCCATCGTGATGGCTCGGACGAGGCTTTCGATGCGCTTCGGGGTCGGTTCGCTGAGCGTGCGGCTGGCGCTTTCGACGGCGTCGGCGAGCATCATCACGCCGGACTCACGCGATTGCGGCTTCGGGCCGGGGTAGCGGAAGCTGGACTCTTCGACCTCGATTCGGTCGGGGTGGTCTTCGGCGGCTTTCGAGGCCGCGTGGTAGAAATATTGCACCAGCGTCGTGCCGTGATGCTGCTCGATGAAGTCGACGATCGGGCGCGGCAGGCTGTGTTGCTCGGCGAGGTCCACGCCGTCTTTGACGTGGCCGATGATGATCAGCGTGCTCATCGCCGGGTTCAGGTGCTCGTGCTTGCTGGTGGAGCCATCGAGCATGTTCTCGATGAAGTAGCCGGGCTTGAGCATCTTGCCGATGTCGTGAAAGTAGGCTCCGACGCGGACCAGCAGGCCGTTGGCGTCGATCCGCTCGGCGGCGGATTCGGCCAGCGTCGCGACGGTGATCGAGTGGTTGTAGGTACCGGGTGCTCGGCGGACAAGTTCTTGCAACAGCGGGTGCGAGACGTGGCTGAGTTCCAGCAGACTGATGTCGGTGACGATGCCGAACGTCGCCTCGATGAACGGCAAGCTGCCGGCGACGATGTAGCCGGAAGCGAGACACCAACCGGCTCCGCGCAGGCTGTGCAGCAGCAAGCCTTGGTCACGCCACAGCACGTCGAGCGACTGCGTCTTGCACATCGCGGTGCCGTAGGTGACGAGGAAGAAAACGACTCCGCACCAGAAACCGATCTTGATGAGCGACGAGCGTGAACGGATTTGACCGAGCGGCACGATCGCGGTCGCGGCGACGCTCATCAGCACGACGAACTCGCCGATGTCGGCGACGGACGACAGCGTCAGCAACAGGCTCAGCGTGAACGCGGTCAGCGCGGCGAGGTCCTGGTTGTACGCAATCGCGAGAACCATCACGGTGACGATCAACGGAATGATCTCCCCTCGCCAGGGATCGAAGCTGAGGATTCGGCCGAGAAACGCCGCCAGCACGATCGCACCGAGATACACGGCCAAGCCACTCAGCCGCTCGACCAGACGCGGTTCGTTCGCAACGAGGTAGTAGCCGTTGAGCACGGTCAGCACGAAGATCAGCACGAAGACCGTCGTCACGCGGAGAATTCGATTTCGCAGCGAGACATCTTGTTCGACTTGGTCGTACTCGTCGCGGAGCACATCGAGTGCGGCCTGGTCGATCTTCTGGCCGGGGGTGACGAGCACGTCTCCTTGGCTGTACGGGTCGGTGACGTTGGCCACCTTCTGCCGAGCTTCGCGGCGAGCGGCTTGCGTCAGCGACGGATCATGCCGCAACGAAACCAGCACCGAATGATTCGAGTTCAGCCAGCGTTCAAACGGGCCTTTGATCGCCAGCAACTGCGGGAACTGCGACCAACCTTTGCCGAGCTTGCCGTCGCTTTGCAGCAAATTGGTGAGGAGTACCTCCGCCGGAGCGACCGCATCCTTGAACGCCGCCTCGCGCGCAGCGGGATCGTCCGGGAGTTTCACGATTGCCAGCGATTGGTCGTCACGAATTTTGTTGCGGCTGAGTTCAAACGGATCGACGATGCCGTATCGCTGGATCGGCACGAGAAACGACTCCGCCTCACTCGTCAGCTGCGCGATGCGGTCGGACATGTCATCCGGGCGAGCGATGAATTCCTCGGCGGCCATTGGATCGAACGGGCGGCCAGTGAAGAGGGTGGATCGCAGCTTGCGGAATTCCTGTTCCTGCATTTCCGGAGGCATGTCGTCCATCGGCCGATCGGTCTCGGTCCACAGGCCGAATGCCGATCGCGTGCTGGAACGGACGGACTCCAGCGTCTCGGCCTTGGCGATCTCTTCCAGGTCAGACTTGAGCGATTTGAGGAGCCGCCCCGAATTACTTGGCTCCAGCCGAAACACAAACGGGACTTGGTCCTCGGCTTGAGCTTTTGCACGATCGGTCTCGAAGCGGTTGATCCGCTTGAACGGCACCTGAGCCAGAATCCCGTGTGGTTGGTAATCGCCGAGCCGGTAGGTGAACGGTGTCCGCCATGCTTCAACGGCGAACAGCAACGCGCCCATCGCGATCAAACAGACGAACAGCCGCGTCAGCACATTGCGGTCGGTCAGCGCGTCGCCGATCAGGCGCAGCAGCGAGTCGTCTCGCAGCGTCGAGACTCGCGCGGTTCGTTTGCGTCGGAAGGAAACTGGCCCGAAGAGGATCATGGTTTATTTTTGGCGAGCCGGCGGGCGTCAGCCCCCGGACTTCCGACCCACGGCGTCCGAGGGCTGACGCCGCCGGTTCGCTGGGATTGGGATGGTGTGCTCACTTGTGCCGCCATTTCGAGGCGTGCAGTTGGTCGCCGTCGTAGGCTTTGACGATCTCGCCGACGAGCCGATGCCGCACAATGTCGAGCGTCGTCAGTTCAACGCAGGAAAGTCCCGGCAAATGGCCGAGCCGGCCGAAGGCGTCGATCAGGCCGCTGGGAACTTCCGGAGGCAGGTCGATCTGCGTGACGTCGCCGGTCACGACGATCTTCGAGCCGTGTCCCATGCGCGTCAGAAACATTTTCATTTGGGTAACCGTCGTGTTCTGGCCCTCGTCGAGGATCATGAACGTGCTGTTGAGCGTTCGGCCTCGCATGTACGCCAGCGGGACGATTTCGATCACATCGCTTTCGAGGTACCGCTTCACCTGCTCGTAACCGAGGATGTCGTTGAGGGCATCCAGCAACGGTCGCAGGTACGGGTTGAGTTTCGCGTGCATGTCGCCAGGCAAAAACCCGAGTCGCTCGCCGGCTTCAACTGCCGGGCGGACGAGCACGATTTTGCGGATCTGATCCTGCCGCAGAGCATTCACGGCCATCGCAACAGCGAGATACGTCTTGCCCGAACCGGCCGGGCCGATCGAGAGGGTAATGTCGTTTTGGCGAATCGCCTCGACGTATTCGAATTGCCCGGCGGTGCGGGGATGAATTTTTGAGGCTCGGTCGAACAGGTTGATGCTGCCGTCGGCAGCTTTGGCACCGTTGCCGTTTGGCTTGGATCGCGCGGTTCCTCGCACGATGACGGCGTCGTCGGCTGAGGCGGTTTCATTGCCGGAACCGCTCGTCAGGTGGGCTTCGATGACGCGGACGACTTCACCGTCGCGCAAAATCCCCTGCTTTTCGAGGAGCGATTGCAGTTCGGCGAAGATTTCCCGGCCGCGTTTAACTTGGGCGTCCGTGCCGAAGAGGTGGAGTTCATCGCCTCGAATCACGACCTCGATGCCGACAGAATCGCGAACTTTTCGCAGGTGTCGGTCACGCTCTCCAAACAGGGCGCGGATGAGGTCTTGATTCTCGAAGTTGATGGTCGCTTCTGACATGCCTGGGTTTACCACGGGCCGTCGGTGTGCCCGCGACATCCGCGAGCGTCGGCAGGATTCTAGGTCGCGAATGACGCCAGCGAAAGCGGCGAATCTCGTTCGGAGCGCGATGCGATCCGCAAACTTCGCCTGGTTTGCCAATCGCCGACAACACGAACTCCTCACGCAGACTGAGGTTTGAACGCGAAAGTCGTCGCGCACACGGCACGACCGGAGAAGCCCTCAAGCGCGGCACAACCGGAGTTCGATCAACAGGCTGACGCACAGATTGCGCTCGCAGAGATTGGAGGATGAGCACTCCGGTCGGGCAATCCGCCGAAGGCGGACCAACCTCCGACAAAGGGACTTTGCCATGTACGAAGAGTTTTTCGGGCTGCAACGCCGACCGTTTTCGGCGACGCCAGATGCCAATTGTTTTGTGCCGCTGGAGACACATCAGGGAGTTCTGGACGCTCTGGCCGTCGCGTGCGAGCGAGGGCAGGGGATCGGCGTGCTCACGGGAGAAGCAGGACTCGGCAAGTCGTTGGTCGGATTGCGGTTGGCTTTCGAACTTCAGCCAACTTTCGCGACGGCGTTCCTGGGACACTCGGCCTATGCGACTCGGCGAGCGTTGTTGCAGGCAATTCTGTTCGAGTTGAATCGGCCGTACGACCGCATGAGCGAGCAAGAACTGCGGCTGGAACTGATGTCGACGCTGAAGTCGCTGCGGTCGGAGAGGCAAGGTTTTGTTTTGATCGTGGACGAAGCCCATCGGCTGAGCATGCCGCTGCTCGACGAGGTCCGTTTGCTGACGTTGCTCGCGGAGGGGGGGGAGCCGCTCGCGCGAGTGGTGCTCATCGGCAATCGTGATCTTGAGGAACGGCTGGTCGATCCGGAATTGTCCGCGTTCAATCAGCGTGTCGCTTGCCAAGTCGATCTCGCGCCGCTGACGCAGGTCGAATCGCTGGAGTATTTGAGTGCGAGCTTGGAGTTCGCGGGTGGCGAAGTGGAAGAGACCTTCACCGAGGAAGCGTTAGCATTTCTGGCGAAGGCCGCCGACGGTGTGCCGCGATGTCTGAATCATCTTGCCGATCACTCGTTGCTGCTGGCATTTGTTACGGAACGTCGGCCGGTCTCCGCCGAGATCGTGCGTGAGGCATTAGACGATCTCAAGCAGCTTCCGTTGCAATGGAACGATCCGATCAGCGGCGGTGAGATCTATCGTGGCTTGTCGCAGCGACCTCCGATGGAGGACTCGGCGGTCGATCTGTGGCCGCAACAGCCAGCGACGACCGAGGACGAACGGCAGGAGAACAGTTCCTGGGACGAGTCCTCGTTCGGCAACTCGAGTGCGGCGATCGAGATTGGCGGTGAACTCGACGAAGCATCGGAAGAACTGCTGGACGATGTCGCCGAACTCGCCCAGACGCTGGAAGACGACGGCGAGTTACGGCCGTTGGGACAAACCTTCGCGGCGCGGGCCTTCGAGTTCGGTGCACCGTCGCCTCAATCGTTTGCGGTGGAAGAGTTCGCTGGCGACAGTGAGATTGGAGACGACGATCCGGACCGCGAGTTCCGCGACGAGTCCTCTTCCGATCGCTGGTCATCGTCAGAGGGCGACGATGCTCAGCCAGTTTGGAATCTGCCGAAACGATCGTGGACGCTTGGTGACGACGCAGAGATCGACTTCGAAGAGGAGCCGGTTATCGACCGTTACGTTCGCATCGAGAACGACACAAGTAGCGCGGTGACGAATTGGAATTGCAACACGCCGCACAGTCGTACGGCGGCGAATCGCACGGTGACGGCGGTCAAAACGACACGACCCGTGATGGCGGCTGCGGACGCGACTGAAGAGCAACACGGTTCGCTGCCATCGGAGCCAGAGACCGGCAGCGATCTCGATTCGGGGATCGTCGAAAGCTACTCGCGCCAGCCGCGAAACGCTGGGATGGTTTCCAATCTGCCCCAGGCAGAGGCCAAACGCGATTGGCATCTGCCGACGGAATTGTTGAAAGCCACTCTGGACGACGACGGCATCGAAGAGCAAATCGGCGCGGGCGTGCTCGACATGTACCTCGACGTGCAGCAGTCGCTGATTGGCCGCCAAGCTGCCTCTGGCCGACTGCCAATCTCGTTGGACAAGCCAGCGGGGGAATCCCAGCCAGAGCTGGAAATCGAAGAGCGTCTGGACCGCAACGGCGAGCCGCAGGCGACTCAGCCCGACGTGATTCAACGGGCCTACGGCCGGTTGTTCAGTGAATTGCGCCGACGTCGAAAGTAGCCCGATCACTTTGTGACTCGGCTACTTTGCGGCTTTGCCGTTCGGCTTGTTCGTGGCGATCGCCTCGGCGCGCGAGTCTGTGCTTTCGATCGGTTTCATCGACAGCGTCTGCCGATCGTTGCGGGCAGTTCGTTGACGCTGAGTCTTGTGGTACTTCACAACCCAGCGGCGGAAGTCGGCGTCGATATCGGAAACGGTTTCGCTGGCGACAACCTCTCGCAGTGTCAGCCAGCCGCTCGGGTCGATTTCGGCTCGCGATCTGAGCTTGCGGTAGAACGGTTCGAGAAGCTGCTGGTCCTGCAAGTACAGGCAGACGTAGCGAGCGTGGGCGTAGTCGATCGACTCGTGATTCGCGCGGACCGAGCGGCCCTGCACGAGTTCGTCAGTCTTGCGCAGACGGTTGTCGTGCAACGCTCGCAGAACTTGATGGACTCGCCAGTTGTCGGTGCCGGTCAGGCGGTGGCTGGTGTCGGAGAATTCGCTTTGCTCGAAGACGGAAGCGAGCCCCTCGTCGAACCACTCTGGCATGTTCGGGAAGTCGAAATGAGCCAGCGCGTGCGTCAGTTCGTGAGCCAGTGTGCCGGCTCCCGTGGAGACGTTGACGACCAGTCGGCGATGCGATCGCAAATAGTAGCCGTAGTACGAATCGGGCTGCCGGCGATCGACTCGGCGAGCGAAGTCGCGGAAGCCCGCCTCTTTGGCGAATGCGACAATTGTGATCGGTTCGGTGGGGGTCACGTCGAAGAATCCGACGTTCAATGCACGCTCGGTGGGCTGCACGACGTCGCGGTGCAGGCGATCGAGGACATCCTCCGGCATGTCTCCGGCGAGCACAAACGGTGGCCGAATGAGTACGGTGTTGCTCCGATCGAGTTGCACCTGAATGTCTTGAGCGACGTTCTCACAGGCTTGCCGGAGCCGCGAACGTTCGTCGTTCTGCAACGGAGAGACGACATCGACCGAGATCTGCCTGGGGGCCGCCGATCGCGAATCCTTCACACTGCCCAACGTCAGCACGAAGCAGATGCCCGTCAGCAAAATCGGGCCGGCAATCAGGACGAATTTGCGATGCGGATCCACGAAGGAGGCTCCAGGTGATCGTGGCGGAAGCGTCTTGCATCCGTCTCTCTGACGCGAGACGCGTCGATCACACCCAAGTCTAAACCGCAGCCGCGAGAACATGACCTCTTCTTGAGTCGTTTTGGACAACTGCCTAGAGTGCTGCCGCTGTGATTGCTCAAGTCCGTGCAGTTGGCAAAGTCTTCCAGGTTTTTTCGCGGGGAAGCGGCTCCAAACGGTGCGGTGGTTCGGCAAAACTTGAGCCGAAATTGGCAATCGGATTTTGTCCCTCGCTCACGGGACGATCGAATGGCTCCGGCTGACGAAAACGATTTCAAGAGTCGCGCCGAGCGTGTCGAAGAATCACGGCGATCATGTTCCCTGGCAGAGCCGGGGAGTCAGAGGGCGTCAGGGACGACAGTATCTACACTCAATTACGACGCCGGCGGGCCAGCGTGCCGTGGCGACAAACTCCACCGGGTCGGCATCCGCGCCGGGCCCTGAGGGAATCGACGCGGGCGATCCCCAACTCGGACGGAAAACAAGCGGCGATGCATCAGCACCTCGGAGCACACCTGGATCGCGTCAATGGCGTCGATGGAACGCGCTTCGCCGTGTGGGCTCCGAACGCTCGCGAGGTCAGCATCCTCTGCGATCAGACGAATTGGCAGCACGGCAACTTCTGGCTCAACGGCAGCGACAACGGCATGTGGACGGGGTTCGTGCCGGGAGTCGCTCATGGGGCGACCTACAAATTCGGCATCCGGTCGCCCGGCGGGCAACTGCTGGAGAAGTCCGACCCGTATGCGTTCTGCTGCGAAATGCGGCCGAAGACGGCGTCCATCGTCTACGACCTCGGCAACTTCGAATGGCGCGACGCCGACTGGCGCAAGCGGCGCGAGACCACTAACTGGTCCGAGCAGCCGATTTCGGTTTACGAAGTCCATCTCGGCAGTTGGCGGCGACCGACCGAACCGGAGCGAACGTATTTCAGCTATCGCGAACTGGCTCACATGCTGGTCGAGTATTGCCACGAGATGGGCTACACGCACCTGCAACTGATGCCCATCACTGAGCACCCGTTCGACGGTAGCTGGGGCTACCAGACGACTGGCTACTTTGCTCCGACGAGCCGGTTCGGGACGCCGCATGACTTCATGTACTTCGTCGATTACTGCCATCAGCACGGCATCGGCGTGCTCGTCGATTGGGTGCCGGGACACTTCCCGATGGACGCTCACTCGCTGGGCCGCTTCGACGGGACCTGTTGCTACGAGCACGCCGATCCGCGACTCGGCGAGCACCCCGATTGGGGCACGTACATCTTCAACTACGGCCGTTTCGAGGTCCGCGACTTTCTGTTGTCGAGTGCTCGGTTCTGGCTCGACGTGTACAACATCGACGGCATTCGCGTGGATGCGGTCGCCTCGATGCTGTATCTGGATTACTCGCGTCAGCAAGGTGAGTGGATTCCGAACGTCTTCGGCGGGCGAGAAAACCTCGAAGCGATTCAATTCCTCAAGGACATGAACACGATCCTGCACGACGAGTTCCCCGGCATCCTGACGATCGCCGAAGAATCGACCGCGTGGGGCGGAGTCAGCCGACCGGTCTACACCGGCGGCTTGGGCTTCAGCATGAAGTGGGACATGGGCTGGATGAACGACACGCTGCGGTACGCGCACCTCGAACCGGTTCATCGGGCGCATCACCACGGCGAGCTGTCGTTCCGCATGGTCTACGCCTTCACGGAAAACTTCATGCTGCCGCTGTCGCACGACGAGGTTGTCCACGGCAAGAAGTCGCTGCTGTCACAGATGCCCGGCGACTATTGGCAGAAGTTCGCGAACCTGCGAATGCTCTTCGGCTATCAGTTCACGATGCCCGGAAAAAAGCTGCTGTTCATGGGAGGTGAGTTCGGCCAATGGCTCGAATGGAACCACAACACGGAACTCGACTGGGCGTTGCTGGGACACGAAAAGCACGACGGCCTGCGTCGATTCCTCGGCGACCTGAACCGCGTCTACCGCGAGCAACCTTCGATGCACGAAGTGGACTTCGAGAGCACCGGTTTCTCGTGGTTGCAATGTGACGACTGGCAGCAGAGCGTTTACGCCTTTTGCCGCTACGCCAAAAAACCTGAGGACTTCACGGTCGTCGTGCTGAACTTCACTCCGGTGCCGCGATACGACTATCGCATCGGAGTTCCATCCGAGTGCGACTACACCGAAATTCTCAACAGCGACGCGCAGATTTACGGCGGCGGGAACGTCGGCAACCAAGGCAAAGTCCGCACCGAACGAGTCCGTGCGCATGGCCATGCTCAGAGCGTGAAGCTGTCGCTTCCGCCGCTGGGAATGTTGATCCTGAAGCCGACGATCCCCAGCACGTCCAAGAAAACGTCCGCACACATTTAGATCGTTTCGCTCATGCCTGCCAACTCTGATTCGAAGTCCAAGCCTGCCCACGCGAAGTCGTCAACGCCTGAGATCCTTCCGGATTGGATCACTCGTTACGAGGTCGAGATCGACGACTCGCAGAAGGTGCTCAAGGTCGATCATCGCCGTCTCGTGGATGTCGTACGATCGGTACTCGCGGTGGAGAAGTGCGTGTCGGCTTCGATCAGCATCGCGATCGTCGATAATGAAACGATCCATGACCTCAACATCCGCTACTTGCAACACGATTACCCGACCGATGTGCTGAGCTTTCTGCTGGAGGAAGAACTCGATCCGGATTCGCTGCCGATCCCGAAAGGCTCGCCGCGCGGCTGTGGCAAGCGGATTGAGGGGGAGATCATCCTCAGCTCAGAGATGGCCAAGCAGATGGCGGCGAAATATCGCTGGCGGCCGCTCGACGAAGTGACGCTGTACGTCGTGCATGGCTTGCTGCACCTGTGCGGCTACGACGACATGACTCGGAAGGAGCAAGCGTCGATGCAGCAGCGAGAGCGCGAGGTGCTTGCAGATTGGGGCCTTTCGCCGCACTATGCCGAGCCTGCGTAGCCTTGGCTCGTGCGGTCTGGGCGATTCAAGTGTGGGTGTGAACCAACCGGCCACAAGAGGTCGGACGACAGCGTGGTTTGAGGAATTGCTGTTTTGCAGTTCCATGTTTCGGAGACGACCATGTCCGACGACTCTTCGCTGCTGCCGGTCGATCCCCCGTTTCGCCGACAGACGAAGCCCGGAGCCGCTCCCGGCACGTTTCTGCCGCCTCTCGATGCCGCGCCGACGCGGATCACGGTGATTAGTTATTCGCCGACGGAAATTCACGAAGCAGAACTGACGGACGTTGGAAAGCTTGACGAATTTCTGAGTCACTGGCCGGTGACGTGGGTCAACGTCGAAGGTCTGGCCGACGTCGGGCAGTTGGAAACGCTGGCCGATTTGTTCGGCATTCACCCGCTGGCGATGGAGGACGTGGTCCACGTTCATCAGCGACCGAAGGTCGAGGATTACGGCCAGTACCTCTTCATCGTCACTCGCATGATCGAAGACGCCGATCCGCTGCGGACCGATCAGACGTCGATCTTTCTGGGTAAGAATTTCTTGCTGACGATCCAAGAACGCCCCGGTGACTGTCTCAATCCGTTGCGCGAGCGGCTCCGAAAACATGCGGGGCGTCTGCGTCACGCGGGTCCAGATTACTTGGCGTATGCGATTCTCGACGCAACGCTCGACGCTTATTTCCCGCTGGTCGAAAAGTACGGCGACCGCATGGAGCAACTCGACGATGCCATCGCCAACGCACCGTCGCCGCGAATCGTGTCGGAACTGCATCGACTGCGCACGAACCTGCTGCAAGTCCGCAAGACGATGTGGGCTCAGCGCGATTCGTTGCTGGAATTGATCCGCGACGACTCGGCGTTCGTGGCTCAGGAGACGCGGGTGTATCTCCGCGATTGCGTCGATCACACCGCTCAGATCTTGGATGTCGTCGAAACCTACCGCGAGATGTGCGCGGACTTGCGGGACTACTACCTCTCGCAGAACAGCTTCAAGATGAACCAGGTCATCAAAGTGCTGACGATCCTCTCGACGATCTTCCTGCCGCTGGGCTTCATCACCGGCCTGTACGGCATGAACTTCGACCACCAGAACGGCCACGCCCCCTGGAACATGCCCGAACTGCGCTGGTTCTACGGCTATCCTTTCGCGCTGGGTCTGATGGCCGCAACGACCGCCGGCTTGCTGGTCTACATGCAACGTCGCGGTTGGCTGGACTCGTAGTTTGCAGCGAGTCGCGCCGTGTGCAGCGAAACGTCGTCAGCGACTGCTGGCTGCGATGAGCGTTTCATTGAACCGTGCTGGTCGGTTGCCCCTCGAATCGACCAGCACGGTTCTTTTTTGGGGAGCGTTCGATCATCGCACCGTCAATTTGCGGACCCGATAGTTTTCGCTATCGCCGATGTAGACGTTGCCGGCCGAGTCCACGCAGACTCCGTGTGGCCGAGCCAATCCGCAGGACTTCGGATCGCCATCTGGTCCGTCATGCTTCTTTCCGTCGCCGACGACCGTCTCGATGATCGCACTCGTGTGCCGCAGAACTCGAACGGTGTGACTTTCAGTGTCTGCCAGAAAAACATCCCCGTTCGGAGCGATCGCGACCCCCTTCGGGCCGGACAGTGTCGCTAATCGAGCCGCTCCGCCATCGCCGGTGTAGCCCTGCTTGCCGGTCCCTGCCAGATGCGCAAATTGCTGCTTGCTGAGATCCAGCCGATAAACCGAATTGCCCTCGCGGAGCGCGAGGATGGCGTCACCCGCCGACGTGAAATCAATCGCTCGCGGCCCAGAAACGGCGGCGTTGACGAACGAGGAACCCTCCTTCGGTACCACTTTGTCATCGGTGCCGGTGAAGGTCGTGACGACGCCTGTTTTCAAATCGACTCGGCGTACGCGATGGTTGCCGATGTCGCAGATGAAGAGTGCTCCCTTGCCGTCTAGCGCGATCGAGTGTGGCTTGTTGAACGTCGCCTCGCGAGCCGAGCCACCATCGCCACTGAACCCCGATTTGCCGGTGCCGGCGA
>QWQF01000241.1 GCA_003669125.1 Planctomycetota bacterium
CCGGTGTGGATTTGCCAGAGAGCTTGTTCGTGGTTGTTGTGCTCGGAGTGCATCGAGCGGATGACGGCGATGTCGTCGGCACAGGTCGCCGTGTGCGGCAGGATTTCGGAGTACTCGACGCCGCACTCGCCATGCGGCCGAAACTTGAACGGCGAGCCGAGTAAGTTGCCGTGCGCCGAGATCTTCACCAGATCGGTGAAGTATTTCGGCATCGGTTTGCCGTTCTGGGCGTTGAGTTCCGGCTTCGGATCGACCGTGTCCATGTGGCTTGGGCCACCATGCTGAAAGAGTTGGATGACGGCCTTGGCTCGCGAAGGAAAGTGAAATCCGCCGGTGACATCGTTTGATCCTTCGGCCCGTGCGGCTTCTTCGCAGAGCATCCCGCCCAGCGCGATCCCGGCGAATCCGGATGCGCTGCGAGTGAACAAATCGCGGCGCGACATCGCATCCGCGAATCGAGTGGAGTTCGTTGGGAAGAGCGTCATTCGATCCTCGTTCAATGCACGTAGACAAACTCGTTGCTGTTGAGCAGTACCAGGGCGACTTGCCGCCATGCGGCTTTGAGGGCGGCTTCTTTTTCGGGATCGGTGGGCGTCGGTTTGTTCGTGAGTTGTTCTCGCGAAAGTTCCGAGAGCGTTCGCAGGATGCGGTCGGATTCCGTGGCGGTTGGCTCGCGAGTGAACAGCAATCGAAATGCAAATCGAATCCGATCGGGATCGGTGGCAGCGGCGGACCAGACCCGTTCGGTCAGTCCGCCAGCGGCGAGGTCAGACATCGGCCCGTGCAGCATCGCGAGGGCTTGCAGCGGGACGGTCGAGACGGTTCGTTCCGGGCAGTTCACTTCCATCAGCGGCGTGTCAAAGAGTTCCAGCATCGTGAGGTGCTGACTGCGGCGGACGATTTGGTAGATCGAGCGGCGGCGGCCCGGTTCATCGTCGGTGTCGATGACGGAGCCGTCTCCTTGCGCGGCGACGTTGGCCCACTTGCCGAACTGCGTCGGGTTCAGCCGAGCGGAAACAGTCAACAGACTGTCACGCACAACTTCACCTTGATGCCGCTTCGGCGACCAGGCACCGAGCAGGATGTTGTTGGGATCGAGTGGTTGTTTCGCCGCGTCGAGGTCGGCCGATTGGCGGTATGCGGCGGAGTTGACGATCAAGCGGTGAAGACGCTTTTGAGAAAATGAATTCCGCCCCCCGAATTCCACCGCCAGCCAATCGAGCAATTCGGGGTGTGTCGGTTTTGCTCCACTGCGACCGAAGTTGGCGATCGTTGGGACGATGCCTCGGCCGAAGTGGCTGGCCCACACGCGATTCACATGCACTCGAGCCAGCAGCGGATGCTCCGGGGAGGTCAGCCAGCGCGCGAGTGCGGTGCGACGGCCAGACGTCTTGTAGCCGGCTTGTGGCGCGAACTGGAATCCAGCGGGCGCAAGCACCTCGACCACTCCGGGAGCGACTTCCGCTCCGGGTTTGTTGTAGTCACCGCGCCGCAGGATGTGGCCGACGGCGGCTTTCTCGTCGAGATCCGCCAGTCCGCGAATGCGGGTGATTGTCTTCTTCAGAGCGGCTTCGGCGGCGAGCGCGGCTTTGAGCTTGGCGGAGTCCTCTCGGTAATCACTGAACCGCGCGGCGAGATCGGCTTCGGTGAGCGAGACGCTCGCGAGGCCATGTTGTTCGATGAGTTTCTTTTGCTCGTCATTGCGTTTCGTCGGTTCGACGATCAGCGCGGTGATGAGTTTTTCGAACTGGGCCTGATCGGCGAGCCGTTCTTGAGTGATCCGCTTCCGTCGAAATCGCAACGTCAGCTCGTTGAGCGAAGCCGTCAGTGCGGCGATGCGAGCGGCGGCCAGATTGTTGTGTTCATTGATGCGAGCTTCCTCCGGTTCGCTGGCGAACGGAATGCTGCGCACCTCGGACGGCTGCCAGCGAGCGGGATCGAGCGCCCCGCCGAACACCGCTTGCAGCGAGTAATAGTCGCGCTGCGAAATCGGATCGAACTTGTGCTGGTGACAGCGGGCACAATGCACGGTCAGGCCGAGAAACGTCGTGCCGACAATCTGCATCGTGTCGGCCAGGACTTGATGGACTTCGTTGGGTTCGATGTAGCCCGGATAGGTCGGGTCCAGCGCCGTTCGCAGGAAGCCGGTCGCCACGAGCTGGTCGTAAACTTCCGGAGTGATCTCGTCGGCTCGCCGCCAGTCGCTGAGTTCGTCCCCCGCCAACTGCTGCGTCACGAACTGGTCATACGGCAGGTCGCTGTTGAGCGACCGAATGATCCAATCGCGATAGCGCCACGCCTCCGGCCGCAGCCGATCTGCCGCGAGGTAACCGTCCGAGTCTGCATAACCGGCGATGTCGAGCCATTGTCGTCCCCAGCGCTCGCCGAACCGAGGCGAGGCCAGCAGCCGATCCACCACTTTCTCGTAAGCGTCCGGCGATTCGTCGGCGAGGAACTCATCCAACTCTTCAATCGTCGGCGGAAGGCCGAGCAGATCGAAGGTGACTCGCCGCAGGAGTATTGATTTCGAGGCTTCCGCGTTGAACGTCAGGCCCTTGTCAGCCAACTTGGCGAGTAGAAACAGATCGATCGGAGTTGAGATTTGAGAGTTCAAAGTTGTGAGTCGTGGCACAGCCGGTTTTTTCGGCGGCTGAAATGCCCAGAACGCACGGTCCTCGTCGGACAATCGGCTGGCTTGCTCGGCTTCGTCGATGGGGGCTTCTTTTTCGGCGACGGTCTTCGCCCCGCTCGCGATCCAGCGACGCAGCAACGCCTTTTGCTTGTCGTCGAGCCGACCTTCATCCTTGGGCGGCATTTCGTCAGCGTCAATCTTTTGGAGGAGCAGACTCTCGTCCGGATTGCCTTCGACCAACCCCGCTCCGCTGTCGCCCCCTTTGACGATCAAGAACCGCCGCCGCAGATCGAGTCCCGCTTCGAGCTTTCCGTCGCCGTGACATTTCAAACAGCGTGCTTCCAGAATCGGCGCGATGTCGGATTCAAACTTGGGAACTGGTGAGTTCTCGGCAGCCGTGTCGCGCGACACGGCGAAGCCGCACAGCAACCCGATGAGCAACGAAAGCCACAAACGCATCGTCATCGCCCCTTCCTCGCAGAACCGCGATCCAGAATCGGCATCAGTTTGGCCGGAGCCGCGTTGTAGCGGAAGCGCAAAGCCCGGTTCGCAGCCCGATCGCCAATTTTGTGTCGCGCCGTGTTTGTCAGCGAGATCACAGTGGCTTGGCAGAGTCGTCTGGTTCGTAGGACCAACCACATTTTGGGCAGGCCGTTTCGGCTTCGGCCATGATCGCGTCGCAAGCCAGACAGCGAGTCGGCTCGGACTGCGTTCGGCGGAGATCGAAACTCTTGCCGTGGTCTGCGCGGCCGATGATCTCTCTCGCCGCAGAGAGTTGCGATTCCTCGACGAGCAGTCGTGGGGCGGATGACCAGCCAGGAGGGACGTCTCCGATTGCCCCTTGCAACGCTTCGTTTTCGATGATGACGCGAATTCCGGCCTCCTCCAACGCCATTCGCAAGGCATGCGCCTGGATCGGATGTGCCGCTCGGTAGGCTTCGACGAATTTGAGATTGGCTGTCGGCATGGGAATCTCCTCTTCAGCGTAGTTCGCTCATCAGCGTCAGAGTGTTGCCATCAAGATCGCGAAAGAACGCCATCCAGATTTCGTGGTCGGGCATCTTGGCGATCAAGTGCGGCGGAGTGACAAACTCGACGCTGCGAGCGGTCAGCGTTTGATGCGTCTCGCGGAGGTCAGACATGGATCTTCCAAGGGTGCGAGGTGAGTTTCGGGAGCACGGCGTGGAGCTTATGCTGTCCTCATTCGGCCGTTGAGTGAGCCGAGGCAAATTTCTTTTTTCTCAGGAGAGACGCATTATGAAGTTGAATCAACTGTCCGCGTGGGGGATTGTGCTGAGCGTGTTGCTGGCCGTCGTCGCCCTGCGGTCGAACGCCACCATTGGTCAGGAGCCAAAGATGACCGGAGTTTTTGAACTGCGAACGTACACAACACTCGA
Organism: Planctomycetota bacterium; assembly: GCA_003669125.1. GTDB lineage: Bacteria > Planctomycetota > Planctomycetia > Planctomycetales > Planctomycetaceae > SXKJ01. Next base: position 4,030 of record QWQF01000241.1, read on the forward strand.
AGGCCGCCTGCCGAATCTGAATGCTCGGTTCAAGAACCACACGCTGAAGTTGTTCGAGAAGCATGGCATGAAGAACGTCATGTACTGGACGCCGACCGACGAGAAGACCGCGAACAACACACTGATTTATGTGATCTGGCACGCCAGTCCCGAAGCGGCGAAAAAATCGTGGGACGCATTCCGCAACGATCCGGAATGGCACAAGGCTCGCGATGAATCCGAGAAGGACGGCAAGATCGTGGCCAAGGTCGAAGCGGTCTACATGAAGACGACGGATTACTCGCCGAAGCCGTGAGCACAATGTCGCCAAGTTCGCCAGAACGTGGGCAGTCAGCGATGACCCAGGCTCTGGCGAGCGTGGCGACGGCTCACAACTCCGCCACGAAGTGAATCTGCCGAGCCACCTCGCGGAAGCCGAGCGACGTGTAGAGGTGCTCGCCGACCGCGTTTTGTGCCAGCGTTTCGATCTTGGCGTGAGTCAGCCCGGAGTCGCGAAAGTGTTGCAAGGCGAACTCGATCAGCTTGCGTCCCAAGCCTTGGCCGCGGCAGTCGGCTTCCAGCGCGAGGTTGGGGATGTGGCCGATCCCCGCCTCGCGGTCCTGCCACGTCGTGATGCAGCCGATGATCCGGCCGTCGATCTCGGCCACGAAGATGCCGCTGGGATCGCGAGCGACGTCTTCGTCCAAATGCCGAGCTTTGCGCCATTGCCAATCGTGCCCGTGGATTGGCCCAAAGAGTTTCTGCATTCCTTGGTCAATCGACACGCCGTCGAACGCAGCGACGGTGATTCGCTTCAGGGTCGGCAAGTCGGTGGGGCGGAAGGGGCGGATGAGCATGCGGTGGTTTGCTTCGTTGTCCGTTGTTTGCAGAATAGCACAGCGTATCATTCTTGCCTGTCGGATCGCAGCCACGGACCACGGACTACCGCCTTGCCATGATCGACGTTGCCCGCTTGAGTGCCGAATCATTTGACGATGCCCGCTATGACCTTCCCGAAGGGGGGCACTGGGTCGAATTGGTGCGTGGCCGCGTTGAGCCTCTGAGTCCTCCGGAGGAGGAGCATCGCGTCGCGGTCCTGAATTTGTCGAAGGCGTTGGCCGGCTATTTGAATGAGCATCGCGAAGGTTACCCGTGCTTCGAATTGGGTTTGATCGTGAGCCGCAATCCCGACACGGTTCGGGTTCCTGCCATCAGCTATTTCCTTGGCGGGGAGTTTTTCGCGGAGACCGACAAGTCGATCACCGACACTCGGCCAGCGCTGGTTGTCGAGGTCATATCCTCGAACGACCGCCGCCAGTCGCTGAACGACCGCGTGTTTGAGTACACGAATTGGGGCGTGGAAGTTTTGTGGGTCGTCGATCTAATCGAAAAAGCGGTGCATACGCTGCGTCCCGGCTACGCGAACAAGGCGGCGCGAGAACATCAGACGCTCAGCGGCAGTCTGTCGTGGCGACACAAAGCGACCGCTCAGCCAATTCTGCCCGACTTCCACATTGCCGTGGCGGACATCTTCGCGCCGCCGGAGTATTGGAAGCCGGCTTCGTCGTCACTGGCATGATTGGCGACGCGCGATTCTGCACTACGGATTTGCAGCCAATGACGACGACAGTCCCGCGCAGAGTCCTCGGAAGATGGCGATCTTCTCGGTCGGCGACAGCAAGCTGGGGCGATATTTTTTCCAGACAGGTTCGGCGGCGGCAGGATTCTTCGCGACGATCGCCGCCAGCATTTCAAAACCTTCCTCGCGCCAGAGCATGTCTTTGGAACCGCTGACGAGGTCGAATGCCTTTTCAGTCTGGCCGGCCTTCGCGAGCCGACAGGCGAGTCGCAACTCCCAGAGCAACGGCCAGTCGGTATCTTCAGTGGAGGTTTTCTCACCTGCGGCTTTCGCCGGTTGATAGGCCCCAAGCTTTTGGGAGACGCTGTTGACGTCACCTTTTTCAACCGCGTTGGCGGTCTCTCGCTGCAGCGCGTCGCGAGCGTCGGTCAGTTCGCCGGTTGTGACGGCGTTCTCGCACAGCCGAGCTTGATCGACCTCGCCCGTCGCTCGCAGTCGTTGGCCGAGCCGCACGGACAAGTTGGTCTTGAGAAACTCTTCGCGAGTTTCCGGCGGAGTGCTCTCTCCCGCACGAGCGGTCGCTTCGTTCCACACCGCATCGAGTAGCGGCCAATCGACGGCCGCCTTGAGGATGTCCGTTTGCAGCGCGAACCGCGCGTTCGCGGCATCGAACATTGCACGGCACGTCGCACGGTACGTCGTCAACGCCTGGACAACCTTGTCGTCAGTTTTCAAATTCAACGCCGTCTTCAACTGAGCCTTCACCGAGTTGACGTCGCGTGAAGTCGCCTCAAACAGCCGAGTCGCCGCGAACGGACTGGGGGCGTGCCCGCGCAGATGCTGCATCGCGGCAGTCAGCGATTCCGTCGCCGGCTGCTCCTGACCGAGGAGTGTCTGTGCGCGAGCGACTTCCGCCGAGGCAATCGCGTTCAACTTCGGTGCGACCGCGTCTGAAAGGTTCAGCTTCAGAATCTCTTTCATTTCCGGAATGGCGAAGTCTTCCGGCAGCGGGACGGCCTTTATCGCCGTCGCCGCGTGGGTCAGCGCGCGGTTCGCGGCGTCCTTTTGCTTGATCGCTAAACGGCCGGCAGCGACACGTGCCCAAACTCGAGCCTGCGTGGCGGGCGACTCATCACGCACTGCGGCGATGATCGAGTCGTCTTTGTTCGCAGCCGCTGAACTTGGCAACGCGACCACGGCGTCACCCCACGCCGCCCAGCACTCGGCTTTGGTCTCTGCGTCCGGACAGAGCTTGATCCACTCCGCGCCTTTGTCCGCGTGGCCACGCAGGACCAAAGTGCTTGTCGAGACAACCCACTGTGGCGACTTCCAGGGAATGATCGGCAGCGATGCCGACGACTCCTCCAAATCGAACGAGCGCAACAAGCGTGCCCGTCGAGACAACGCGGCCAACGTCCCGCTCGAACCCGACGGCAGCATGTTTTCCTTTTTCATCAGGCTCTGCGCGTCGTCGGCACGTCCGCTCGCGAAAAGCGCTGCCGCCAAGTCGGTCGTCGCATCGAACGTGAGTCGGCTGACCGCCGGCAGATCAGTCGCGGCTTTCCAAGCCGCATCGAGTGCAGTCTTCGCTCCCTCAGCGTTGCCCGCGGACAGTTCTCGCCAGGCGATCTGTGTCAGCGGGGGAATCTGGTGAAACGGAAGCTTCGGTGTCAGAATGAGCAACTGATCGATGTTCTCCCTCGCGATTTTGAGATCGCCGGCTTCAACGTAGGCTTCCGCGGTCAGGCGGCGACAGAAATGCTTGCTGCGATTCTTGTCCGAGGTTTGAGACATCGTGACGAGGACCGGCAGAATGGTCGCTCGCAATTCGTCACCGCGTGGCTTGGCATTGGTGGTGGTCTTTTTGTCGTCAACTTTCTCCGTGCCAGCGTCAGGCGTGTTCGTGACCGGCAACTGGCTCCCCGTTGCGGGGGTTGCCGGAAGAGGCTTGATCCCAGCCGGTTCGTTGAACACGAAGTACCACAAGCTGCCGCCAGCCAGCACCAACGTGCTGACCGCCGTCAGAATCATCGCGGGTGATGTCTTTTTCGCGGAGGACGTGGCGGCTGCCGCAGTCGTCGTTGCATGAACTCGAGGATCGGCCCCAGCAGTTACTCCACCAGCTTTCGGAGCGGTGAAGATCGGCAGTGCGCACTGTTCGTTGCAGCACTTCACCTCTTTGCCCGCCGCGTCGGCGGCCGCGAAGCCCGGAGTCTCGCACATCGGACAAACCAGCCGCACGGTCTTCCCTTTTGCTGGCCGAGGCGACAGCAGAATTGCTCGGCTGTTCGACGCCGCATCGACTCCGAACGGATCATCGTCGTCGTCTTTGCTCGCGGCCGGTGCCGACTTGGCGGGAGCCGCTTTTGCAGTCGAAGCCGCCGCAGCGGGAGCACTCGGTGCGCTGGGTCGTTCCTTGGCGACCGGCTTCGGCGTCGCCTTCTGAGCGAGGCCTTGGTTGCCCCCCTTGCCAGTTTTCATGTTCGCGCCGCAGAACGGACAGTTCTCGACGTCGTCATCCAGGACCGATTGCTTGCACGCGGGACAGGTCGGAAACATGGAAAGTCAATTCCGTTTTTCAGAAGTGATTGGAACCATCGACGGCAGAATACCACGAGTTCGCAGAAGTGTCTTGCGAACGCAGGGGCGAGAAAGCCCTCTTCGAAATTCGACAGCGTTTGTGACGAATGGACCGATTCCAGGCGACCAAAGTTCCCCAAAGAATGGGCGACATCCGCAACATTCCAGTTACCAAGCCGTTTCGTACAGAGCCACGATCTCCTCGGCGGTCGGCACTCGTGGATTGTTTTGCGGACTGCCGGAGGCGAGCGCATCGGCGGCCATCTTGGAAAGCAACACTCGGAATCGGGCCTCCTCGACGCCGCGACAGTCTCGCAGTCGCGGCACATTGAGATCGGTGTTGAGTTGCTGCAAACCCTCGACCAGCGATTCGGCCGCACGCGCGTCCGGCGTGTGGAACGGACAGCAGCCGAGCAGTCTGGCGACCTTCGCATACCGCTCGACACTCGCACGCCATGAGAATTGCGTGACCGTCGGCAACAAGACCGCGTTCGACAAGCCGTGCGGCACATGGAACACCGCGCCGATTGGGCGGCTCATGCCATGCACCAAACAGACGCTGCTGTTGGCGAATGCCATGCCTCCCTGACACGCCGCCAGCATCATGCCGGCCCGCGCCTCGTGGTTGTTCGGTTCGCGATACACTGTTCGCAGATGCTTCGCGACCAGTTCGATGCACGACAGCGCCAGCGGATCGGTCATGCCGTGAGCCTTCCGCGAAACGTACGCCTCGATACCGTGGGTCAGTGTGTCCACACCGACGGCCGCCGTGAGGGCAGGGGGCATCGTGAGTGTCAGTTCGTAATCCACCAGCGCAATCGTCGGCAGCAAGTGGACGCTCAGGATCATCATCTTCACGTCCCGCTCGGTGTCGGTGATGACCGAGACCTTGGTCGCTTCACTGCCAGTCCCGGCCGTCGTCGGGATCGCGATCAGCGGAGCACCCGCTCGCGGAATTTTGTGATAACCCGCGTACTGGCTGAGCGGCGGCGAGTTGGCCGTCAGCACGCTGATGGCTTTGGCCGCATCGATGGGCGATCCACCGCCGACTGCGACGAGCGCTTGGCAACCTTCCGAGCGGTACATGGCCAATCCGTCTGCCACATTCTTGTCGGTCGGGTCCGGTTGCACGCTGTCGAAGATCGTGGCCGAGATGCCCGCGTCTTCGAGCAACGCCGCGATCTCCCGTGCCGGCCCAAGTTGCATCATGCCGACGTCCGTGACGAGCAGCACTCGTTGAATCAGGAATCGTTGCAGTTGTGCGACCACCTCGCGCCGCGCACCGCCGCCAATGAGAATGGTCGCAGGAACATAGAAGGCACCGAACGGCGTCAGCATCTAAGTTGCCTCGTCAAAAACAGTCGCTACCAACCCTGCGTTCGTCGATACGCGTTGTCCCAGCGGGACAGAACGATTTTTTGCCGCGTGTAGAACATCACCCCTTCCGTCCCCTGCACATGCAGGTCGCCGAAGAACGAGCGATTCCAACCGGAGAACGCGAACGCCGCCATCGGAGCCGGCACGCCAACGTTCACGCCGACCATGCCGCACAGCACGTCGCGAGCAAATTGTCGAGCCGCTCCGCCGCTGCTGGTGAAGATCACCGCGCCGTTGCCGTACGGACTGCGATTCGCCCAAGCGATTGCTTCGTCGAGATCGCGCGGTCGCAGCATGGTCAGCACCGGACCAAAGAGTTCCTCGCGAACGATGTGCATTTCGGGCGTTGCTTCATCGAACAGGGTCGGCGGAACGAAGAAGCCACGGCTCTGGCTCTCGTGCCTGCCGCCACGAACCAGAGTCGCACCTTCGGCGACACCCACTTCGATGGATTTCAGGATTCGCTCGCGCGCGGCCGAGTCGATGACCGGTCCCATGTCCGCTTTGGGATTCGCCGACGTGTCGCCGATCACCAGCTTGTCGATCGCAGCGGCGATCTGATCGCGCACCTGCGGAGCCGCATCGCCGACTCCCATCAAGATCGAACCGGCCATGCAGCGCTGACCGGCGCAGCCGTAAGCCGCTCCCATGATCGCACGGGTTGTCGCGGCTGGCTCGGCATCGGGCATGACGATCATCACGTTCTTCGCGCCGCCGGCTGCTTGCACTCGTTTCCCGTGCCGACAGCCGGTGACGTAAACATGCTCGGCGACTCGTGTCGAACCGACGAAGCTGATCGCCGCGATGCCGGGATGTTCCAGCAGCGCATCGACCGCCGCGCGTCCGCCATGCACGATGTTCAACACGCCGGGTGGCAGTCCGGCCTCGAGCGCCAGTTCCGCGAGACGGACTGCCGTCAGCGGCACTTTCTCGCTGGGCTTCAGAATGAATGTGTTGCCGCACGCGATCGCGATCGGAAACATCCACAGCGGGACCATCGCCGGAAAGTTGAACGGTGTGATGCCGGCACAGACGCCGATCGGCTCGCGCATCGTCACGCCGTCGATCCCGTCCGCGACCTGCGGCAGAGTTTCGCCTTTGCAGAGATGCGAAATCCCGCAAGCGAAATCGACGACCTCGATCCCGCGCCGCACGTCGCCGCGAGCTTCCTCCAGTGTCTTGCCGTTCTCGCGAGTGATCAGTGCCGCGAGTTCCTCGAAGTGCGCTTCGAGCTTCGCCTTGAACGCGAACATCTTCGCCGCTCGCGCCGGAGCGGCTGTCATCGACCAAGTCGTGAAAGCCGCTGCCGCCGCTTGAACCGCGACTTCGACCTCGGCCACTCCGCACATCGGCACGCGAGCGATCTCTTCACCGAGAGACGGATTGAAGACGGGTCCCCATGCCGAAACAGTCGGCACGAACCACCGCTCTCCAACCAGCACAGGCACGCTCATCATTCGGCCTCCATCATTCTGTCAACTGCCCGATTCGGTCATACTCCGAGTATTCCCCGAACTTCGCGAAACATCAACATGGTCGCGCAATGAGAAACCTATTGGCAGAACGAGGAAGATGCAGGACGACTTTTGAGTTCATCGTTCGGCGTCCATTATCCTGCTGAAATCTCCGAGTCATCCATGAATAGTGCCTATCACCTGCTCGTGCTGTTTGGCAGCTTGGCTCTGCTGATGTTCTTGGTCGTGCGTGGCAAGAGCATCTTTGTCGTGGCACCACTGTGCGCGTTGCTCGCCGTGACGCTGAGTGGTGAAGACCCCGTGGCGTCGATGAACGGTGCCTACATGGAGGGCTTCGCGAAGTATGTGAAAGACTTCTTTTTGATTTTCGCGCTCGGTGCGGTGTTCGGGAAAATGATGGACGATTCCGGAGCAGCGATCAGCATTGCCAACCGAGTAGGTCGGTGGTTGGGAAAAGAGCGGTCGTGTTTGGCGGTCGTGCTGGCGTGTGCCGTGCTGACCTACGGCGGAGTGTCGTTGTTCGTCGTCGGGTTCTCGGTCTACCCGCTGGCCGTGCAATTGTTCCGAGCGGCCAATCTGCCGCGACGATTCATTCCGGCGGCGATCGCGTTCGGTTCGATCACTTTCACGATGACGTCGGCTGGCTCGCCGGAGATTCAGAACCTGATCCCAATCAAAAAGCTGCTCGACTCGGCGACCGGTGAATCGCTGACCGATGCACGCGCCGGTTGGCCAGCGAGCATTCTTGTGGCGTTGTTCATGTTCGGAGTCGGCCAGTGGTATCTCGAACGAGTGCTCCGCAACGCGATCAAGGGGGGCGAGCGTTTCGAGGCTCGCGACGGAGACCGAGTCAGTGTGGCGGATGGCTCGCAAGGCCCGTCGTTTCTGGCGGCGATCACTCCGCTGGTGGTGACGTTGCTCGCGTTGAATCTGCTGCCGTTCGCTTGTCACCAATCCGCCAAGCTCGTCGACGCCGACGCCCATCCGATGTTGGAGGCACTGCTCGCCAAGTTTCCGGAAGATGGAACGCTGTCGATTTTTCTGGGAATCGTCGCTGGTCTCTGCGTGATGCGACGTCGCCTGCCGGACGTCTGGGGTTGTTTCGGCGACGGTTTCCTCAATGGCCTGTTGGCGGTCGGTTCCACGAGTGCCGTGGTTGGATTCGGCTCGGCGGTGAAAGGCCTGCCGGCGTTTCAGATCGTGTTGAACTGGGTGACACACTTGCCGGCCGATCCGCTGATCGGAGCAGCGATTGCCGTCGCGGTGATCGCCGGCATCGCTGGTTCGGCATCGGGAGGCCAAGGGATTGCGCTGCCAATTCTCAAGCCGATCTACATCGACGAGCTTGGTGTCGCGCCGCGAGCTTTGCATCGCGTGGTTTCGATCGCCTCCGGCAGTTTGGATTCGCTGCCGGCCAACGGATACCTCGTCATGCTGATCCGCAACATCTGTGGCGAGACGCACGCGCGGTCCTACGGGCCGATCTTCGTGACCACGGTGCTGCTGCCGGCCGCCGGCACGGCACTGGCCATCGCGCTGTTCAAGTGGTTTCCGAGTTGGCAGATGATGTGAAATGCCATGTAACCCGAAGCGTCAGCGAGGGCGAACGCGTCACACGACTCTGAATTCAGAGCGTATTGGAACGCTCGCCCTCGCTGACGCTTCGGGTTACATGGCCGGCTGATCCCACACCGTCCCGTAGGCCCCCTCGCGTTCAAAGTGATCGAGCAGGCGGCGATAGAACTCGTGATTGGCGAGCGTGCTGCTGTCGCCGATGACGATTAGTTTGCGGCGTGCTCGCGTGAGCGCGACGTTCGTTCGTCGCGTGTCCGACAGGAAGCCGACTTCGCCCGTTGCGTTCGATCGCACGAACGAAATCACGACGGCTTCCTTCTCACGGCCTTGGAAGCCGTCCACCGTGTCGATCTCGATGGCCGCGTTGCCGATGAGCGTTCGCAGCAGCCGGGCCTGTGCGGCATACGGCGTGATGACCGCAATCTCGGCGGGAGTGACTCCGGCATCGAGCAACTCCTGAACTTGCCGGGCGACGACGTCCGCTTCGCCGGGATTGTTGCGGCTGGAACCTTCGGACTCCGCCTGCTCGACGCAGTCTGAGCCAGCCGTGTCGATGAACTGCATCGCTGTTTGAGTCAGCGGGATCGTCCCGATGTGCGACAGGTCGGCCAAGAGATGTTCGCGCACGCTGTCGGCCGCGATCAGCGAGGAGTCGTAAAACTCCACCGACGAGAACCGCATAATCTGCTCGTGCATCCGATACTGCGTCGTGAGTTGCCGTGAGATCACGTCGCCCCATTGTTCGACGAGACGCTGCATCAGGCTGAGATCGAAGCCCAGTCGCTGCGACTCGCTCGACAAGATCGTCGGCGGCAACTGGCAATGATCGCCCGCCAGCACGAGCCGCTTCGCTCGCAGCAACGGAATCCAACAGGCTGGCTCGGTCGTTTGAGCGGCCTCGTCGATCACCGCCAAATCGAACTGCAAGTCGCCGAGCAATTCGTCGTCGAGTCCGGTCAGCGTCGCACAAACAACTGTCGCCGAATCGAGCAAGTGCGCGACCAGCCGCTCTTCCATTTTGCGAGCGTCCGCCAGCAACCGCTTCGCCTCGTCACGCTGTTCGCGTCGCGCCCCGCGTTCCGGAGCGGTGCGCGTGAATTTCCCCGCCTGACGCCGCAATGCCCAGGCCTGCTTGGTCCACTCGCGAGCCAGCTTCAAATCGGGATGCGCCGCAACCTGCAAGTCGAGCGTGTGCTCGCGCAGTTCGGGCAACACGCGAGCGGGATGTCCAATTCGGATCGCTCGTTCCCCGGTGGCCAGCAATCGCTCCAGCAAATTGTCGACCGCCAGATTGCTGGGAGCACACGCCAACACTCGCTCGCCGCGGAGCACGGCTTGTCGAATGAGTTCCACAACCGCCGTTGTCTTCCCCGTCCCCGGCGGGCCATGGATGACCGCCACCTCCTTCGACGCCAGAGCATGTTCGACGGAGGTTCGCTGCGATTCATCGAGCGGCCGATTCGATCCGCGCTCGTCTGTGATCAGGCCAACGCCGGTCGTGAATTCTGGCGATTCCTCACCGAGCAGTTTGCGTTTCAACGCCGCGAGTCGTCCGCTGTCGGCCGCCGCAACTTTCTTGACCGCCGCTCGCTGCCGCTCGCGCGAGATTTCATCCGACGACAAGTCGAGCCGAAATGTCGGCCGATCGGACGTCGGTTCCGGCGACTGAGCCAGCACGACAGTGATCGTCTCTCGATTTCGATCGGTCACGACGCCGCGCCAGGCACCGCTTTCAGAAAGTTGTTCTTCGGACAGCACGACCGGACTGCCGGAGTTCAACTTCGACCACGGCAACTCCGCACGCCGATCCCGCTTGCCGAGCGTGATGACTGCTCGCCCACCGAATCCCGATTCCTCTTCGCGAATCGTCAACCCGATCAGACAGACGCCGGCCCGTTCCGCCGCGTCGCCAGTTGCCCGCTGAGACCGCTTCACGATCTCGGCGGCTTCCGCCTCCGCTTCAAGCTCCAGGCAACGCAACAACCGTTGGAAATGATCGAGTGGCATTGGAATCGAACGGTCGCTCGCAAAGTCGTCAGGTCTTGGCGGGGACTAACAGCGGTTCCGCAGGCGTCAGCCACTCTTGCAGGGATCGCACGCGCACCGTTGGGTTCTGACGGAGCGCCTCGATGGCTTTCACGACGGCCAGACAGCCGGGGACGGTGGTGACGCAGGAGATGCCGTGCATCACTGCCGCCGCTCGAATCTTGCCCTCGTCGGTACGGGCACCTTTGCCTGACGGAGTGTTGAAGATGAGCTGCACGTCGTCGTTGGCCATGAAGTCGAGCAGATTCGGCCGTCCATCTTGCAGCTTCTTGACGGTCGTCACTGGCAAACCGGCTTCGGTGAGGACTCGCGCGGTGCCGCTGGTCGCGAGGATCTTGAAACCGAGTTGTTGCAGGCGACGAATCGGTTCAATCATCAGTTGCTTGTGGCGGCCGGCCATGCTGATGAAGACGCTGCCGCCGGTCGGCAGCGTCGCTCCGGCACCGATCTGACTTTTGGCGAATGCGATGGAAAAATCTTCGTCGATCCCCATGACCTCGCCGGTGCTGCGCATCTCTGGGCCGAGGATGATGTCCACGCCTTGGAATCGGTTGAAGGGGAAGACGCTCTCTTTGACCGCCGTGTACGTTGGCCAGATTTCTTCGGTGACGCCTTGGTCGCGGAGGCTGACTCCGGCCATGACCTTCGCGGCGATCTTCGCGAGCGGCCGGCCGGTGGCTTTGCTGACGAACGGCGACGTGCGGCTGGCTCGCGGATTCACTTCCAGGACGTAGACCGTGTGGTGGCCGTTCTCTTCTTTGACGGCGAACTGGATATTCATCAGCCCACGGACCTGCAACGCCCGCGCGAGCTTGTGAGTCGCTTCGCGGATTTCTTCGATGACCGAGTTCGGCAGCGAATTCGGCGGCAGCGCACAGGCCGAGTCCCCCGAATGCACGCCCGCCTCTTCGACGTGTTCCATGATGCCGCCGATGATCACGTCGTTCCAATCCGAGAGGGCATCGACATCAACCTCGGTCGCGTCTTCGAGGAACTTGTCGATCAGGACCGGTCGGCCTTGTGAGGCTTCGACGGCGGCGTTGGTGTACTTCACGAGTTGGGCTTCGTCGTAGCAAATCTCCATCGCGCGACCGCCGAGCACGAAGCTCGGACGGATCAGCACCGGGTAGCCGATTCGTTCAGCCGCGTGCCGTGCGCCGGTGATGTCGGTGGCCGTGTCGTTCGGCGGTTGATGCAGGCCGAGTTGATCGAGGATGACCTGAAATCGTTTGCGGTCTTCGGCTGCGTCGATCATGTCCGGCGAGGTGCCGATGATCTTCACGCCAGCCGCTTCGAGTCCCTTCGCCAAATTGAGCGGTGTCTGTCCGCCGAACTGTACGATCACGCCGTCGGGATTCATGCGGTCGCAAATGTTGAGGACGTCTTCGGTCGTCAGCGGTTCGAAGAACAGCAAGTCCGACGTGTCGTAGTCGGTGCTGACGGTTTCCGGATTCGAGTTGACCATGATCGATTCGATGCCCAGCTCCCGCAGCGCGAAGCTGGCGTGACAGCAGCAGTAATCGAACTCGATCCCTTGCCCGATGCGATTCGGGCCGCCGCCGAGAATCATGACCCGCTTCTTGCCCGGTTGCTTGGCGGGGGTTTCGTCTTCGGACTCGTAGGTCGAGTAGTAATACGGAGTGAACGCGGGGAACTCGGCGGCGCAGGTGTCGACCTGTTTGAAGGTCGCTTCGATGCCGAGCCGTTTGCGATAGCGGCGGACGTCCATTTCCGTGACGTCCCACCAACCGGCGAGTTGCTGATCCGAGAAGCCAGCCTGCTTGAATCGCCACAGCATCGCAGCATCTGCCGCTTCGAGATGTGGGACCGCGCGGATCTCGTGCTCAAG
>QWQF01000258.1 GCA_003669125.1 Planctomycetota bacterium
GAGAAAATGGTGGTGATCCACTGAGTCGAACCCTAGACTCTCCAAGCTTTTCCGAATCATCTGCGAGGAGGCCGAAGCCCAATGCAACACCTCTGCAAACCCTGGGAACATCGTCTGTCGCGCCGTGCATGGCTCGGCGGGATGTCAGCCACCGGAGCTACCGCCGCGAGCGGACTACCGTTCGACGCAGCCTTCGGCGAAGAGTTGGCCAAGCAGAAGAAGCAAGTTCTGTTCGTCTGGATCGACGGCGGGATGAGTCAATATGAAAGCTGGGATCCAAAACCGAACTCGCAGTTCGGCGGGCCGTTTCGGCCGATTCAGACGTCAGTGCCCGGCATCCAAGTCTGTGAGTTGATGCCGCGCTCGGCCAAGATCATGCAGCATCTCTGCGTCGTGCGTGGGATGTGCACTCAGGACAATTCACACTCGGCAGGCGTGCCGCGCATTCAGCGCGGCGATCCGAAGAACCGTGGCGTGACGTATCCGTTCTTCGGCTCGTCAGTCGCGAAGTTGGTCGGCAATCAGGGGACCGGACTGCCGGCCTACGTCTCGATCAAGCCGGGCAGCGGCGGATTCATCTATCAGGACGCCGGATTCCTCGGCCCGCAATTCGGAGCGGTCGCGTTCGGTGACGGCAAGCCGCCGGAAAACATGGCTCGGCCAGAATCAGTCACCGAAGCCGACGAAGAGTTGCGTCAGACGCTGCGTGCCAAAGCGGATGAACGCTATCGCCTGCGACGTCGTCCGGGCGCGGCGGAAGCCAACGGGTATGTCTTCGAGTCGGCTCGTGAGTTGATGCGGCGGCAATCGCTGTTCGATCTGTCGACCGTCGAGGCTCGTGACCGTGAGCGATACGGCGATCATGAGTTCGGCCGACACATGCTGGTCGCTCGGCGAATGCTGGAAGTCGGAGTCACGTTCGTCAAAGTCACCAGCTACGGTTGGGACACGCACGGCGACAACTTCAATGGACACGCCAGCCTGATGCCGCGCTACGATCAAGCGTTCGCGTCGATCGTCGAAGACCTGCAAGTGCGCGGGATGCTCGACAATGTGCTGGTCATCACGATGTCCGAGTTCGGTCGTACGCCGCGCATCAACGGGCATGTCGGCCGCGATCATTTTCCGGAAGCGTGGTCGCTGGCGATGTCGGGACGAGGCGTGAAGCGAGGACTCACTGTCGGCAAGACGAACGCGAAGGGGACCGCCGTCGAAGGGGACGCCTACGACATCGGTCACATGTTTCACACTTGGTTCGCGGCGTTGGGCATCGACTCGTCCAAGACGCAGTTCGACAATCACGGACAACCGTTGCCGATCGCTCACGACGACATGCACGCGGTGAAAGAGGTGCTGGCATGACGCCCGAACTCAAAGCCAAATTCACTCCGAAGGCCGCGAAGAAACCGCTTGAACTGTCGCAACAATTTATCTCGACATGTTTCAGTCCGACCGGCGTGTTCTTGCTGGCCGGCAGCATGGAAGGCCAAGTCGGTCGCTGGAGCCTCGTGCCCGACAAGCCGGAACCGGAACTCGCCGAGAAGCCGCCGCTGACGGGGTTGATTTCGTGGGTCAGCACTTGTGCGTGCTTGCCAGATGGAAAACTTGCGGTCGCCGCGGACTCTTTCGGCAACCTCGCCTGCTGGTCGTACTGCGACGACGCAACCGATCCCGTTTGGAAAATCGAGAACGCTCACGACGGTTGGATTCGCTGCGTGTTGGTTTCGCCCGATGGCCAGAAGATTGCGACGTGCGGCCGTGATGGCCGAGTCGTGTTCTGGTCGGCTGACGGAAAGAAACAGTCGGAGATCAAAGTCGGTGGCGATCTGTCCGTGATGCGTTTTGCGTCGGACGGCAAGTCGCTTTTCGTCGGGTCGCTCGAATCAAAAGTCACTCAGTGGGAACTGGCCGGCGCAACGAAGGTCCGCGAGTTTGATGCCGGATTGCTCTTCAAACCGAACCGCTTGCAAGACGTCGGTGGTGTGCATTCGATGGCCGTCAGTCCGGATGGTTCGCAGTTGCTGGTCGGTGGAACTCAGCCGGAGAACGGCGGCAACGTCCAAGGCAAGCCGACCGTGCTGGCGTTCGACGTCGCGTCTGGCGAGTTGAAAAAGAAGGCCGAACTGGGCGCTGGCGGCGATGTTTTCGTCACCGATCTCGAATGGCACCCCGATGGCTGCTGGCTCATCACGACCAGCGGCAATCCGGGCCAAGGGAAGTTCGTCTGCTGGCGAGTCGAAGACGAACAGCCGCTCTCCGAAACGAAGCTCTCAAACTGCCACGCGGTGCGGCAGCATCCGTCCGGCAAGTGGCTCGTGCTGCTGACGACCAACGCCGGCAGCAACGGCAACGGAAAAGTCGTGGACAAGGACGGCGAATATCGTGGCAACTCGTCTCCGCTGGTGGTGATGACGTTTCCGACAACGTGAGGTTTGTGAATGCTCAATCTGACCGGACTGAATCGAGCTGACGAGTTGTCTCGCCGCCATCTGCTGCAAGTGGGCGGATTGGGGCTGATGGGGCTGTCGTTGCCGAACTTGCTGTCGGCTCGTGAGCAGGCCGTGCCGAAATCGTCACTCGTTTCGAAGGCCGATCATTGCATCATCTTGTTCTTGAATGGCGGGCCGAGCCATCTCGACATGTGGGACATGAAGCCCGACGCGGCAGACGGCATTCGCGGCGAGTTCCAACCGATTCCGACCTCGCTGCCCGGCTACTTCGTCAGTGACCAGATGCCGAAGCTCGCGCGGCACATGCACCGCGCGACGGTCGTGCGTTCGATGCACCACGGAGTCAACAACGCTCATGCGGCGGCCGTGTACGCTGCGATGACCGGTCACGACCGCGGCGAAATCGGCGGCGGCACGAAGCCGACCGATTACCCGTCTCCGGGTTGCGTGCTCTCGATGGTCCGGCCGCCGGATCGTGCCATCGTGCCGCAAGTTCATCTGCCGTACATCACCGCCGAAGGTGCCGGCGGCCCGCCTCAGCCGGGATTCTTCGCGGGGATTCTCGGCCGCTCGCGCGATCCGCTGTTCGTGCTCCGCGATCCGAACTCGCCGGAGTTCGCGATTCCAGAGTTGACTCTGCTGGCCGATGTCTCGACGGAACGGCTCGCGCTGCGTCGTCGGTTGTTCGAAGTCGTCGATTCGCAACTGCGCGAACAAGCCGGAGTGAACGCGGCCGACTCGATGACCGGCTTTCAGCAGCGAGCGTTGCAACTGCTCACTTCTGAAAACACGCAGCGAGCGTTTCGTCTCTCCGAAGAACCTGATGCCGTCCGCGATGCCTACGGCCGCAACACCTACGGCCAGAGCACGCTGCTGGCTCGACGCTTGATCGAAGCCGGTACGCGACTCGTCACGCTGTCGTGGGCTCCCGATGCGAACGCGACGTGGGACACGCACGGTGGCAACTTCAAGAAGCTGAAGGGCACACTGCTGCCGCAACTCGATGCCGCATGTTCGAGCTTGCTGACCGACTTGTCGGATCGTGGGCTGCTCGACCGCACGATCGTCGCGGTGTTCGGTGACTTTGGCCGCACTCCGAAGATCAACGCGAACGACGCCGGCCGAGACCACTGGAACTACTGCTACAGCCTGATGCTGCTTGGCGGCGGTTTCGCGAAGGGGTTGATCTACGGCAGCAGCGACAAGACTGGTGCTTTTCCCGCCTCCGACGCACTGATCCCCGGCGACATTATTTCCACGATTTATCACTGCCTCGGCCTGCGTCACGATCGCGAAATTCACGATGCAACCAATCGTCCCTTCCGCCTCGTACCGACCGGCGATGTCGTCGATTCGCTGCTGGCGTGACCCTTTGGAGCCTCTCATGTCAAACACACGCCGTGAGTTTCTCGGACAATCCTCCACCATCGCCGCAACGACCGCTTCGGCCGCGTGGCTGTTTGCGTCGGACGCGAACGCCGACGACAAGGCGAAGAGCGATCCCAGCCGCCTGACCGTCGCGGTCATTGGACCCGGCGGGATGGGGATGGCGCACACGAATCAGCTCGCGACGAACTCGGCAGTGCGAGTGGCTTACGTCTGCGATGTCGATGAACAGCACGCGGCTCGCGCGGCCGAAACGATCACGAAGGGCTCGGGGCAGGCTCCGAAGATCGTCAAGGACATGCGGCAGGTGTTCGACGACAAAGAGGTCAAAGCCGTCTGGATCGCGACGCCGGATCACTGGCACGCTCCGGCCGCGATCTTGGCGGCGAACGCGGGCAAGCACGTTTACGTCGAGAAACCCTGCTCGCACAACCTGCGCGAAGGGCGGCTGATGATCGAGGCGGCTCGCAAAAATAAAATCGTGATGCAGGTTGGCACGCAGACCCGCAGCACCGCGCACGCGATCAAGGGCATGGAAAAACTGAAGACCGGAGTCATCGGCGACATTCTGGTCGCGAAGGCGTGGAACAGTCAGCGTCGCAACACGATCGGAAAACAAAAGCCGTCCGAGCCGCCAAAGAACCTCGACTACGACTTGTGGTTGGGGCCGGTGACACATCGGCCGTACCAGTCGAATTTTCTGCCCGGCATCTGGCGGTGGTGGTACGACTTCGGCTGCGGCGACATCGGCAACGACGGAATCCATGACATCGACGTGGCGCTGTGGGGCTTGGGGATGAAATCACACCCGACCCGCATCGCCGCGCTCGGCGGCAAGAGCTTCTTCGACGACGACATGCAGCACGCCGACACGCAGTACATCGTCTACGAGTACGCCGCCGCGACGAAGGCCGGCAAACCCAAGCAACTGATCTTCGAGCAACGCATCTGGTCGCCGTACGTCCAAGAAGGATTCGAGAACGGCAACGCCTACTACGGCACCGAGGGGATGATGATCTTCGGCAAGGCCGGCAAGTACGCGGTCTACGGTCCGAAGAACAAGCTGATCGAAGAGTCGAGCGGCGGCGCACCCGACCTCGCCGCCCATCACGCCAACTTCCTGGAGTGCATCCGCACCGGAGCACGACCGAATGCCGACATCGAGATCAATCATCTTTCGACGGCGCTGTGTCACCTCGGCAACATCGCGACTCGTGCTGGCCGAGTCCTCCACTTCGATCCGGTCAAAGAACAGATCACCGGCGACAGCGACGCGGCCAAGCTGCTGACTCGCGAGTACCGCGACCATTGGGCAAAGCCGGTTTAGTAATGTCCGCTCTGCGCTCCTCTGCGAAATCTGCGTTTCCATTTACTTTTTTGAAACGCAGATTTCGCAGATTGTCGCAGAGGAGGCATTACTTGGCGGTGCCGTAAACCTGTCGTCCACCGATGAACGTCTGCCGCACTTCGATGTTGGCAACTTCGGCCACCGGGCAGGTCATGTAATCCCGGTCGAGCACGATGAAGTCGGCCAGCTTGCCGGCTTCCAGCGAGCCTTTGTCGTTCTCGGCGAACATCACGAAAGCGTTGTTGACCGTGTAGAGCCGCAAGGCTTGTTCACGAGTGATTCGCTGTTCCGGATGCAGCGGTTGCTCGGCCCAGCGGGGTTGGCGAGTGAGCGCGATCCACATTCCGAGGAACGGGTTGTACGGGTTGATCGACCGCAGGCTGCCGAACTTTTGCATGTGGTCCGAACCGCCGCCGACAATCACGCCGCTGTCAGCAAGCGACTTGTACGGCTGGAAGTATTCAGTGCGGCGTTCGCCGAATTGTTTCAAAAGCGTGGCTCCGTCGAGCCGCAGCCAGGCCGGCTGCAAATCGGCGACAATGCCGACCGCTTTCATGCGGTCGATCGCTTCGCGGCTCATGAAGTTGCAGTGCGTGATGCACGGCCGATGATCTCGCAGCGGCAATTCGCGGTTGATGGACTCGTAGGCTTCAATCAGGGCATGCACTGCGCCGTCTCCGACCGAGTGCGCTGTGAACTGAAAACCGTTGTCGAATGACAGCCGAGCAATCGCCTTCAGCTTGTCGGCCGGGATGTATTGCAGGCCGCGGTACTCGGCGTCGGTGATGCCGTAGATCGTGCTGACGCCCCACGGTTCGCGCATGAACGCGCTGCCGGTCAACATGCCGCCGTCGAGAAAACACTTCACGCCACGCAACCACAACCAATCGTTTTTGGCATGACGCGGATGCTCGGCCGCCTTCTTCAATCGCTGCTCAATCTTGTCGAGCGGGTCCTGAGCGTTGATGGCGTACGAGCAGAAAATTCGGCACGTCAGAGCGTCGTCCTTCAACAGCTTCTCGAACTGATCGACGGCTCCGTCACCGCAATTGCGGTCGGAGATGCTGGTCAGCCCCACGGCGTTGTAGGCCGCGAGCATCTGCTTGAGCCGATCGAGTTGCTCCGCCGGTGTCGCCGATTTCGACTTGGACTTTGTCTTCACCAGTCGAGTGCAGCTTCGCAGGATGCCGGTCAGCTCGCCGGTCTTCGGATCGCGTTCGAGATAGCCCGGCTGCCCGTCGGTGATTTTGAAATCCTTGTCGATGCCGCTGAGCTTCAACGCGAGCGAATTCGCCGCAGCATCCGGCCCCGTACTGAACAGAACCGGGTTCTTCGGCGCGACCTGGTCGAGTTCGTTTCGATTCGGAAACCGCTGATCGCGCAACCGCGTGATGAACACCTGCGAGATCGTGATCCAGTCCCCCTCGTCCGCCAGCTTGGCTCGCTGCTCGATGTATTTCAGGACGTCAGCGATCGTTTCCATTTCTGGGACGGGATGATCGTACTCGTACATCGCCGCTCCGGTCGGATGCGTGTGCGAGTCCATCAACCCCGGCAGCACCATGCGGCCAGCGAGGTCGATCACCCTAGTCTTCGGCCCGGCCAGTTTGAGGATGTCTTCGTCCTCGCCGACGGCGATGATCCGTTCGCCGCGTACGGCGATCGCTTCGGCAATGCGGAATTTCGGATCGACGGTGACGATCCTCGCGTGATGGATGATGAGATCGGCCGGATCGGCAGCGAGGAACGCGAGTAGGACGGCGGTGGTCAGCGAAGTCATGGATGGGCTTTCTGGATTGCAAATGGCTTCCGAAATGCAGACGTTGTCCGCATCACAACGAACCAACGAAGCCCTCAGCGACTTTTGGGTCGGCGAGCGGCAAGGCTGACACCCTGCCGCTCGCCAGTATAACTTCCTCAGCCGGCCTTCTTAGCCAGCCGTATCTCCGGAAGAAGAGAAAGTTGACACTCGGCGTGGCAGGGTTAGAATCCTCCATCGACCGCTCACCCCACCTGCTCTTCCAGCGGGCGAACCGAGTGGACATCCGCCAGACACGACAGTTCCCGCCACGGCTGTTGGGATGTTCGCACTGAAGTTTGCCTGAAGCCATTCTTCCGTGACTCCCACCCGAGCGCGACTGCCTGTCGCGGATGACTCTGTTCGAGCGTCCGTTCCAAGGGATTCGTGAGCCTTTTCCGGGAGACCATCATGTTGTTGGGAATTGGATTTACCCCGATGGGGATGCTGATCGTGGGCCTCGTGGCCTTGTTGATGTTCGGCAAGCGATTGCCGGATGTCATGAAGTCGCTGGGACGAAGCGTGACGGAATTCAAAAAGGGAATTAACGAAACGACCTCCGAAGACGACCCGCCGGCGAAATCGTGAGTCCCGGTTTCCTGTTTCAAACCTGACACTGTTTCAAATCTGAATTTCAAAGTGGGAGTCAATCATGTTCGGTTCACATCCGATGGAACTCATCATCGTCGGCGTCGTCGCGTTGCTGTTGTTCGGCAAGCGTTTGCCGGAAGTCGCTCGCAGCTTGGGCAAGGGAATCACTGAGTTCAAGAAAGGCGTGCGCGGTATTGAAGACGAAGTAGATACCTCCAGCACCTCTTCGTCGCGTCCCAGCAGCCGTCCTGCGGCTGAGGATCGGCCAGTCGAAACCACGGCTCCGAAGTTCGAGCCACCCAAGTTTGAGCCAAGCGATCCGAATTCGTAGGCACGCGGATTTATGGCCTGACAAGCACGACGCGCCAGCGTGTGGTGATTCTGAAATCACTCGCTGGCGCGTCGTGCTATTTCATCCCCAGCGTCTTCACCAAGAACGCCCATTGGTCGCTGACCTCTTCGATGATTTTCGAGGTCGGCTTGCCGGCTCCGTGGCCGGCGCGAGTCTCGATGCGGATCAACGTCGGAGCGTCGCCGGACTGAGCAGCTTGCAATGCTGCGGCAAATTTGAAGCTGTGGCCGGGAACGACTCGGTCGTCGGTGTCGGCGGTCGTGACCATCGTGGCTGGGTACTTTTTTCCCGGCTTGAGATTCTGATATGGCGAGTACGCAAAGATCGCTTTGAACTGTTCGGGATCGTCTGCACTGCCGTAGTCATCCACCCAGAATCGGCCGGCGGTGAACTTGTGGAAGCGGAGCATGTCCATCACGCCGACCGCCGGCAGGCACGCACCGAACAACTCTGGCCGCTGAGCCATGCAGGCTCCGACCAGCAGACCGCCGTTGCTGCCCCCTTGAATCGCCAGCTTCGATGACGACGTGTATTTGTTCTCGATCAACCATTCGCCAGCGGCGATGAAGTCGTCAAACACATTTTGCTTATTGAGCTTCGTCCCGCCCTGATGCCAGTCCTCGCCGTATTCGCCGCCGCCGCGCAGGTTCGGCATCGCGAAGATGCCGCCCATCTCCATCCAGGCCAGGCGAGCGACCGAGAAGCTTGGCGTCAGCGAGATCGCGAAGCCGCCATAGCCGTACAATAGCGTCGGGTTACTGCCGTCTTTCTTCAGCCCTTTTTTGTGTGCGAGGAACATTGGCACTTTCGTGCCGTCCTTACTTTTGTAGAAGACCTGCGAGACCTCGTAGTCGTCCGGAGTGAACTTCACGTTGGTCTTGCGGAAGACCTCGCTTTTTCCGGTGAGCAGGTCGTATCGAAAAATGTTCGACGGCGTCGCGAAGCTGCTGAAGGAATAAAACGTTTCGGTGTCTTCCCGCTTGCCCCCGAATCCAGCCGCCGCGCCGATGCCAGGGAACTCGACCTCGCGCACGAAGCGACCATCGAGCGTGAACAGTTTGACTTGTGTCTTCGCGTCTTTGAGGTACGTCGCGACGAACTGGTTCGCGAGAATATTCACGCCGACGAGCGTTTCCTTCGCTTCAGGGATCAGTTCTTTCAGCAGATGCGGCTTGCGTGTGTCGATCGCGATCACTCGTTTGCGAGACGCTTCGAGTTCCGTCTGAAAGAAAAAGACGGGGCCTTCGTTGCCGATGAACGTGTACTCGTGATCGAAATTGTCGATCAGGTCGATCGGCATGCCGTACGGTTCGAGCAGGTCTTTGTAGGCGACGCGGTACTTGTCGTCGGTCCCTTTCCAGGTCGTGATGATCAGGTAGCGGCCGTCCTCGGTGACGGTCGTTTGAAAGCCCCAGTCCGGCTGATCGGGTCGCTTGTAGACCAGCACGTCATCCGCCTGCGACGAACCGACGCGGTGATAAAACACCTTCTGGTTTTTGTTGAGACTCTGAAACGCGGCCCCTTCTTTCGGCTCGTCGTAGCGGCTGTAGAAAAATCCGCGCGAGTCCTTCGTCCAGGAGACGCCGCTGAATTTGACCCAGCGAAGTTCGTCGCCGAGCAGCTTGCCCGACTCGGTTTCCATGACACGCCAGATGTTCCAATCCGATCCGGCCTCGGCGACGCTGTAGGCGAGGAACTTGCCGTCGTCGCTGAACGAGGTCGACGCCAGCGCGACCGTGCCGTCCTTCGACCACGAGTTCGGATCGATCAGCACGCGCGGCTCGGAGGTCAGCGTTTCGATCGCGTACATGACCGACTGGTTCTGCAAGCCGTCGTTCTTGAAGTAGTAGTACCGTCCGGCCACCTTGAAGGGTACGCCGTACTTCTCGTAGTTCCAGAGTTCGGTCAGCCGCTTCTTGATCGGTTCGCGCTGCGGGATCGACTCCAGAAACGAGAACGTGACTTTATTCTGGGCCTCGACCCAGGCGGCGACTTCCTTGGATTGCCGCACGTCGTCTTCGAGCCAGCGATACGGGTCGGGGACTTTCGTGCCGTGATGGTCATCGACGTGGTCGATCTTTTTCGTCTCCGGATATTTCATCCGAGTGTCTCCTGCGATGGTCAGGCCGAACTCCGCGAACAGCATCAGGCCGCCGAAAATCGTCGTGAGAGCGAACCGCATGGGAACCTCCGTGGTGAACTTCGAGAGGGACAATGCGGCGGAAGGATAGGCAGGCCGAACGAGGCAGGCGAGTCTGCTTGCCAATCTCAATTGCCGCGACTACACCCGCGCTCATCATGCTCACAGAATTCGATCGAACACCGTTTGTGTCGGCTCTGCACACTTGCGGACGAAAAGTAGTCATCGCCGTGACCGGCGGCGGCAGCTTGGCGATCTCCGACTTGCTGACTGTGCCCGGTGCTTCCGAGTTTTTGCTCGAAGCTCGCGTGCCGTACGCGCCGACGGCACTCACCGAATGGCTAGGGCGTGAGCCGGAGCAGTGTTGTCGTCGCGAGACCGCGCTCGCAATGGCCGTCGTCGCTTGGCAGCGAGCGAGCAAGTTCTCGACGACGCCAGCCGCTGCGGTGGGTGTCGGCTGCACCGCCGCACTGGCCAGCAATCGTCCGAAGCGTGGCGAGCATCGAGCGTGGATCGCGACGCACACTGCAAACTCAACACGCTTGGTGGGCCTGTCGTTGGCGAAAGGCCTGCGCGAGCGAAGCAACGAAGAGCGACTCGTGGCGGACGTTCTACTGCGGTTGCTGGGCGAGACGTGCGAACTCGCGTCGCTCCCGGAAATCAGCCTTCAGGATGGCGATGCACTGACGAGTGAAGTGTGTGTCGCGCATCCGTTGCTCGTCGATTTAATGGCTGGCCGTCGCACGACTTTGTGGTCGATTCGATCCGAGTGGCGGACGGAGCCGTCGATCAAACCAGTGGGGCTTTTGGCCGGAGCATTCAATCCGCTGCACGCCGGACATCGCGACCTCGCACGCGTCGCCGAGCAGCGGTTGGGAGGGCCGGTGGCATTCGAACTGGCGTGGGTCAATGTCGACAAACCACCGTTGGACTTTCTGACGATCGAAGCACGTTGCCGGCAATTCGCCGATCGACCGGTCGTGCTGACTCACGAGCCGACCTTCGTGCTCAAGTCACGGCTGTTTCCCAACACCGCGTTTGTCGTCGGCAGCGACACCGCAGAGCGAATCGTGCAGCCCAAGTACTACGGCAGCGAAACCGACATGCTCGCCGCGTTGGACGAACTTCGTTCGCACGGCTGCCGATTCTTGGTGGCCGGCCGGCGCGAGGGGGACTCATTTCGCACGCTGTCAGGTTTGACGTTGCCACCGCAGACGCGGGACTTGTTCGAGGCGATCACCGAAGAGGAATTCCGTCGCGACATCTCGTCCACGGAGTTGCGGCAACAGAACTCGTAGCGGCAACGCCCACCGCGCAAAAAAACACGGGCGAAAAATTCCGCCCGTGTTGCAATTCGATCGCCAGTGGACGAAGGCCAGACTACTTCTTGCCGGCCTTCGCGTCCTCTTCGGCGGCCTTCTTTTCCTTCTTGATAACTTCCGGTTCGGCCACGGCCGCCTCGCTGGGAGCCACTTCAACAACGATTGGCTGGACGACGCGGACGACGATCGCGTCCGGGTTGTTCAGTACCGTGACCCCAACGGGGATTTCCAAATCCTTGACGTGAATCGCCTGGCCGATTTGCAGGCCTTGCACTTTGACCGAGATCGCTTCGGGGATGTTGATCGCCAAGCAGTCGATGTGCAGCATGTGCAGCGAATGCTCCAGCACGCCACCCGCCAGCGCACCGGCTGCGGTGCCACGCAAGACAACATCGACGTCGACCTTCACGCGTTCGTTCGCATCCACTCGCATGAAATCAACATGCCACAACTGTTTGTGGAACACATCCCACTGAGTTTCGCGAAGGATCGCGGTCTCAGACTTGCCGTCGAGTTCGAGATCCACAACTCGATGCGTCGATCGCACCAGTGCGGCGGCCTCTTTCGTGGAGAAGCTCACCGAAATCGGGTCTTGCTTGTGACCGTAGAGATTTCCCGGAACCTGACCACTCGCCCGCAGACGACGATTCGCAGATGTTCCCAACTTGGTTCGCCGTTGAGCGACCAGCTTCGTTTCCATAACTCACTCACCTTAAAACGATTGTGCAAACGATTTTTCAGGCCTCAAAGAAGCGAGGCAAGATAGCGGCCTCGTCCGGTGTCCGCAACCAAGCTTGCCGGCTCGCGAGGAAGCCAAGCACCCGCGCCGAACACGGCATTACGGCCGCATTCCGGGCGGAATTACTCGACGCTTGGCCGATCCGGATTCGCCCAGTGACCCGTCGGATCGACTCCGCGGACGACAACTCCTTTTTTGTTCCAATCGGAGCCGGCATGGACATCGGGAGTGCAATAACGAAGCGTCAGGCCGCAGCGACGACGGTCGGAGGCGTTCGCTTCCGAGCCGTGCAGCAGCAAGTCAGCATGGATCGAAACCTCGCCCGCTTGAAGCTCGTCGTACACGACCGAGCCGTATTGCTCGGCGTTGTCGATCGACTGGTTGAGCACGTTGTGATCCGCCTCGCCGCTGGGGCGGTACGTCAGGTGGCCGACATGCTGCGAGCCGGCGACGAACTTCATGCAGGCGTTTTCGCGGTCGGCATCGTCAATCGCCAGCCAGACGGTGACGGTCTTCGACGGCGTCAGCGGCCAATAGCTGGCATCCTGATGCCACGCGACCGCTTTGCCATCCTTGGGCATCTTGCAGAAAAAGTGCGAGCCCCAGCCGATGATATTCGGCCCCAGAATGTCCGCCACGCAATTCACGATTCGCGGGTTCGTGATCAGATCGTAGACGTAACCGTACTTCAGGTGCGCCGTGCTGATCGAGTAGCTGTCTCCGCCCGCCGCCAGAACTTTCGCCAACAGCGCGTCAAAGTACTGTCGGTTTCGGGCAGTCCCGTCAGTGTCGAATACCCGCAATCCGCGCACATAGCCGTCGCGATTGAACTGCGCGATTTGCTCGCGGCTGAGCACTTTCGGGTC
Organism: Planctomycetota bacterium; assembly: GCA_003669125.1. Lineage (GTDB taxonomy): Bacteria > Planctomycetota > Planctomycetia > Planctomycetales > Planctomycetaceae > SXKJ01. Next base: position 12,993 of record QWQF01000258.1, read on the forward strand.
CGTGACCTGACTGGGGTAGAACCGCAGGTCGCGCTGCATCTGATCGAGTTCGTTTTGCTCAGGCAGAATCTTGAAGCTGGTAGCGGCGTTCATGGCGGCTCAGTCTGGAGAATCGTTCGCGGCAATCGTTCGCGACGAGTATCAACGATTCTCAAACAGGCTGCAATCAGCGTCTCATCGTCGCCGCAACAAACACGGACGCGGACATTCTCGGAAGGCATCCGGCGATGGCGACGGAGTCGAAAGGGAACCATTGATGATGTTGTAAATTTCGTTCATGCCAACTCAGAATGAATCGAAATTACCGACGGCCATGACAGGCTTTTTTCTTCCGACGCGACAAGCCTGTCACAAACAGGTGTCAGAGGCGGCGAGAGTCAAACGGATTGAGCAGGGCTCCGGCTAAAAATGGCCGCCCACGTCCGGTCGCTCCAAGGACTCGACGAATCGACCGTCCGCAGGGCCAAGAAACCGGGGTAGTGGCGTTTCGCAGGGATACCTAATATCCCCGCCCTGTTGCCCTGCGGACGAGTCCAAGAATTGGCGAAGTCCGCCGGGTGAGCTGACAAGGATGTCTCCTCGACGCAGGACAATCATGCCGCGCTTCAGATTCGGAAGGATGCCGATGCGAGGACTCGTGTGGATGGCCGTATTGGCCGTAGGGTTGAACGGGCTGGCGGATGCCTCTGCCCAGAACCAAAACTCCGGCACTCGGCCGTCAACAACAAAAACGTCGCCGCCGAAGAATTCGATCCTTCCCGCTGGAGCCGAAGAGCCGGTTGACGCTGGCAAGCCCTTGCGTCCAGCGCCGCAGCCGATGCGGGTCAAGAACGTCTCGCCGCAGTTAATGAAGCTGCTGGAGGACTGGGAAGTTTCTTCGGCCAAGGTCAAGAAACTCGAAGGGGAGCATCGCCGCTGGGAATACGACTACGTCTTCAACGTCGCGAAGCACAACACCGGGAAGTTCTACTACGAGTCCCCCGACAAAGGTCGGATCGACCTGACTCCCGACAAAGACAAAATTGCAAGCATCGAAGATCGCAAGCATTGGGAGAACGGCCAGCTCGTGAAATTCAAAGGGGTCGCGGGGCCCGCCGAGCGTTGGTACTGCGACGGTCAGCTTGTCACTCAGGTTGATGTGAATCAAAAACAAGCCACTCGCATGTTGCTTCCGAAACAAAACCAGGGAGCCAACATCATCGACGGCCCATTGCCGTTCCTGTTCGGGATGCCGGCACAGAAAGCCATTCAGCGCTACGATCTCGACTTGAAAAGTCTCAATGAGAAAACCGGAAAAGCAACCATTCGAGCCACGCCGCTGTGGCCTGCGGACGCGGCAAACTATCAGCTCGCCGAAATCATTCTCGACACCAAAACTTTTCTGCCGAGCGCCGTGCGATTGATCGATCCGGCCGGCACCAAGGAAACCGTGTTCGTGTTCGGCGATTTGAAGAAGAATTCCCGAAGCCTCCTGCCGGACTGGCTCGGCGGGAATCCCTTCAAATTCGAGGACCGCAGCTACAAGATCGTCACGAAGGCTGCCGACGAAGAGCGTGCCGAGCAACTCGACCGTCCCAACGGCAAGATCATCCAAGCCAGCGGAGTTCGTCCCCCCTTGAAGCCTTCGGCCGAAGGCACTGGCAAGACCGCACCAGCAAATGGCGCGAAGAGCAAACTCTCGACACTTCCGCCGGACACGGTCCCCTCGATCATCGGGATGGATCACAACAAAGCCAAAGAGATCCTCCAAACGTTGGGCTACAAAGTTTTGTTGAAGCAAGGTTCACTGACGAACCGCGAGGAGCAAACATTCCGTGTCGAACGTCAGCAACCGGACGCGCGAACGAAGCTGGCCGAAGGCGAGACCGTGACGCTCTGGCTGTTCATCAAGCCGAAAGAGAAAGAGTTGGAATAGCTCGCGACCGTTCGGAAGCTTGAGAGTCGTTCGGCCCAGCCAACTTCGGTACGCTGTGGTCGCATTCTCTTCTCGTTCGGTCTCGGAGCGAAGCCATGCAACTGACGTTTTTCGGAGCCGCCGGCGAAGTCACCGGCAGTCAGCATCTGCTCGAAACCGCTGAGCGTCGCATCCTTTTCGATTGCGGCCTCTTCCAAGGCCACCGCGCGGAGGCTCGCGCGAAGAACGAACGGTTTCACTGCGAGCCAAAAAAACTCGACGCGGTGATTCTGTCACACGCGCACATCGACCACTGCGGCAACTTGCCGGGGCTGTTCAAGGCAGGCTTTCGCGGGCCGGTCTTCTGCACTCCCGCGACGGCGGACATTGCCGAGATCATGCTGCTCGACAGTGCCCACATCGCGGCTGAAGACGCTCGATATTTGCGAGGTCGATTGCGGCCGGGACATCCGCCCGTCGAACCGTTGTACGAAGATCGCGACGTCCACGAGTTGTGCAAGCGGTTCGAGACCATTCCCTACGGCAAGTGGCATGAACTCGCAAAGGATGTGCGGCTGCGGTTCCACGAAGCGGGACACATCCTCGGCTCGGCGATCACCGAGTTGGAAATCCTCGACAGCGGAGAAATGAAGCGAGTCATCTTCACCGGCGACCTCGGCCGACGCAGTCTACCGCTGCTGGGCGATCCGGTACTGATCGACAACGGTTGCGACGTGTTGATCACCGAATCGACCTACGGAAATCGTGTGCATCTGCCGGCGGAGAACCTCAAAATCGAACTGCTCCGCATTCTGAAAGAGGCGTGCGAGATTCAAGGCAAGGTCGTCATCCCCGCGTTCAGTCTCGGCCGCACGCAGGTCTTGGTCTACTTCCTCAACGAACTGTTCAACGAAGGTCGTCTGCCGCAAATTCCGATCTTCGTCGACAGTCCGCTCTCGCGCAAACTGACGCAGGTGCATCGCGAGCATCAAGGCGTGCTGGACCCGGAAGCTCAGGAGCAACGCGATTCCGACGTCGACCTCTTCGGTTTTCGCGGCCTCACGTACGTCGCCAGTCCGCAGGAAAGCCGCGCGTTGAACGATCGCAAGGGACCGTTCCTGGTCATCGCCGCCAGCGGCATGTGCGAAAGTGGCCGAGTCGTCCATCACCTGCGACATGCGGTTGGCAGCGAGCGCAACACGATCGTGATGCTCGGCTATCAGGCGGAGTACACGCTCGGCCGACGCATCGTCGAACGGCAGCCACGCATCCGCATCTTCGACCGCGAGATTGAACTGCGAGCCAAAGTCGAAGTCCTCAACGGACTCTCCGCCCACGCCGACGCGGAAGATTTCAAATGGTGGTTCGGCCATCTCGCCAAACACGGCGGTATCGGCAAAGCCTTCATCGTTCACGGCGAAACTGAATCGGCTCAAGCCGTCGCCCAACTGCTGCACGATCAGTGCAACGAAGA
>QWQF01000218.1 GCA_003669125.1 Planctomycetota bacterium
TCGAACCCGGCCAGCGTGTCGAGATAATCCGCCGGAGCCATCCGCCCGTTTTGAAAGTAGTAGTCGGTCCCCCACGGAAAGTGAGTCCACTCGCAGCGAGCGTCCGACTTCGGAGCCGCCGCGTCCGCGACACGAATCGCTTCCGTGATTACTTCCGGTCCAATGCCGTCACCGGCGATGACGGCGATGCGAAATGTTTTGATCATGATGTCTGGCTCCGATCCGTGAGAGTCTGGCTGGGCAATACCACGTCGCAAAGTGCGTCGGTGACGTAATTGTCGATGTTCGGCAGGTGCGTCAGAGGGGCTTTGTTTCCGGCGTTCATGCCGACGGCCGGATTCTTGAACAGCCACGGCAACACGTCGATCAACGCCGAAGAAACGCTGCCGAATACCGGATATGTTCGCTCGGGATCACGGAGTTTCAGTTGGCACATCGTGTCTTCGAGTAGATGGTGCGATCGCTTGGGATAACGGTGGTGAGGTCCGTGGATCGACAGTTCAAAGTCGAAATACGACAAGATTCGTGTCCACCAATGTCGTCCAATGATCGTGCGAGTTCCTTCGACCGGGTCGTAGCTGGTCATTCCCAGATGTTCGGTCAGCTTCCGCAGCGAATTCGCGGACGCTGCGATGAACAACGGCGAAACACGAACGAGATCTGTCGTCGTCAGATGAATGGCGTCCACGATTTCCAATCCAACGAGCGAACCGATCACGGTTCCCCAAAACAACAACACCAACAAGTACTCATTTTGCATTTTCCGACGTTCGTCCGGAGGCACGGGGCTCTCGGGGGAAGTCAGGATTCTTTGGTAGATGATTGGAGTCGCGATAAATCCACAGGCGATGTCGAAGCACACGAACATCCGACGAAACCACAGCCCTCGTCGAGGATCGCAATACGGCCAGAGTTCCCAATCCAGCGGAGTGTTGAGATAGGCGTGATGTCGAATGTGGATGGCTCGATAGACCGAATAGGGCAGTCCCAAAACAGTTCCGATGATGCGGCCAAGCCACACGCTCGCACGCCGAGGGATCGGCAAAGTCTGGTGGCTCAACTCGTGCAAGACCCCCGCAATACAAAACCAGCAATAGGAAAGCACTACCACCCAGCCCAACTGGATGGGCCAGGAGTCTCCGCTGACCCCAGCACAAAAAGCGGTTTGACCGACGACCGCCAGGATCGGGAACGCCAGCAGTCGTGGCCAGATTCTGGGTTGGTGGATCGCAAGTTGTTCTTCGTGGGTGAAGACGGTGTCGGACATGTGCGTCAACTTTCTTGGGACTGAGCCGGTTCGGACTCAACGGATTCGGATTCGTTCATCAATCGGCCGGAGTTCGCGATCCATTCCAGCCTGGCGGCGAACTGAGCGAGGAAGTCCGCAGCATCTTCCTGAGACAACGCCGCTCGATCCGTCCGCAGGTTGAGGATCATTTCGCCCGCGTAGGTTCCAATGGAAATCGCAGCTCGCGTGTTGGGCCGGACGGGTGCGACTCCCTCAATGCGCTCGATCGTGACATTGCCCGCCACCCACTTGCCGTGATGCAGTGGAAAGCGTCCCGAAAACAAGCGGCGAACGTCGCCCACATAAGCCAAGATCACGCTGCCAAAACAAGACTTGGTCCGCAGCACCAGGCTCAGCAGCCCCGGAATGCGACGCAGGAAATGCAAGCACTTCAGCAACACGAACCCTTCCTGTTGGTGCAGCATCTCGCCCGTTTGCTTCCGAATGGATTGCAGCAGCGTCGCGGCATCATCGCACTCGGCGAACGTCCGCGTCACAAAGGCACAACTGACGAGGTTGGCGGCCGGCATGCGATCATGGTCGGGGGTTCGCAGGCTGACCGGAACCACCAGTCGAATCCAACGGTTCGGCGAAGCATCGCCCACCGCTCGGTTCCAACTCTGAATCAATCGTAACATCTCCATGACACAGACATCGTTGACCGAAGCCGACAAACTCTGTGCGACATTTCGCAATTGCCGCGTCACTTCTTTCGGCAGGACTTGTGTGATCATTCTGGAGCCACCAACGGAATGCGGAATACTTTCGTGGGCTGGCTGTCTCGCCAAAATTGGCGTTGGCCGCCGCAACAGCAACCGCCTCGCCTTGCCGATGGTCCGCCACAAGGAACGGCTTGGACGAGAGCCTTCCGAACGTGTTGTCGAATACTGATCTCGTCTCAGAAGCTGCAAGCGTTTCGCTGTGCCGATCGTGGGAGCTTCCTCATTTTTCGTGACTGTGGCCAGACCATATCTGGCGAAGACTTCGCCCAAGAACTCCACCGCTCCGGCACCGTCACAGCACGAATGATGAAACTGGAAGACAACTTGTGCCCGGCTCGTCGATGCGGTGACGAAGATTCGCAAACCGCTTTCGTGTCGGAGATCAATGAATGAGATCGGCTGATCCTCTGACGCGAAATCGGACGCTCGTTCCAATCAGTCGATCATCGGAGATGCACCGAGATCCGCCACCCAGCACCATCCGCGCCCGGACAGCTTTTGGACTCGGCAATTCAACAGCGGGTGGCAGCTCAAGGCCGAATTCACCGCCGCCGTGAAATGAGTTCGGTCCAACGATCCCGACAGATGAACGATCATAGTGAAGACCATCGGGTACGACGGTCGGTTGTCCACGAACATGTAGAATTCAAAGTCGGATAACGGCAGCGGAAACAACGATTCAGACTCGTCGGCTTGTTTTGCAATGCTTGGATTCATCAACGCACCCTCAATCAACCGACTGGCGGCTACGAACCCCTGTGGTAGCGATGTTCGCTGAATTCCATTGTACTTTCCCGCCACCGAACTTGCCCCGGTGGCGTTGAGATCGTGCGCAGTAGAACTGAGTGGCACACCGCCCGTGTCACTCGGCCACCTTCACGTCTTTGGGAGAGTTCTTCCAGCGGTACTTCTTGGCGAAGTCGGGGGGGGACAGCGTGTCTTGAGAGGATTCGGTTTGCACGACGTAGACCAGTTCCGGTTCGGAGTCGGCGCGGTAGTGGCCGTCGGCGGTGATGGCGGGGACTTGGTCGTGGTCGGTGATCAGTGTCGCTCGGAGCTTGCCGCTGGCGGTGTCGAAGAAGCGGACGCAGCGGTCGGTCGTACCGACGGCCAGAGTGCGAAGCGTGTCCGACCAGAGCAGTTCTTGCACGGGAGCCATCGTCGCGACGTTGTGAGCGACCTTGGCGGTCTGCGGATTCCAAATTTGTGCGGTGTGGTTGGCTCGGCCGGAGGCGATCGTTTCCCCTTTCGCGCTCCAGGTCAGCGCGGTTACGGACGGCGGATCGCCAGGCAAACTGAGCTTGGCGTGCGTCGCTCCATTCGCGGGATTCATGATGCGGATCGCGTCATCGACTCCGCCGGTCGCGATCACTTTTCCATCCGGCGACCACGACAGCGACTGCGCTTGCCCGGAGACTTCCAGTTTGCGAACGATTTGGCCGGTGGTCGTATTCCAGACGAAGATCGTGTTCGACGGTCCTCCGGCGACCAGCATCTTGCCGTTCCAATCCATGAGCGTGACGGCGGTCGGATGATCGTCGAACGTCTTCGTCGATTTGCCGGTGACGGTGTCCCACAGCCGCACCGATTTGTCATGGCTGCCGCTCGCGAGCTGTTTGCCGTTTGGAGCCCAGGACAAGACGGCGACTCCCGCCGTGTGTCCTTCGAGCTTTTTCAGCAACTCCCCTTTTTGAGCGTCCCACACGCGAACCGTCTTGTCCGCCGAGGCCGATGCCAACGTCTTGTTGTTCGCAGCCCAGGCCAGCGCGGTGATCGGAGCGGTGTGCCCTTCGAGTTTCTTCGCCAGCTTCCCAGTCGCGATGTCCCACACGGAGACGACGTTCGTGCCGATGCCCGACACCATGAACTTTCCGGTCGTCCACATCGCTCGCGATGCGGGGCCGCTCGCGTCGATCGTCGGCAGAGCTTTGTCAGCCGCGACGTCCCATAGCGTGACGGTCGAGGAGGTCATCAGGCTGAGCCGCGATCCGTCATTCGCCCACGCGAGTGCGGTCGCTCCGAGCGGCAAGGCTTTGATGAGTTTCCAATCGGCGGTGTTCCAAGTTTGAACCGCGTTGCCGGAGTACGCCGTGGCCAACACTTTCCCGTCGGGCGACCACGCGGCCGTGGTCATCGGGCCGGCGAGTGTCTGCTTCAAGTCGCCGGATTCTGCGTCCCAGATTTTCGTGCCGACGTTGGTCGCTACCGCAAGCTGCTTGCTGTCGGGCGACCACGCCGCGGAAAAATTCGTTTCGGTCAGCGCCGCTTCGCCGAGCGATTTGCGAGTCTTGAATTCTTCGGTGTCAAACACCTGCGTCGCTTGTCCGGTGCAGGTGAAAGCCACCGATGCTCCGTCCGGCGACCAGGCGCTGCTCAGGACATGGCGACCGTGTTCGACCTTACCTCGTTCGGCACCGACGGTCACGTCCCAAAACAGACAGATGCCACTTTCGCCGCCGCAGACCAACAGCATCCGGCCATCCGGAGACCACGCAATCTTGCCGACGTACCCCGGATGCTTGAGGCTCCGCAGATTCAATCCCGAGCGGACATCCCACAGCCTCGCCGTCGCATCCCACGAACCGCCCGACGCCAACGTGCGACCGTCCGGCGACCACGCGAGGTCGTAAACGTAGCTGTCGTGTCCGACCAACGCTTTTTGAAACTCACCGGTCGCCGCGTCCCAAATTCGAATGATGCCGTCGAGGCCGCCAGTCGCAAGCTGCTTCGCATCGGGACTGAGCGACGTCGCGATCAAGTACCCGCGATGCCGCTTCGACTCGATCGTCCAACTGAGCACGTTCGGAATCTGCGGCGGACGCAGCACCAGCGTCCGCACACTCAGCGGAGTTCCGGGACTGAGCGTTCGCCGCTCCGGCTTGATCTCGATCGGCGAGACCGATCGAGCCTTCGGTTTTGCATCAGTCTCTTGCGCCGATGCCCGAGGTCCGCCCAGCAGACTCGCCACGACAGCGACACACAACCACGCGCTTCGAGAATCGAGAGTCATCGTCATCCGGGACCCTTCTTCAAGAACCTTCTCGTTTCCACTCAGCGAATGGATTCACCACCGAGGCACAGAGGGAACGGCAACTGGCCTCCTCTGTGTCTCTGTGGTGAAATGTCTTCTCAGCGCGACTTCTTCTCGACCAGCCAAATGTTGCGGAAGCGGATTGGGTTGCCGTGATCTTGGATGTAGATCGGTCCGGGTTCCGGGCCTTCGGCGACGGGAGCAGCCGTCGTGCCCTTCGGGAGTTCGACGTTCTCGTGGATCAAGACGCCGTTGTGCCGCACGGTCAGTTTTGCGTTCGCGGTTTTCTTCTTATCGCCGTCGAACTTTGCGGCAGTGTAGTCGGCGTCGTAAGTCTGCCAGGCCAGCGGCGGCAGGCACATGTTCACGGCGGGCTTGGCAATCGTGTAGATGCCGCCGCATTCGTTGTTCTCGCCAGAGAGGCCGAAGCTGTCGAGGATCTGCACCTCGTAACGGCCCTGCATGTAGCAGCCGGAGTTGGCTCGGCCCTGACCGCGACCGGCCGGGACGTACGACAGCAGGAATTCCATGTGCAGCGAGAAGTCTTGGAACTTTTGCGTGCTGGTGATGCCTTGCGACATCAGGCCATCGACGAATTTTTTGGGATCGGTAAAGGCGTCGCCATTCTTGCCGTCGAACAGCACGACGGCCCCTTCGGGCGACTTCTTGCCGATCGTCGGACTTTTGCGCTCGACCTTCTTCATCTCGCCGAGCGGTTTGCCGTCTGGATTTTTGATGGTCGCAACGCCGTCCTTGATGGTGGCCAAACCTTTCTCGCCATTGAACGTCGCAACGCCGTTCGTCGCACTGCCGTCGACTTCGACCTTTTTCTCTTTGTCCCAACCAGCGCCGGGCAGCCCGCCGGAATAAGCCACCGCTTTGAACTTGCCGTCGCCGAGGGCGATCACTTGCAGGCCCCATTTCTCTTTGCCGTCCGCGTCGCCGAGTTCCCCTTCGTACTCGCCTTGGATCGCGAAGTCGGGATCTTTCTTCGCCTCCTCGATGGTGATCGCGGCAATCCCCTTCGAGTCAGCGGCGGTCGCCTCCGGCAAACGGTTCGCGACGAACAGCGCGGATGAGGCGCAGAGGGTCAAACTCAACAAAACGGCGGAACGAAAGAATGATCGCATGAGGCAGGCTCCGTGTGAGAAATTGGGGATCAGACCAACGGAGCAACATTGTGCGGCGACGACCGCGCAGCCACAAGCGCGGGAAGTCGTAGCCCCAACGTCCACGTCCGGGCGATCGGTAGTTCGGACGTGGGCATCCGAACTACGGATGATTGCCGTCCCGGCGAGTGGACGTTGAAATGCCGTCGCCGTCTGAGCTCCACTCGCGACGCGAGGAATCTTCCCCATGAGCGATCAGCCCACAAACGACCGCGCGTCCCGCAGCACCGAGCCGTTGCCGACGCCGGAATTGAATCCGCCGGCATCTCCCGCCGAGCCGCGGCAATGGTCGGGAGAACCCGTGCTGGAACTGAGGCATCTGCATCGGTTTTTCGGCAAGCTCAAGGCGGTGAACGATGTGTCGTTCAAAGCGTACCCCGGACAAGTGCTGGGGTTCATTGGTCCCAATGGAGCTGGCAAGACGACGGCCATGCGGATCATTGCGACGCTCGACACCCCGACCGCCGGCGATGCGTTTGTCTGCGGTCATTCGGTGATCGACGATCCGGACAAAGTCCGTCGAGTGCTCGGCTTCATGCCCGATCACTTCGGAAAATATCAGAACATGAACGTCATCGAGTACCTCGACTTCTTCGCGCGAGCCTACGGCCTGCGCGGAGCCAAGCGGCGCGACTCGCTGGAGAACGTGCTGGTCTTCACCGAGCTTCGCAAGCTCGCCGAGAAACCCATCGCCACACTCTCAAAAGGACAATCGCAGCGACTGGCGCTCGGCCGCTGTTTGATTCACGATCCGCAAGTGCTGATTCTCGATGAGCCCGCCGCTGGACTCGACCCGCGGGCCCGCATCGAACTCCGCGAGCTGATCCGGCTGATGGCCACGCAAATGCACAAGACGATCCTGATCAGCTCGCACATCCTGACTGAGCTGGGCGAGATCTGCGATTCGGCCGCGATCATCGAAGCCGGCAGCGTGCTCGCCTTCGGTACGATCGAAGAATTGGCGAAGCGGCAACGACACGAGGAAGGTCAGACCGGTCAAAAAACGCTGGCCGTGACGTTGCTCCCCGCCGACAACCCGAAGCACAGCCCCGCCGCATTGGAGCGCTGGCTGTTCGAGCAACCATTCATCAGCGCGGTGCAGGTCACCGGACTGGATGTCACCTTTGAATTCGACGGCGACCCGGACGATCAGCATCAACTGCTGCGCGGACTAATCCACGCCGGCTTTCCCGCCATCGAGTTCCAAGGCAAAACCGAAACGCTCGAAGACGCCTTCATGAGCATCACGAAAGGCGTGATGCAGTAACTTTGGAATGCGGTGTGTCAGCACTGCATTGCCCTCTTCCTCTGCGGTGCTGACACGCCGCACTCCAAATGTTTGCCGACATGCCGCGATTCGTTCTGCTCACTCACGATCATCCGTTCGTCCATTGGGACTTGCTGTTGGAAGATGTCGAGACCGCTCGGACGTGGCGTCTGCTGGAATGTCCGGCGCGTTGGCTCGTTGATCCGTCGATTGCGATCGTTGCTGAGGCAATTGGCGACCATCGACGGATGTATCTCGACTACGAAGGCCCGGTCAGCCGCGAACGAGGCCACGTCGTCCGTTGGGATCACGGTCAGGCGGAATGGCTGACGGAATCGGAGTCATCGGTTCGAGTGCGGCTGAGCGGCTCACGGCTGGTCGGAGAGTTGGTGCTCGATCGAGAGACGTCGCAACCGCTGTGGTCGGCTCGATTCTCTCTGTCCGTTGGCGTTTGAGCCTTGAACCGGCATCGAACGGGACACAAACTCATCCGCTGCGAAACCGTACAAGACTGCATGCCAATGTCCAACCAATCTTCACCGCTGATCCCGCGCCGCACCGCGCTCACGGCCGGAGCGACTGGATTGCTTGGTCTGACGTTGTCGAAACTGTTCGCGGCGGAAGAGAACGCGACGAGCCGGAAACGTGTCGGACGAGCGAAGTCGGTCATCTTCTTGTACCAGTTCGGTGGGCCGAGCCATGTCGACACGTTCGACATGAAGCCGAATGCTCCCGAAGGCATCCGCAGTTTGTTCGGGCAGATTGATTCGGCCGTGCCGGGCGTGCGCATCTGCGAGCATCTGCCGGAGATGGCGAAGGTGCTCGACAAAGTCACGCTCGTCCGCACCGTGTTTCATTCGATGAAGAATCACAACTCGGCCGCGTACCACGCGCTGACCGGACACGCTCCGCCGGTGGACGACATCCGGCTGAAGGATTCGATTGAGTTGTTCCCGGCATACGGCTCGGTCGTGGATCGGATCGCTCCGAACGCCGAGACGATGCCGACGTTCGTCTCGCTGCCGCATGTGATTCGAGACGGCTCGATCACACCGGGGCAACACGCCAGCTTTCTCGGCAAGCGACACGACCCGCTGCTGATCACCGCGGACCCGAACGATTCCGGCTTCAAGTTGCCGGAGTTGAGCTTGCCGTCCAACCTCTCGGCCGATCGCCTGCAAAGCCGCCGCAAGATGCAGCGGATCATCAGCCAGCAGACTCGCTTGCTGGAGTACTCGGCGACGGCTCGGGGCATCGACGAGTACTACGACCGCGCGTTGGCGATGTTGTCGTCGTCGCGAGTCCGCGATGCGTTCGATCTGTCGCGCGAGCCGGCGAAGACTCGTGACAGCTACGGCCGGACGACCTACGGGCAGAGTTGCTTGCTCGCAACGCGGTTGGTCGAGGCGGGGGCGAAATTCGTCAACGTCTATTTCGATGAGAGCATCGGCGGACAGAGCACGACCGGCGGCGGCTGGGACACGCACGGCTTCAACGACACGCGGGCATATCCGATTCTGAAAGCTCGGCACTTGCCGATGACCGAGCACACGTTGCCGGTGTTGCTGACCGATCTCGAACAGCGCGGGTTGCTCGACACGACACTCGTGGTCTGGATGGGCGAGTTCGGCCGGACTCCAAAGATCAACGCGAACATCAGCCGCGATCACTGGCCGAGTTGCTACACCGTGCTGCTGGCCGGCGGAGGTGTGAAACGCGGTTACGTGCATGGCCAGTCGGACAAGAATGGAGCGTATCCCGATCGCGACCCGGTGCCGCTGGGCGATCTGGCCGCGACGATGTTCGCCGCGCTGGGCATCGATCCGGACACGGAGCTGCGCGACAAGTTGAATCGCCCGCTCCCGACGGCGAATGGCAAGCCGGTGTGGGGCGTGTTCGCATAGCAAAGCGGCCACCGAACAATCATCTCGCTCAGACTCACTGTGGCTGGGAGTGTCACTATGACGGCTGACGCAAACTCCTCTGAAACGCCGATCCGGGTGGGCCTGCTCGGAACGGCCCGCATTACGAAGTTCGCCATTCTGAATCCCGCGCGGACAAATCCGCGCGTTGAAGTCGTCGCCGTGGCCAGTCGTTCGGAAGACAAAGCGCACCGTTACGCAAAAGCGAACCGCATCTCGCGAGCCTATGCCGGTTATCAAGCGCTGCTCGACGATTCGGACATCGAGGTGGTCTACAACCCGCTGCCCAACAATCTGCACGCCGAGTGGTCGATCCGCGCGTTGCAGGCGGGCAAGCATGTGCTGTGCGAGAAACCGATCGCTGCAAACGCCGAGGAAGCCCGCGCGATGCACGCGGCGGCAACTCAGTCGGGACGGCAGCTCATCGAGGCGTTTCACTTTCGGTATCACCCGTTGGCCGCGCGGATGAAGGAGATCGTGGCCAGCGGCGAACTGGGAGCAATCCGTCATTTGGAAGCTCAGTTCTGCGTGTTCATTCCGGGTAAGAAAGATATCCGCTTTGCGTATGCCTCCGGCGGCGGAGCGTTCATGGACGTGGGCTGCTACGCGGTCAACGTCTGCCGGTTCCTCGCCGGTTCCGAGCCGATTGTGAAATCTGCATCCGCCCGGCTGATTCAACCGCAGGTAGATCATTGGATGTCCGCGGAGTTGGAGTTTCCTGGAGCAATCACCGCCAACGTGACTGGGTCGTTGCGATCTCAGATTTGGAACTGGCGGGCCTTCGTCCAAGTGACGGGCGAGCACGGAACGCTGACCGTCCTGAATCCATTTCTGCCGCAGTTCTTCCATCGCATCACGGTCGAGTCAGCCGCTGGCCGCCGCCGCGAGTTCGTGTCACGCAACCCGTCATCGTACGCCTGTCAGCTTGAGACGCTGGTGAATTCAGTGCGCGGCGGAGTGCCATTGCCGACGGATGGCGTGGACGGCATCAAAACCATGACGGTGATTGACGCGATCTACTCGGCAGCCGGATTACGTCGTCGCGGGGAGACTCTGCAGAGATCGTAGCCATCATCGCTCCGCGTGATGAGCCGAACGCTTCACTCGGTCACCAACACCGGCAATTCGTGATCGGCGTCAAACGCGCGGCTCGTCACGCGGAGCGATGACGGCTACGTTTTCGGCGACTTCGCCGGGTTCAGATCTCGGATGAGTTGACCAATGCGTCCGCGTGCGTTGGTCGGCGGCGGAGTGCGAAATCGTGAGGCGAATTCGAGTGAGCCAGCATGCTGAACTGATGGCTGTGCGCGGCGATCAATTCCGCATGGCGACGACGGTCCAAGGCGTAGACTCCGAACCGCAAGAGTTGCCAGACGCTGCGCCAGTTCATCTTGGTCTGTTCCGTCAGCGCGACCGCGTTGTCTGACATCCGCTCCCAAGATTCGCGGGGCAGTCTCTCCATCACCATCAGCGATTGCGACAAAGCCTGAACGGCCAAACGGATGATGGATTCGCCGATGGGTGAGTTTCGCACCGCAGTCAATCCTCGGCCTCCGGAAAAATCGGGCACGCACAAGCCATTGGCGGCGCAAATGAAGGACGGCGATTCAGGACAAACGGCTCGAACATCATCCTCGATGGCGGTGTCAGGGGTGACGGTCTGGCGATCGGCGATGCGATCTCCCTCACAATAAAAATGCCCGCGTGTTCCCAATTCCATCGCGACGATCGGCAGACCGCAGCGTTGGCTTTCTTCATGAGTGATGCCGTAGGTTTCTGTGTCCGAGGCACTCACATAGACGAACCGCCGCGAGCGAGCCAGGTTGAAGATCATTGGCAGCAGTTCATTGGGGACCAATCCCGCCAGTGCGACTTGATCCGGAAATTGCCGAATCAATTCCGCGTCCCACAAGCCCGTGCCGCAGGCCAGCCAGTACACCTTTCGTGCGGGAGTGGCCGCTGACAAATTCTGAAATGCCTGCGCGAGCAGCCACAGATTTTTCTCGTCGCTCAGGCGGCCGACGGTGACGATGGCGAAGCAGTTGGGGTCGTTCTCGATCCAATCCAAAAACCGGCTCAGTCCCTGACTGACGGCTGCATCGATTCGCCCACAGTCGAGTTCCACAGCGAGTCGAGCTCGCACGCTGGACACCGTTTCCTCCGCCGGGCGAAAGTCGTCAGTGTTGCAGCTCAGAGGCATGTGCCACACTTGCTCGTCGGGAATCTGGTAGTTGACGGCGTCGGCCGTTCGTGAAGTGGTCACGACATCCGCCTGCTTCAGATACCTCGAAATTTGCTTGTGGGCCAGATAACGCAACACCCGCTGGAACGGAGTTCCCGTCTTGGCCAGCGATGCCGATTGCGACTTCATTGCCGAAGCGTTTGGAAACCGGCGGTGCAAGAATGAAACGATCCGGCAGATCGGATGGTTGAAGCAATGCTCGACAACATTGAGCGCGCGAAACAGTCGGCTTCGAGGCGGCTCGGCCCCTTCCATCCGCCACGCGGCACGCAGTTCAGCCAGGAAGCTGTGGGTCTCAGCGAACTCCAAGTTCTCGCAGGTGAATGACGCGAAATAGTTCGTGATGTAGGTTTCGATTTCGGTCATCACGGACGAGATCAGTCGGACCTTGTGCCCCTTGCGGCGTAACTGCTTGGCCGCCCACAGGCCGGCCATATCGGTGGCACCGATCGTCTGAAACGTGTGAATCACATCCGGCCGCTCGGCAACGATGTCGCGCGTGATGTCTGTCCGAAACGGAAACATCTCGACGCGAAACGGCAGAGCCTTGGCCGAAACATACGGGCAGATCTCGCGGGGACTGAGCAGCGGGCGATACTGCCGGAAGGTCACGTTCGAGTAACGCGGATGCGAATACGTCCGTGTCTCCGTCCCCAGGCAGAAGACGACCAAGTCCGCCACTCCGTCATTGCCAGCCTCTTTGATGAGGTGCTCGACCGCGAGCTGAAATCCGGTGATGGTTCCGACCGCCGCACCCGTCCCTTGGTACTCGGCACAAATCACGATTTTCGGACGCGACACGGTGACTGGCTCCTGAATGACGGGGGTTCAATGGCACAGACGCGAATCAGCCTACGAATCGACGGGGATTTTCCCAAGCGAACAGGCCCTTTTATTTCACAGACTCTGCAACCGAATTCGTTCGCAGCAGGAATGCAGCTTCCACAGGATCTCGAAGAACTGGTGGAATTCCTGTGGTTTAGCGATTTAGGCTTGGTCTTTTTTGCGGAGCCATTCTTGCCAGGCAGGCAGGCCAACGAGTGGCTTTTGGCAACTTCCGTGCTCGCAGACAAAGACGGCCAATGCGTTCGGCAGGCGGGGCTTTCCGTGCCAGAGATCGACTAAGCACATCGTCCGTTGTTCGTCCGTGTCTTGAGTTCGTCGCAACGCGATCACGTGATTCGGCCAGAAACATCGCCAATGCTCGCGAAGCGCTTCGGCCGTTTCATCGGTCGCGACTGAAGGCTCGACCAACACGATTTCGTGGGTCGGTCCCAGCACAAAATCGAGAGCGAGCAGCGATTGACCGCTGGCCATCGCGAACTTGGCAAGCTGGCCGGACATCGCTTCGAGCGTCGCATAACCTCGGCCGAGCAACTGCGGTTGTGCGGTCAGCGTGCCGAGACGCGCGAGCGCATACGCCGCCATGCCGTTGCCCGACGGAGTCGCGTTGTCCTGCGTGTCCTTCACGCGCGCGACGAGTTGCTCGTGGTCGATGGACGTGTAGAAGAAGCCGCCGATCGGGTCTTCAAATCGCGAGAGCATTTGATTCGCCAACTCGAGCGCGGCGTCGAGCCACTTCGGCTCGAACGTGGCTTGATAGAGGTCGATCAAGCCGTCGATCAGACAGGCGTAGTCGTCGAGGTAGGCGTTGAACCGAGCTTGACCGTCCTTGAACGAGTGCAGCAATCGGCCATCGGCGTCGCGCATGTTGGCCAGAATGAAATCCGCCGCCGCGCTGGCAGCGTCAGCGTAGCGCGGTTCGTCCAGAATCGCTGCCGCTTGCGACATCGCCGCGATCATCAAGCCGTTCCAACTGACAAGCACTTTGTCGTCGCGGCCGGGAGCGATCCGCCGCGATCGTGCGTCGAACAATTTCGCTCGGCAGCGAGCGAGCACCGTTTCGAGATCTTCCGGCGAGACCTGCAACAACTTTGCCGCCTGCTCGTGCGGCTTCGGACGGTTGAGGATGTTGTGCCCCTCCCAGTTGCCGCGCGGAGTCACGTCGTAGGCGTAACAGAACAACCGACCCTCCTCCGGGCCAAGCAGCGCGAGCACTTTGTCTTCGGTCCAGACGAAGAACTTTCCTTCTTCCCCTTCGCTGTCGGCGTCTTGGGTCGAGTAGAAGCCTCCCTGCGGCTGCGTCATCTCGCGCAGGACATAATCGAGAGTCTCGCGAACGACTCGCGCGTCGTTGGCATTGCCCGTCGCTTGAAAGGCTTCGAGATAAACCGGGACGAGCAGAGCGTTGTCGTAGAGCATCTTCTCGAAGTGCGGCGCGAGCCACTGCGCGTCGGTCGAGTACCGGTGAAAGCCACCGCCAAGCTGATCGTAAATGCCGCCGTTCGCCATCTTGTCGAGCGTCAACCGCACGGCGTCGAGACTCTCTTGATCGCCGAATCTCCGCCAACAGCGCAGCAGCACCCGGAGGTCCATCGGATGCGGAAACTTCGGAGCTCCGCCGAAGCCCCCCTGTTGCCAATCGACTCGTTGCAGGAATTGCCCCATCGCACCGCGTAGCGTTTCGAGGCTCAGGCCAGATCGCGGCAAGGACTCGCTCGCGGCACGCACGACTTCGCTGGTCAGTTCTTCGGCACTTCGGAACACATCGTCGCGACGGTTGGTCCAAGCGTCGGCGACCCCCTTCAAGATGTCTCGAAACCCCGGCATGCCCATTCGCGAGGTCGGCGGCCAGTACGTACCACCGAAGAACGGCCGCAGATCCGGAGTCAGAAACACGGACATCGGCCAACCGCCGCGGCCGGTCATCATCTGCACGGCGGACATGTAAATCTGGTCGAGGTCCGGCCGCTCTTCACGGTCGACTTTAATGCAGACGAAGAGCTCGTTCATCAGCGACGCGATATCACCGTTCTCGAAACTCTCGTGCTCCATCACATGGCACCAGTGACAGGCGCTGTAGCCAATCGAGAGGAAGATTGGCTTGCTGAATTGCTTGGCCCGCGACAAGGCTTCGTCGCCCCAGGGAAACCAATCCACCGGGTTGAAAGCGTGTTGCAACAAGTAGGGGCTGGTCTCGGAGCCAAGTGAGTTGGGTTGCGATCGTTTGAGGGCTTGTTTCGCGGGATCGGAAGAAGTGGACATCATGTGGCGACTTTCAGATGAGAGTTAATCGAAACGAATCGTAGTCGGCACCAGTACGACGCGCAAGCAAGTGATTGTTCGGGAAGAATCACTCGCTTGCACGTCGTGCTGAGATTGCCAGTCGGGGGCTCGACAGTGAGTTGTCTTGCGGTGCAGCCAGTGCTCCGCGAGAGTGCTGCGATCAACAGAGGTTCGATCATGTCGCGGTACAAATCAGGAGCAGTCGGTCTGAGGACTTCGTGTCTCTTGGTTGCGGTTCTGACTGTCATGGCCACCGCCACGTTGGTTTTTTCCAACGATGACGATCCACCACCGCCGCGACTGCAACGTGTCACGTTCAACGACTCGAAGTCGGTCACACGCACGATCGAATCGCGCGTGCTGCTGGAAGCACAGGACGGCGGACTGCTGCTCGAAGGCCGTGACGGCCGCTTGTGGAACGTGACTCCCAAGCAGCTTCAGAATCGAGATGAGACGGGAGACTCGTTCCAGCCACTGAGCGCGGAGCAACTCGGTGAACAGCTTTCTCGCGAGGTGGCCGAATTCGGCATCAAGACGTCGACGCAGGTCGTCGTCACCAAGCATTTCGTTGTCTGTTCGACTGCCGGTCGCGTCTATGCCGAGTGGTGCGGTTCACTCTTTGAGCGGCTGCACGATGCTTTTCATGCGTACTGGACGGAGGCGGGGCTCGAACTGCGCGAGTCAGAGTTTCCGTTGCCGGCCGTCGTGCTCAAGGATCGGACCGAGTTCGCCGAGTTCGCAACGAAGCACGACCGCCCCGACGCGGCGCAGGCTCCGGGATATTTCTCTGAGCCAACGAATCGGATCATCCTGTTCGATCTGACGGCGGGCCCAAATTCAACGCCCGCGAAGACCGCAGGAGACATTCGGAGAAAGCTCGAAGCATCCTCTTTCAATGTCGCGACGATGGTTCACGAGGTGACGCATCAGCTCGCGTTCAACAGCGGCTTGCACACGCGCTACGCCGATAACCCGCGATGGTTGACCGAGGGGATGGCGATGTTCTTCGAGGTGCCCGACCTAGACAGCCGCACCGGCTGGAAAACGATCGGCCGCGTGAACGCTCCGCGGCTGAAAGACTTCCGCGAGACTCTCCGCACACCGCGCGAGATGTTGCCGCTGGCAGACCTTATTCAATCAGACGCGAGCTTCTTGAAAGCCGAGCAAGCGCGAGCCGCGTACTCCGAGTCCTGGGCGCTGACCTTCTTCCTGCTCAAGACACGGCGCGACGACGCCGTGACTTATTTGAAGTCGGTTCAGCGCAAACCGCGCCTGATTGCCGACTCCCCGGACGATCGGCTGCGCGAATTCCAATCCACATTCGGCGAACTCGACACGCTCGAACGGGACTGGAAGAAATGGATGACCCGCCAAGGCAAGTGACGCTCGAACCGTTTTGCCCATGACTTCCACGAACTGACGCTGAATCTTGTCGTTCTGCGAGTTGCCGTTTCAAACCAGTTTGCCGA
>QWQF01000042.1 GCA_003669125.1 Planctomycetota bacterium
ATCACGAGGAAATACACCAACCCCAGCGTGAAGAACGTCTCGGCGACTCCGGTTCGGCCGGTGCCGACGACGTACACGCCCTCGTTCCCCGTCACCAACATCTGCGAGATTTCGTTCTTGCCGACCACGATGACGTCGCGCGATTGCCCCTCGACGTTCGCGAATCGCCGGCCGGATTCCGTCTTGAGTTCGACAGACTCGACCGTGCCGAGGTATCGCGGCGGCTGATAAAACGCCGACATCAACGACTCCTTCAGCGGAGCACCAATGATCGCTCCGCCGCCGAAGCCCATGATCGCCAAGCCGGTCGCCATGCCGCGTCGGTCGGGAAACCACTTGATGAGCGTGCTCACCGGCGAAACATAGCCGAGTCCTAAACCAATCCCGCCAACCACGCCGTAGCCGAGATACAGCAGCCACAACTGGTGCGTCAGGATGCCGACGCCACCAATCAGAAAACCACCACCCCAGCAGCACGCTGAGACGGAACCGACGAGTCTCGGCCCGACTCGTTCGAGCCACTTCCCAGCGACCGCCGCCGAGAGGCCAAGAAACACAATCGCGACCGTGAATACCCACGTCACTTCCGACAGCGTCCAATCGTCCGCCGCGCTGCCGACCACTCCGTGCAGCTTCATCAGCGGCGGATTGAAAATGCTCCAGGCATAGACCGAGCCGATGCAGATATGAATCGCGACTGAGGCGGGCGGCACTCGCCACCGATTGAAGCCTGGCGGCGCGATGATCCGATCTTTGGCGAAGAGGTTCGGCATGAGTTCGGTAGCCGCTCTAGCGTTTTTGCAACAGCACGTTCGTGCCCTTCTTGTTGCTCAGCACGATGTCGAGCAGTTTGTCGCCGTTGAAGTCGCCGACGTAGAACTGCGTGCCGATGCCGGTATCGCTGCCCGCTTCGATCTTGTGCTTCGTGAACTGTGGCGGCTTGCCGGCAGTCTTCTTGATCTCGTACCAGAACATGACGACCTCACCCTTCGGATCGGGATCGCCGCCGGAACCGTGAGCGTAAAACCGCTTGCCGGTGATCAGGTCTTTGACGCCATCGCCGTTGACGTCCTGGTAGTGCAGCGCGTGCGTCTGCGAGAACGTGTCGTCGATGAGGTGTTGCTTGAACTTCGGATCGGGCGAGCCGCCGACGTTCTCGAACCACCACACGCCGATGTGATGCGCGGCACTCATCAGGATGTCGTTGTCGCCGTCGCCATCGAGATCATCGACGTAAATGTCGGCGGCAGTCTCCGGGTTCCCTTCGCCGTTCCCCTTGAGCACATGCTTGTGAAACGTCCAGGGTCCGTCGTTCAACTTCGCCGGTTGTTCCCACCAGCCGTGCGGGATGACGATGTCCTTCCGGCCGTCCTTGTTCACATCACCCAAGCCGAGACCGTGGTAGTAGCGATGCCCCAATTGCGGACCAAGCTTCTCACCGTTGACTTGCGTGTAAGTCCACTTCTTCGTGGCTTGTGCGGGAGCTGGGATTTCCAGATAGCCCATCATCTGTTCGGTCTCGGAACTCATGATGAGTTCCGGCTTGCCGTCGCCGGTGATGTCTTGGAACTGCGGCGTCTCGTTGGCCGCGCTGTGCCAGATTTCGTACTCTGCCCACGGGCCTTCTTTGCCCTTCGGGTTCTCGAACCAATGGCAAGGGACGCCCGGAAAGCCGATGACGATGACGTCCTGCCAACCATCGCCGCTGATGTCATACGTCCAAAGGGCAAAGTTGCGGCTGTAACCCCCGTCGGCTTTGAAGTCCTTGAGACCGTCGGCTCGCAACGGATGCTTCTTCCAGTCTCCGGACTTGAACACGCTTGGATCGCTGGGCTGCTCGTACCACGCTTCGCCGTTGATCAGGTCCAGGCGGCCGTCCTTGTTGACATCTGCCACGGCGACCCCTTCGGCGCGGAAGATTTCTTCGAGCTTGATCCGCTCCCATTTCACCGGCGTGTCATCCGCCGAGGCCGATGCCATCAGAATCCATCCGAAGCAGCACGATGCGACACCAGCAGCCAGCCGACTCATGATCTCTTCTCCCTCTCGAAGCGTTGAACGAACAGCAAACGGAACGGGCAGTGTATCGGTCGGCCAGACAACGTCCACGAAGCGGGACGACGATTGGCAAGCCACGCGGCAGGCGGACTCAGACTGTCGCCTCCGCGAGCAACTGCTACGATGCCCGCCCTCTGGCTGTCGTTCTGACGAGCCGTTGATTTCCTCACTCTCACCGATCATCGAGCGGTTTCCGAAAGAGTCTCATGCAGATTGCCCCCTTGCGAGTCGCGTTGATCGGAATGGGGACCGTCGGCACGGGCGTCGCACGGATTTTCACCGATCAGGCGGAGCGGATTGCTCGCCGAGCCGGTCGGTCGATCGAAATTCGCCGCGTCGCCGTACAGCACGTCGAAAAATCGCGAGCCGTCGCGTTGCCAAACGGCTTGATCACGGACGATCTCGAAGCCGTCTACGCCGACAAAGAGATCGACGTCGCTCTGCATTTGGTCGGCGGCCTGGAGCCGGCGCGGACGATCATGCTGCGGTTGCTCGAATCGGGCAAAGACGTCGTGACGGCGAACAAGGCGTTGCTCTGCGAACATGGCGACGAGGTCTTTCGACGTGCTCGCGAACTCGGACGCACGGTCGCCTTCGAGGCGGCGGTCGCTGGCGGCATCCCGATCATCGCGGCGATTGGGCAGTCAATGACGGCGAATCAAATCACGTCGATCCAGGCGATCATCAACGGGACCAGCAATTTCATTCTGACCGAGATGCACGAGAAAGCTCGGCCGTATGCCGACGTGCTGGCCGAGGCACAGCAACTGGGTTACGCCGAGGCCGATCCGACGATGGATGTCGATGGCACCGATGCGGCTCAGAAGTTGGTGTTGCTCAGCCAGCTTGCGTTCGGCACGAAGGTGCCGGTGTCGGCATTTCAGCGGACGGGCATCGACAAGCTCGAACTTCCCGACCTGCGGAACGCGACCGAGTTCGGTTATCGCGTCAAACTGCTGGCGACCGCGCGGCTCGTCAAAGGTCAGCTCGAAATGCACGTCCAGCCGACGCTCGTCAAGTCGGATCAACCGCTGGCGAAGACCTCCGGCGCGTTCAACATGGTCGAACTGACTGGCGATGCGGTCGGGCGTTTGTGGTACTCCGGCGCGGGAGCCGGCGAGATGCCGACCGCTTCGGCCGTCGTCGCCGACCTGATCGACATGGCGGTTGGCCGAGCACAGCTCACGTTTTCTCGGCTCGACATTTGGCGTGAGCACTCGCCGCTGCCGCTGTTGCCGGCGACGGAAGTCCGCCGCCGATTTTATCTGCGATTCAACGTCGAGGACCGACCGCATGTGCTCGCCGACATCGCGGACATTCTCGGCCGGCACAACATCAGCATCGCGTCGGTCATCCAAAAGGAAGCCGAGTCCGCAGCGATCCCCGGCGGGCCGGTGACGG
Organism: Planctomycetota bacterium; assembly: GCA_003669125.1. Classification (GTDB taxonomy): domain Bacteria; phylum Planctomycetota; class Planctomycetia; order Planctomycetales; family Planctomycetaceae; genus SXKJ01. The sequence continues at coordinate 3,460 of QWQF01000042.1, forward strand.
TTCCGCTGGTGATCATGACTCACGAAAGTACCGAGGGGGCGATGCGTGATGCGGATGCCGAACTCGAACGACTAAAAAGCATCCGTCCGCCGCGAGTGCGAATTCCGGTAGCTTCCTAATTCGGATCATCCAAAGCGGTGCTGACACACCGCACTCCAGAGGAATCCACATGGCCAACCACATTGTCCGCTACGGCATCATGCGAATCGTCGGCGAGTTCTCGGCAAAGTACGACGACTCGATCGAACGCGGCACGGCGGTCGTCGTCCGCACCGACCGTGGTGTCGAGTGGGGCGAAGTGCTCTGCCCCGCGTCCGAGCAAACGCGAAAGTATCTGGGACGCACCGACGAGACTGGCCGCATTCTGCAAATCGCCTCGGCTGAAGATCTCCGCAAGCGCGATCAAGTCGTCGCCTCGCAGCGGCAGGATTTCGCGGACTGCGGACGGCTCATCTCCGAGAGCAAGTTACAGATGCAACTCATCGACATCGAGCGACTCTTCGGTGGCGAGCGGATCATTATTTATTACGTCTCGGAAAAGCGGATCGACTTCCGCGACCTGGTCCGCCTCATGGCGGGGCACTTCAAACTGCGGGTCGAAATGCGGCAGATCGGCATTCGGGACGAAGCCAAATTGCTGGCCGATTACGGCGACTGCGGCAAGCCGGTCTGCTGCAACACGCATCTCCGTGAGATGCCGCCGGTCACGATGAAGATGGCCAAAGTGCAAAAGGCGACGCTCGACCCGAACAAGATTTCCGGACGCTGCGGGCGGCTGAAGTGTTGCCTGCGATACGAGTACGACACCTACGAGGAACACCTGCGCGACTTGCCTCCGGTCGGTGCCACGGTCGTGACCAAGGCGGGGCAGGGGCGAGTCGTCTCGCTGGAGATTCTGGCTCGCAAAGTGATGATCGCCTACGACGATTCGCGGCGCGTGATGGTCGAAGCCAACGAAGTGCTGACCGTCGTCAGCACGAAGGGGCCGAAGTCGAAAGGGCCATACTCCGAACCGCCGCCGACTGGTGGCGCGTGATGAACCGTGGCGGACGCAAGCTGCGTCGGCCACGTTACCGCTCGCAGCGCAGGTGACGTCCGGGCAACGTGCTCGGCAACCGTTCCGGTGGGACCGGCTGACCGGCTTCGATGATCGGTGTCCCGTTGACCAACACGGCCTGCATTCCGATCGTCGGCTGAAGCGGTTCCAGGTAAGTCGCCTGATCGGAGATCGTGTCGGGATCGAACAGGACGAGATCGGCAAAGTTTCCGGGCTTCAACTCGCCGCGCTGTTTCAGTCCAAAACGGCTGGCGGCATAGCCCGACAATTTGTGGACGGCATCCTCCAGCGAGAACAGTTTCACATCGCGCACCAATGGTCCCAGCACGCGGCCGGCTGATCCAAAGACGCGCGGATGCGGACGTCCCTCCAATCGCAACGCGTCCAGCGGCTTGTCGCTGGACGCAGACTTGGTGCGATCGGATGCTCGCACCGGACTGACGCAACCGCAGAGAATGCCGTCGGTCCCGACCATGTGTTTGGGATGCTGCAAAAACGGAGTGACCAGCGGATCGTCCCCTTCATTCACGACCAGCAGCACGGCGAGTCGCTCTTCGATCAGCAGGTCGGCCAGCGCGTCGCCGGGTGACGAGTGGCGGCTCTCCACGAAATCGCTCAGCAGTTTCCCCTGATGCCGCGAGTTCTCTTTGCTGCCGACCCAGGCGATGTGAATCTTGTCGATCTCAACGCGATGCTCGGTCAGCCCGCGCGTGAAGCGTTCTCGCACGACCGGATCGCGCAGTCGCTCGACGGCCGCGATCGGGCCGGACTCCCAAACTTCGTAGGGGAGCAGATAGCTCAACATCGTCGAGCCGGATTGATACGGATAGACGTCGAACGTCAAATCGACTTCGCGGGACGCCTCGCGGTCGAGATAGCTCAGCACTTCGTCGGCCGCTTGCGGAGTCTGTGCCTTCAAGTGCGAGACATGCAGCTTGGTCCCCGATCGACGAGCGATCTCGACCGCCTCGCGCAGCGCCGGCAGCAGGCCGAGCTTGTACCGCATGTGAGTGACGTACAGCCCGCCCTGCTCGGCGACCGGCTGACACGCGGCGACCAGTTCGTCGGTCGAGGCGAAGCACTGCACGATGTAGTCCAGTCCGGTCGAAAGTCCGACCGCTCCCTCGTCCATTGCTCGGCGGATGTCGCGAACGATGGACCGCATTTGAAAGTCATCCGGCCGCTGCCGCCCCCAGCCGCACACGGCCGAGCGGACATTGGCGTACGGCACCTGCGCGATCACGTTTTGAACATTGTGCCCGGCGATGCAGTCCAGGAATTCCGCGATCGAATGCCAGCCCGAATACTCGCCGAGCGACATGCCATTGAGCGCTCGCAAATAGAAAACCCAATCGCGCCAGGTCTGCGGAGTGACCGGCGCATACGAGATGCCGTCGGCCATCAGCACTTCGGTCGTGAAGCCTTGCAGCGTCTTGGGCAACAGGTGCGGCGACTTCAACAGCCAACCGTCGGCGTGCGTGTGAACGTCGATGAAACCGGGAGCGGCGACAAGTCCCGTCGCGTCGATCGTTTGTCGGGCCTGGGCGGCCGACAAATCGCCGATCGAGTCGATGCGATCTCCGAGGACGCCGATGTCGGCTGAGAATCGTGGGGCGCGCGTCCCGTCGATGATCGTGGCATGGCGAATCAACACGTCAAACATGAACTGGCTCCTGCGTTCGGGTCGGGGGTTCTAGCCGCACTCCCTCGCTGGCAACAATGCGGAATCCTTTTCGGAGCGATCGGGTCACGCTAGAGTTCTGTGGCGTTTCGGAGTTGAATTCTCTGCTAGGAGTCTCGCTCGTGAACTTGCGACTGTTTCCAACAGAGTCGCTGATGCGCCGCGTTATTGCGGCCGAGGTTCGCGCGTATTGTCACCTGACGAATCCAGTCGCCGCCGTTTCTTCAGGCTTCACTTGAATGGCTGTCTAATTGCGGCGGCGTGTCCGGTCTTCCGCTTGTCCTCGTCACCCTCGCGAGCTTCCCACCATCGGGCGACGCAAGGCTGACCGGTCGGATGGTCTTGCGAACGTCGTCGTGGCAATGTGCGTTTCCACGCTGAGCGTGAAAACAGTCTTTCGGTTTCCTTCCAAGTTCCGTTTCTCAATTCCCAAGGAGAGTGAAATGCGTCGAATTTTGTCTGTGGCATTTGTGGCGAGCGCGATGTTCGCCGGAGCGTTGATCGCGGCCGAACTGAAGTCCGGCCTGCAAATCGGCGACAGGCCACCCGCCTACAACGTCAAGGACATCACCGGCCCCAGCGAAGGCACGTCGCTGTGCTATCGCTGCAAATTCGGTGATCGTCCGGTGGTCAACATCTTCGCCCGCGAGATGACCCCAGAAGTCGTCGCGTTCGTCAAGCAAATTAACGGTGTCGTCGGCGAGAACAGCGACAAGAAAATGGCCGCGTTCGTGACGCTGCTGACGAACGATCCGGACAAGGACGAAGCCAAGCTCAAAGAAATCGCCAAGAAAGAAGGTGGCTTGACCAACGTTCCACTGACCGTCTTCGACGGCATCGCCGGCCCGGAAGACTACAAGATCGCCGAGAAGGCTGACTTGACCGTCACGATGTGGGTCGACAGCAAGGTGAAAGTCAGCCACGCCTTCGCCAAGGGCGAGTTCAAAGCCTCCAAGGCCAAGGCTGTCATCGCCGACACGAAGAAGATTCTGGACTAGCCGTTGTTGTGGTGCGGGCGTCTCGTCTGCACCCGACAAACGGAGATCACCGAACTGGTGCAGGCGAGACGCCCGCACCACAACAACCTGCGTAGCCCCGGTCCTTGTGGCCGGGGCTATTTTTTTTCTGATTCGGTGGCATCATCCGGCGCGAACAGTTCCCCGTCGATCGGAATCCAATCGGACGGCGGCTCAGCATCGATCAGCTCTTCGTTGATGACAAACAAATAAAAGCGGATCAGCGGACGCAGCGGCGTGTCCGGATTGGTTTCCAGCAAGCCGGCCATTGTCTTGCCGGCCAATTGCGGATCACCCGCTTCAAGCTGACACATCGCGGTGTTCCACAGCAGCGTCGAAATCTCGTCGCCTGACAGCAATTGGTCTTCTGCGAACAGCAATCCGTGCTGCGTCGGCCAGACGTTGGGATGCCCCAGAACGTGCCACGGCGATTGAATCATCGGAAAGGTGGCTAAGACGGCGGACACGGACGACTTGCGTGCGAAGTCCATGTGAGTCGCCCACAACTCAATCGCCTTGTCATGTTCTCCATGCGCGAGTCGAGCCCATGCCGCCGGAATGCGCCAAGCCGACCTGTTCGATTCTGATTCGTATTCGAACAGACCATAAACCGTTTCGATCTCCCCCGCTTCGAGCCGCAGTAGGTTTTGCAGAACGACTAATTCCGAAGACTCAGCGACGGTTTTTTGATCGAGATTCAGCAACCGCAGAGCCTCCAAAACGAAGCCGGATGAGTACACATGTGGAGCCAACTCCGCGCCACTGACTCCGTTGTCCAGCTTCGTCCCGATTTGCTCTTGGATGGTGGCTAATCGACTTTCGCAATGACTCCGCAAATCCATTCGATGCTGAAACAGTTCGTCTTGGTGGGGGTCGTCGAAATCGCTGACGGGAGAATCGAGGTCCTCAATGACGCGGAGTTCCCGCAGCATCAGGTCGAAGCGATTGTGACGTTTCAACAGGTCGAGTAGCCGGTCTCGCAAAATCATGGACTTCGGTTGCAAGAGGATCGCCTGGTAGTACGCTCCGAGCGCCTGATGGAAACGCAGTTTGTTGACGTAGGGCACGCCGCCAGTTTGCTCGATGAAATTCTCGGCAGTGAGCAAAAACGAGTGCGCCTCTCCCAGAACCTGGTAGGCGGCTGCGTCGTCGATGAATTCCGCCAATCCAGCGTTGGCCTTGCGGATCGCCAAGTGTGCCATGGCGACCGCCATCGGTTGCTCGATCGACAATTGCCCCTCCATCATCGCCCGCAAGTGCATCATCAAATTTTCTGCTTCCAGCACTTTGTTGGAAACGCGAGCCTCCGGCGGACTCAGCGACATCTGAAACGACGTGCGGAATCGCGGCCAATCGACGCGCATCACCGTTGGTGATTTCGTCTGAAACGCCAACTTCAGCAACGAGAGTTGATGTCGCTCCAAAAACCGCAGCCGTTCGGGCGCGGTTGCATCGCGGCGGTACAAAACCGCGCAGTGCGATCCCAAGTGCGTCAGCTGCCAATCCGGGTTGAGCAGCATCCGAAAATAGACTGCGGGATTTCCGCCGAACAATCGTGGGATCGCGTGAGTCAATTGAAAACGGTCGAAGGTGGACTTCCACTCGTCCCGTGGTTGACCAGAGCCGGCGCTGGTCGTGTTGGGATCGGATTCGGAATTGGGATTCGTCGACCGTGCGAGAGATTGCCTCGCCTGATCGTGCAACGCGAGCAGATCGGTCCCACCGCGTTTCGCGAACAGCGCCAGCCGGCTGTCCAGGAACGGCTTCTGATCGATCCACAGCAGTACGTCTCCCTGACGCGGCACAAAATTGAATGGCCGATCGTCGAACGAATCGGCCGTCGCTTCGCGATAGGAGTCGATCATGGCTCGCAATTGATTCGACAAGCCGATCCCAACGCGCTTTCCTGCCGCGCCAAACAGCGATTGATTCACCGACATCACGGCCAACGCGAAGAAGGCCAACACCGTGATCGCTCGGCCGCCGCGCGTGAACAGCAACTCTTTCGTCTCGATCGAATACCCTTGCCGGAAGCTCGACTGATACCACTGCTGAGCGTTCAGCGTTCCGATCACACAGGCCACGACGCTCGCAGCAGCGAGTTCGTGCGACGCGAATCCGGCCAACGCGACGAAGCCTGCGAAGGTCAACACGTCCCCCAGATTCGCTCGCCGAGCATTCAACGCGATCGACACCAACGCCGCCGCCAACACGGCGAGACCCGCCACCAGCGGCAAGCGTCCCGAACCTGACTGCCACAGGTCGGCCGTCAGCAAGGGGAACGCTCCGGTCTCTTCCGAACCAGAACTCGCCAAGGCATACAGACGCCACGCCGGGTACTCGGTGCCGAACAGCGCGATCGGCGACGACAGCGACTGCGCGCCGAAGGGATTCAGGCAACTCGCAACGATGCACATTCCTACGACCTTCCAAAAATGCATCCGCTGCGCCGCCGTCAACGCCGCACGCCCGAACGAGTTCCCGACGACTTCGCCGAGTCCCCACAACAACAGCAACGCCAGTCCCAGGAACATGCGGTTGTCGAGATTGCTCCACAGCGTGAACCCCGGCACCAGCCACCACAGCGACATCGGATGGCCGGAGAGCGCGGCGGTGCTCGCCGAAGCCGGCGCGAACGTCGAGGACCGCCAGGTGTGCAACCACCAAAATGTCGCCGCCAATCCGAGCAGCGTGAGTGTCTCTGGCTGACCGGAAAATTGCGGATGACAAGCCAGCAACGTCAACGCACCGAGAATCGAACCAAACCAACTCGAAACGCCCTCGCGACTGGTCTTGCCAAGCAGCCACCAGGTCGCGGCCACCAGCAGTGCCGTCGCGAGCGACAAACCAATTCCATCGCCGACCGCGAACAACCCGCTGGAGATCAAATCCCACAGCCACGACAAGTTGACCCAGCGACGCTCGCCGGCCGTCGCCGAGAACACATCGTTCGCGGGCGGCCAAAATCCGTGAACTGCCAGATACTGCCCCGTTTTCACATGCGTCAGTGTCGACGTCTCGACAATCTGCCGGCAGCCAATGAGCAGCGCGAGGAACACGACCGCCCAGCGAAGCATGACGTCGCCACGAATGGCTTCATCCTCAACCAACTCCGGCGTGAGCGGTTCCCATTCCGGAAGCTCCTCGGTGGGAGCAGGGGTCACGGGCTCGCTCTGAAGCGACGCCGATCCGGGAACAGTGGTGACCACTTCAGGCGGCGAAACAACGGTGTCCGCAGCGGGAGTTTTTTCAGATTCCGACACAATCGTCCCCAGAATGAAAATACCGAGAAGTCAGACTCGTCTTAGACGTGCGAAAGAGTTGCATTGTTGGAACGTTTGACCGAAATCCTCAGACAACGCGGTCATACTAGGCCGACCGCGTGCACCGAGCAACTTGTGCCGCGGGATCACGACCGGCATCGAACTTAATTGCAATCGAAACTCGGTTCGAAACGACCCCGCCCCGACACGGGTGCCTGGGAGCCTGTTGCTGCCGGGAGAACAGGGAAGACAGTGCGAATCTGTCGCAGTCCCGCCGCTGTAACCGGGGACGAACGCCGCCAGCACCACTGAGCAGGATGCTTGGGAAGGCGCGGTTAGTCGACCGATCCGGGAGCCAGAAGACCTGCCCTGCTGCCGTTCAAGAACTTGGCTCACAGAACTCGCTCCGAACGAGTCGTGGCATTCTCATTCGCGGATGTTTTGCGGCGCGGCAGTTCTCTCGATCATTCGAGGTGACGATGTCCCCGCGCGTCCTCCGCGAGCGGGCGACTGCGTCGGTCGGAAGTTCTGCGTGGGTCGTTTTGACAACGGAGAATTGTCATGTCGCTCTCGTTCGGACGTTCGCGTCGTTCTGGTTTCACGCTCATCGAGTTACTGGTCGTCATCGCCATCCTGATCGCCATCCTGATCGCCCTTCTGCTGCCGGCCGTGCAACAAGCTCGCGCAGCCGCGAGGACGACGCAGTGCCGCAATTCGCTGAAGCAATTGGTTCTGGCATTGCACAATTACTCGGAGACGTGCAACGGCATGATGATCCCGTATGTCATCGAGGGCACGACGCGGATCAACAATCTCTTGGGCACCGGCGCGGCACAGGGCAAGGCCCAGTTTTGGTTCGGGACCGTGGACTACGACAATCCAAATCCGTCGCAGTAGCTCACGTTCAAAAAAAGGGACCGCTCGCTCCGTTCATGGAGGCTAGCTACGAGTCGTTCCAATGCCCTGACCTGGGAGTGAACGAATTGGAATCGGTTCGCTTCGTACGTCCTGCAAGCGGCTACGCGTACAACGGCTACTATTTGTCGCGATCGTCGGGTGTCGATTATCCGCCTCCGTTCTATTGGCCTCCGGTGCCGGCAGCGAATCCGGCCACGCGGAAATTCGCGGCCGTGCAAGTCCTTTCGCAGACCGTCGTGTTTCTTGACGGACCTGTGGAGACTCGGTTGCGGCATTTCCGCATCGACCCCGCCGGTGAATGAGGATTGCCGCATGTCTGTTTTTTTGAAATCTCAACGACGTTTCGTCGTTCGTCGGACTCCTCGCGGGGTGTGGAGAGTCTGGCCCGAACGCGAACGCTCCGAAGAAAATAGTCTACGTCGATGCCGTGACCATGCAGCCGGTGGTGCATGACATCGCGGCGTCGTTTCCCGCCGCGCATCCGACGACCGGAAAGCTTACGTTGCGTCCCGCTCTTTTTTGTCCGACGTGTCAGAAGTGGTATCCGGTCCCGCCCCCCAACGAGATCACTCGCGTTCCGGGAGCGGGAAAGTGTCCCAAGGACAAGAAAACGCTTCTGATTGCGGACGGTCCCTGGCCCGACGGTTCCGGATCGGCGACGAAGTCCGCCGGCAAGCCGTGAGCATCCCGCTACGAATCGCTCAGTCCCAACTGCGCCAAGCGATCGGCGTCGAGCCGGAACTTTTCGACTGACTCACGAAGCTTCGCGACCACGAAGTGCTTGTGGTTCGCGACGTCTTGTTCGGTGATCGCCAGGTGCTCGGCGACCTCTTTGTTCTTCCAGCCGAGCACGAAGAGCAGTTCGATGCACTTGAGCCGCTCGAATTCGCCACGTTCCCACCACTGCGAGATCAGCCGCTGTAACGCATCGGCAAGCGCGGCGGTCTCGGTCGTTTGACGTTCGGCGCTGCGAAACAGACTGGAGGCGGCACGACCGGAACCGGCCAGCTCGCGCGCGCCGCCGTTCGAGTCTTCCAGCAGCAACGCCAACTCCGGCCGCCGACCGTTACGGCGCAGCACGTCAGTCAGCTTGTGAGCTGCGATTGAAAACAAAAAACTTTCGAGCGGCGTCGTGTCGTCGTAGTTCGGCAAGCTGATGAGGAAGCCGAGGAACGTCTCCTGCACGACATCCTCGCTGGTCACGCGGTTACCGAGCCGGCTTTCGACGAACGCCTGCAACCGCCCCTCGTACCGCGCGATGCACTCCTCCCACGCCCCTGGCTCGCCGCGGCGAATCTGAGCCACCAGCAGTCGATCGAGTTCATCCGCAGGCATGGGTGAAAATCCGAAGGCTTACGTCGCTTCCAACCGGGCCAGAATATCAGACGAAAGCACGAAGGCTTCGTCAACCTCGGAGAGATCGTCGTACACGAGCACGTCGCCGCTGTCGCCGCCACCTTGCAGTGTGTCCGGGTTGCCTTGGCCGACGACCAGATCGTCCCCTTCGCCGCCGAGGCAGGTGTCGTTGCCGGCTCCGCCGAGAATCGTGTCGTTGCCGTCGTCGCCGATGATCGTGTCGTTGCCGTTCATGCCGTTGAGCGAATCGTCGCCGTCGCCGCCGTTGATGCCGTCGTCGCCGTCGCCGCCGACTGCGGTGTCATCGCCGTCACCGGCGACCAGCGTGTCGTTGCCGACTCCGCCATCGAGGCTGTCGTTGCCGTCGCCGCCGCGAATCAGATCGTTGCCGCCGTCGCCGCGCACGATGTCGTCGCCGTCGCTCCCTTCGAGCAGATCGTTGCCATTGCCGCCGCTGATCGAGTCCAAGCCAAGCTCGCCACGCACGACATCCACGCCCGTTCCGCCGGCGAGCGTGTCATCGCCCGTTCCGCCGAGCGCCGTATCGTTGCCGTCGCCAGCATCGACCGAGTCATTGCCGCCGCTGCCGTTGAGGATGTCGTTCCCCGCCTCGCCGGTGATCGTGTCGTCGCCGTCGCCCGCATTGACGAAGTCGTTCCCGGCTCCGGCGTAGAGGCTGTCTTCTCCATCGCCGCCGATCAGCGAGTCGTTGCCGCCGTTCGCCGTGATGCGGTCGTCCCCGTCGCCGCCGTCGAGGTAATCGTTGTTCGACGAACCGGTGATCGTGTCGTCGCCGAGTCCACCCGAAGCCCGCAGCAACACGCTGCCCAGCGAGACTCCGTTGGCGTTGATCTTGTCGTTGTCGTCGCCGCCGTTGACCAGCAGCAGCATTGGCGAGACGCCCGACAGCGTCGTAATGTTGATCGTGTCGTTGCCGGCACCGCCGTCGATCGTCACGCCAGTGATCGTGCGGTCGAGCGTCAGGCTCTGCCCGCCATTCGTGATCTTCATCACCGAGCTAGCCTTCGCGACGGTGTAAGTGTCGGGCGCCGCCGAGCCGACGACATTGACCGCATCGAATCCGCCGCCATTCTGAAACGTGTCGCTACCGTTGGCCGCGACCCACGTCAGGACGTCGTCGCCAGTTCCACTGTTGATCGTGTCATTCCCCGCACCGCCGTTGAGCGAATCGACACCCGCGCCGCCATTGAGCGAATCGTTGCCGCCGTCGCCGAGCACCGTGTCATTGCTGTCTCCGCCGCTCACGGTGTCGTTGCCGAAGCCGCCATCCAGCGAATCGTTGCCGCCGCCGCCGGTCATCGAGTCATTGCCGGCTCCGCCCAGCAGGATGTCGTCTTCGCCAGTCCCGCCAACGGTTGGCGAACCAGCCGTCGTGAGGATGTCGTTGTCCGCTCCGCCGTTGAGCGTGTCGTTGCCCGACGAGTCTGTCAGCGAGTCATTGCCCGCGTCGCCGCTGAGACTGTCGTTACCGATGCCGCCGTTGAGCGTGTCGAGATCATTGCCGCCGAACAGCGAGTCGTCGCCGTCAACTCCCGACAGCGAATCGTTGCCGAGACCGCCGTTGAGTGTGTCGTTGCCGGAATCGCCGGTGAGCGTGTCGTTGCCGGAATCGCCAATCAGGCTGTCGGTGTCGTTGCCGCCGATCAGCGAGTCGTTGCCCGCCTGACCATTGAGCGTGTCGAGGCCGTCTTCACCATCGAGCGTGTCGTTGCCGTCGCCGCCGAGCATCGAATCGTCGCCGGTCGATCCGGACATTGAGTCGTTGCCCGACTCGCCGGTCATCGTGTCGTTGCCATCGTTGCCGAGTAGCCGATCGTTGCCCGAACCGCCGAACAGGCTGTCATCGCCCGTGCCGCCAATCACGCTGTCGGTGCCGCTCCCCGCGCCGAGCGTGTCGTTGCCGTTGCCACCATCGAGCGTGTCGTTGCCGTCTTCACGCGTCGACGCGCTGGTCGAGCCGAGCGAATCGTCTCCCTCACCGCCAAGGATCGAATCGTTGCCGTCGTTGCCGGAGACCGAGTCGGCTCCGCCACCGCCGCTGACAGTGTCGTTGCCGTTGCCGCCGGTGATCAGGTCATCGAAGTCGTCGCTGCCGGTGATCAAGTCGTTGCCGTCACCGCCGTTGATCGTGACCCCCATCAGATTCGAGAACTCGGTGGCCGAGACGCCGGTCAGGTCGATGACGTTGTTGCCGTCGCCACCTTGCACGTCCAAATGCGTCACGTCCGCCGCGAGGACCGTCGGAGCCGAAACCACCGGGATGCCGTTCGCCAGCACTTGGACCAACGTCGAGTCGGTTGGATCCGTTCGCACCGTGATCGCGTCGCCGCTGTCGGACGCGATAAACAGATCAATCGCTCCGGGACCACCGACCGGCGAAACCGTGACGGTCGGCACCACGCGAGTCTCCAGCGTCTCGGCGATTCGCACATCCGCCGCGCGACTCAGCCGAGTTGCACGTGTACGCACCGAACGACCAAATTTCCTCCCTGAACGAACTGCGTCCAACCAACTTGAGAATCGCATCTTGCGGAGCCTTGCATGTGAGGGGAGCGATCTGTGTCGCGCGACAAACCGAGCCAAGCTCCGCCCGCGCAGAGAATGACCCGAAAACCATTCCACCAAATTACGGGCGTGTCCAACCGCGAGCCACAAGAATTTGCAGACATCTGCCACCGACGAATTCACGACCGCTGCGACGCCTAATCGCCGTGTTTCGAGCAGTTTGAGCGGCGTTTCCGCAAAGAGACCGCGATGCGGCGAGATCGACTCAAGTTTGCTGGAAGATCGGATCGAGAACGACGCTCCCATGGAGTCCTTCTCTCACTGGGAGAAGATGGCCAAAGTCCGGATGAGGGATCCAATCGCGATCGACTCCCCCACTTCAACCCTCCCCCAACGAAGAGTGCGAAGAACAGCGTCTCACACGGGCGACGTTGAAACTCAAATCCCGAACCCCCAAACTCACGGTGGCTTTCGTGGAGTCAGATCTTCTTCACTCTTCAACACCGGATGGGACCAGCGAATGTTGTCGATCATCGTGCCGGTGCTGAATGAGCGCGAGAGCTTGCCACAGTTACTGACGGAGATCGTTCGATCCGGCGAACGGCACGGCCTCGAGTACGAAGTCATCTTCGTGGACGACGGATCGCGCGACGGCAGTTGGCAGGCGATCCGACAACTGGCCGCGCAAGACGAAAAAGTCTCCGGCATTCGGCTGCGGCGAAACTTCGGCAAAGCCGCCGCACTGACCGCCGGAATGCGAGCCGCACGCGGCGATCTCCTGCTGATGATGGACGCCGACTTGCAGGACGATCCGGCGGAGATCCCCAACTTCCTCAGCAAGCTCGACGAGGGCTTCGATGTCGTCAACGGCTGGAAAGTGCGGCG
>QWQF01000034.1 GCA_003669125.1 Planctomycetota bacterium
ATTCTCAGACGCCAACATCCCACACCTCCGTGCCGTAACCCTCAACCAGACGCGATCCATTCGCGTCGCACGGAGACAACAATAATTTCATTCCCTCAATCGCGCCAGCTACTTACCCATCCTTCCCAGAGTGCGCGCTAGCCCTGGGTGTTGGAGCCTTCGAGGTCGGCGTGTGATGCGCCGGGTGCCGATTCCACGATGACCGCTTTGCCAAAATCGGCAATGGGCCGATCCGCCTTCACAGCGATGAACCGCTGGCCGGCCGCATCGCTTGGGGCAGGCTGGCCGGCTTGATCGCCGCAGCCGATGATCATGGCACTCATCCCAGCACTCAACAACAACGCGCAAAGCAATCGGCGCATGATGCCCCCTTCGTCGAAACGTGGTTTGGAAAAAGCGTTCGCTGGAGACCAGCGACTACCAGACATGATCGCTCTCGTGCATGCAGCGAGCAGCGATTGAGGATGTGGCCTTCAAGAGCGACGAGCGGCCGTCGATATTCCCGTCGTTCGCTCAATTCTTTCAGGCCAGTTCCAGGACCGCCGTTAGAGATGACGTTCCGTGATTCGGTTCCCAAGATTTCTGTAGCCCGACTCCTTGTGGGTCGGACGATTCCGACATTCACGCGAATCATCCAGACCGCAAGGGTCTGGGCTACTTCTCGGCTTTCGACGGTTCGCTGCCGATCAACCGCAGCCGGTCGTTGTAGGTCAGCAGTTCGATCTGCCGTTCTGCGAGGTTGAGATTCATGCCGCGGTAGCCACTGAACTGATTCGTGAATTCATCCTCGAATTGTTTGCGGCCGGTCTTCTTGTCGAGCATCAGCAGTTTCTGGACCTGCATCTGGACTCGACCACGCATCTCGAACCTGCGGGTCGAGAACATTAGCACGGGCGACGCGCCGAAGTGGCTCAAGATCAAGCCTTGGTTGTCCACTTTCTGTTGCCAGAGTTCTCCGCCGGCGCGTCGATCAAATGCGAAGATCTTGCCGTTGACCGGGACCGTCGGGAACTCGTCGCCGAAGAAGGTGTTGGTCTGGTTCCCCGAGACGATCAAGAACAAGCGGTCGTGATCGGCGATGAGAAATCGACGGTGATTGAGTCCGGAAATATCCGCCGACTTGACGGTTCCCAGCGTCTGCATGTCATGAGTATCAACATCCAACGTCGATAGCTTGCCCTCTTTGTCGAGGGTCGCCAGCGTGCGTGCGTCCAGCCACGAAAACTGGTTCGTCGTCGGGAACGTGTCGCGCCACACGGTTTTTTGAGCCAGCGGATTCCAGCGTTCCACGGCGATCGTGTTCGCGTCGCCTTTCGACACGACCAGCAGGTCGGAACCGAGCGACATCTTCGCCGACTGGAATTGTTCGGGATGTTGGCCGACCATCGACACGGACTGACCATCGCGAGCACGCAGCAGCAGTCCATTCGGCCAACGTGACGGCGATGCGACGGAAATGAAATCGTTGGTCGCCTGCACGCGAGCGTCATTCGGCAGGTCACGCAGTTCCCAGCGCCACTGTCCGGTCGCAGCATCAGTCACGGTCAGCACTCGACGACCTCGATAGCCGATCAACTCCGGCGTGCAGAGCGTCAGCAGCGAGTTGCGAGTCATCTCGTCCGTCGGGTCCATCGGACGTGACAGAAACTCGATGTTGTTTTGCATCGGCAGAGTCTGTCGTCGAGCGGCCTGCATCGGATCGAGGTAATTCGCGCCGCGAGACTCCAGCGGGCGAGTCCACACGACACGATGATCCAACGGTGAGAGCAGGTGCAGCACCTCGCGGTGATAAACCAGCATCTGGTGACCGACGGTGCGAATGACGGTTCCGTAGCCCATGTTGCTGGTCAGCTTGTTGCGCAGCGGCAACGACCAGTCGAGCTGGCTGTCACCCAATCGTGACATCGCTAACCGCTGCGTCGCGATCGGGCTGTTCAACATCTGGTACTGAAAACGCTGAGCCGTGAAGAACGGCCAGCGAGCATCCGGCAACGCACATTCCTGCACCGTCTCTGCGTTGCCCTGATACCCGACCGAACGCTGCATTTTGAATTCGAGAGAACTCCAGTCCGGCGCGTGCGACGCCGTTGTCCGAGCGAGCCGTCCCGCTTCGATTTCCTTTTCGACCCACTGCTTCGCGGTTGATCCGTCACCGAGTGCGACGTCTGCCAATCGGCTCAGTCGTTGACCAGCCGCGGCCGCGTCATCCTTCAGGTCCAGCGTTCGGTACAACTCGGCCAATCGCCGCCAGCCTCGCGCCGCTTCGAGCGGATCCTGGCCTTCCGCCAATCGCAACAGCGACAGTTCCGCGCGAGAGACGTCGCGCTCGGTGATCGCGAGTTCGATCTCTTGCCAACGGAGATCGCGTGTCGCGGGATGAAACGCGAAGAGATCCAGTCCGCGCCGCCGCGCCGCGGGTGTCGCCTCGCCGAGTTTCAGAATCTCCGCAGCAATGCGGACATCCAACTCGGAGCGTTTTTCAGTCGGCAACGAACTCCACAATTCCCAGAGTTGTCCACCGACCCACGCATCCAATCGAACCGCAGTCTTCGGCGGCCCGCTCAAAATCAGCACCTTCTCGCCGTCACCGCGCGAGAGTTCCAGCAGCAATTCCAACGCGGCGATTTGCTCGTCCTTGAGACGCAGATGACCGACTCGCAGCCGCTTCGCCTGCAATTGGTCGTCAGGCTCGGTCAGCCACTTCTCGAACGTCGCCAACTCGGCCGCTCGCTCGGTGGGGTTCTGCTGGATGACATCCGTCAACACGTCACGCAGAGCATCGAGATATCGAGGCCTCAACTCGGCCGGCACCGAATCGGCCTTCACTCGCTGCAAGATGTTCCACGCGTCTGTCGATTTGTGTTCAAGCTGCAAAATCGAAGCTTCCGTCAACAGCGCCAGCGTGTCGGCCGGATCGCGTTCCTTGCGTTGCCGAATTTGTTCGGCGATCGACTCACGCTGCTCGAAGCACGACAGCCCGGCCGGATGAGCCGAGACGACTCCGCCACGGTACAGAGCCAGATTCCCCAGCCGTGTCCCCGCGTTCGCCCACTGCCGACCAGTTCGCGATCCGTCTTTGAGCGAGAGCGTCCAAATTTGTCCGCTGCTGAGCGGCACATGCCAGCGGTCACCGGCAATCGCACCCAGGCCACTCGGCACGCCGTCCATATTGGGAGTGATCGCCAGATTCCAAACTGAGTCGCCGTTCGTCAGCGACAACGCACCGATGCTGGTCTGTCCCAGCAGCAGCACTTTGCCGTCCGCGACACCGTTGAGTGCCAGCCAATTCTCCTTCGGCTTCAGCCATCGTCGAGCACCGTCGTGCAAGCCGAGGCACACGATGCTGGTCGTGCGCGTCTGCTGTTCGTCGAACAATTCTTGAGGCGTGTAGACGACCGCATCGCCGACGATCACCGGAGCCGACGGCAACCAGCGTTGCCCCCACGGCATCAACTGCGTGACCGGCTGCCCGACCATTCCGCGACGTGGATTGTTGGCTTGCGGCGCGGCGTACCGATGCACCCACCGCAACTGCCGCGACGCGCGATCGACCGCCGCCAGCCAGCCCACCGTCGTCGGACAGATCACCACGCCGTCGGCGATCGACACCTGCGCCACGAATTGCCGCCGTGCGATGTCACGCGAGATCACCGTCTCCGCCGTCGCCAGCAATTGGGTCCACAACGGCTTCCCGGTCTCGGCCTGCAAGCAGAACAAACGGATCTCGCCGTCTCGTTCGCCGATCACGAACAACTCATGGCCATCTGCGACGGGAGCCCCGAAGAAAAACACACCCGGCAATTCGGGCTGAAACGCCTCGCTCGATTCGACGCCACCCACCGCCCACAACGGCCGGCCGTTGCGCAGGTCGTACGACACCAGCTTGTTGCTGGTCCAACTTCGCCGCAAAGCATCTTGCTTCGACGGATCGTTGTTGCCCCAATACATC
Organism: Planctomycetota bacterium; assembly: GCA_003669125.1. GTDB lineage: Bacteria > Planctomycetota > Planctomycetia > Planctomycetales > Planctomycetaceae > SXKJ01. Next base: position 3,950 of record QWQF01000034.1, read on the forward strand.
TGCATCTGCTGCATCACGAACGTGTCGTCCTCGACCGAGAACAACTGCCGCCCGTCGCTGCTGAGCACTCCAAAGTTCCCGTTCGCAAACAGCAACTGCGCGATCGGATGTTGCTCCCAATTCGTGTTGCTGTAGTCGACTTGTTGCACGCCATTGACGACACGAATCACCCGGTTGGTGTTGGTGTAGGTTGGCTGCACGTTGCCAGGACCGATCAAGTCTTCGGCTTTGAATCGCTCGGCCGTGGACCACAGTGCTCGTCCGGTCTCGACATCGAAGACCTGCACGCCGCCCAGCGTCCGCATGACAACGCAGCCGTTGACAAGCAACGGCTGGCAGACCGAAATCGTCGCTCGGTTCTGATCGTGCATGTCCTCGACGAGCATCTCGATCTGCCGCTGCAACGGCTGCATCTGCGTGAGCGGATGCTGCCAGCGCGGCAACAACAATGGCTCGCCCCCGCGACTGAGCGCCGCTCGATTCGCCGCACCGAAGAACATCGGCCACTCCGCCGGAGCCGTTTGGGTGACGACTCGGCTAGGCAGCGCCGACCACCAATCGCTGACACGAATTTTCGTCCCGCGCATTTCGATCTGCTCATCATCGAGAGGCGGACGGTTCGCCGACCCCTCATCGATGTTCGGCGAATTTTTCTTCAGCCACTTCTCGGCCGAGTCTTTGTCACCCGCCTGCTTCGCCGCGAGCGCCGCCTGCAACTGCCAGTGCCGCTCGCGAGTGATCGCCGCCTTCGCATCGTCGAGCCAACGAAACCAGCGCGTCGCCAACGCAAACTCGCCTCGATCGAGATGCCGCACCGCCAACCGCTGAGCCGCCGACTGACCCGGTTCCAGCACCAGGAAACGCATCGCGACATGAGCCAGCCGATCAATCCGTCCCGACTCCTCCGCCTCGTCGAGCCGTCGAGCGGCTTCCGCTCCGATCCGCTGACGAAATCCGCGCAACACGTCCTCAGGAATCCGCAGCATCAACCGCATGGCCTGCTCACGCACCGACACCCATTCATTGTCGACGCGGCTGACGGAGTCTTCTTCCTGAGCCAGCAGCGTCTGCGTCAATTCCAACGCCGCTTGCCAGTCCTGAGCATGCGCCGCCGCGCTCGCTTTGCGGAGCAGTTCCGCCTGCTTGCGATCCTTGGCTGCTCGCCCGTCGATCTGATCCCGCGCATCCGGATCGAGCGGCTGACCATTCGCACCGGCACCTCGCGGATTGATATTGATGTTGATCCGCGGCTGTGGTGGCTTTGGTTTTTGCGGATCGACTTTTGGAGGCATCAGCTTCTGAAACAAATCCTGCAGCGGATTTACTGCCGGCGGCTTGGCCTCCTCCTTCGGCTTCTCGGCCTTGTCCGTTTTCTCGGCCGGCTTCTGAGCCTCTTTCGGCTCGTCCGCTTCCAGCGAAGGAAACGTGATGCCAATCAACCCGCACGCCACGCCCAGGCTCAACGTCAACCACAGGATTCGCCACCGCATGACACGCTCCTGAAGGACAGTTCAACGGCACACCGAGTGGCCCGGAGTATAGCCACCTCACCTCAAGACCGAACACGAATACTTGCCGCACGGATGTCGTGACTTCAAAGCGGGAGTGGATGGGAATCGAACCCACCTAGCGTCTTTTCAGACGCCACACTGGGTTTGAAGCCCAGGGCGGTCACCAGAGCCGCGAACACTCCCGAAGAGGTCGGAGCCTATGGATTCGGCTCGCGCGTCGCCACCGATCTGATCTGACTTCTCCGAGAAAACTGCGACTTCTCCAGGGAAATCGTGCAAGTTGCGAATCGGTGCGGGAGTCATCGTTACGTTGTTCGATGTCGCTTCGCATTCGATGGCTCGGTCGGGTGATGATGCAGGGAAGTGAACCAAAGAAAGCGGTTTCGCGTCCCGTTCCGGTAAGCCGGGCGGTAAGACAACCGGTAAGCCGGGCGGTAAGACAAACTGCAAGACGTATTGGCCGGCGTCGTCGGTGCCGGTGGCTTGCAGTGTGACCACTTCGCTTTCGTGCGATGAACTGGTCGAGATGGGCGGCAGCATGTTCACATGCGGACTGCAAGTCGAACAGATTGGCGGGCGTGTAGCGGCCGAGCGTGAAAGGTTTCTGGACTTTGCCGAAGTTCGAGCCGTAGAATCCTCACTGTTTCCCCGCCTGAGTCTGCGTCGGCGATGATCGACGTCCTGCCTCGTTCGACCCGCCTCAACATCACAAGGTTTCGGCATGCGGTTTTGCGATCGTTCCTCGTCTGTTCCTCGCTCGGTTTGTGTCCGACCGTGGTTCGCGCTTGGCGCGGTGCTCGGCCTGCTGCTGGCCGGTTGCCAGAACCGCGATGAGATCAAACGGTACACCGTCAAGAAGCTGCCGCACTCGGAACGCAAAGTGGCCGATGTCCCACCGCGAGGTCCGATGCCGGCCGGGCATGGCCAACCAGCGGGCGAGCGGATGCTGGCGGCGATTGCTCCGCACGGCCGAACCTTTTGGGTGTTCAAGCTCATGGGGCCGAAGGAGGCCGCGGCTGCGCAGATGGAGAATTTTCTCAGCCTGACGCAGTCGCTGAAGTTCTCCGAAGAGGAGAACTCATCGCCAGAGTGGACGCTGCCCGAAGGCTGGACCGAACGCAAAGAGACCGAAGGGACCTCGACGCGATTTGCGACGCTCACCGTCAAAGGGGACGGCGAGGAACTGGCGGTGTCGGTGACTCGTCTGCCGTTCCCGCCGGATCGTCCGACCGACGGCGTGCCGCTGATGATCGTCAATTTGTGGTGCGAACAACTCGGATTGCCTGAGAAGAAACAGTCCGATCTCTCGGCCGAGGAACAACCGAAGGACGCCGAAGTGCGGCAGCTTGACGTCGCCGGCACGCAGATCACGCTGGTGAATTTTCTGGCTTCGGAGAAGCCTGCTGCTCAAGCTCCGGCGTCGCCCGGCCAGCCGAAGTGGACAGTGCCGGAAGGTTGGAATGAAACTGCGGGCAACGAATTCTCGCTGGCGGCGTTCGCGGTTTCGGACGGGACGATGTCGATCAAGACGACCGTCAGCCGCGCGGGAGGGGATCTGTTGCAGAACCTCAATCGTTGGCGCGGGCAACTTGGCTTGGAGCCGTGGTCGCAAGCCGAGATGACGAAGTCCGCCAAAGTTCTGTCCGTGGATGGCAGCGACGGCACGCTGGTGGATCTGGTCGGCACCGACGTCAGAACCAAAAAGCCGAGCTGCACGATCGGCGTGATTCTCCCACGCGGCGATTCGGGGTGGTTCTTCAAGCTGACCGGCGACGTCGAGTTGGCTCAGCGCGAGAAAGCAAAGTTCGAGGCGTTCGTACAATCGGTGAAGTTTGAGTAGCGGCAGGTTTGAGATTTGAAATTTCCGATTTGAAATTTCAGAGACCAATCCTCAGGAGACCAATCATGGCAACAGCAGACTTCCTCAAGGATCGCTCGGCAATGGAATCGGAGATCGCGGTCGGACCGCTGGTTGAGAAACTGCTGCGGCCGTTGTCGTCGCTGAAGCTGACGGTGGCGCTGTTGTCGATGGCGACGTTTCTGGTGCTGGCCGGGACGATGGCGCAGGTGAACTCGGACATTTGGGAAGTCGTCGAAAAATACTTCCGTTGCAATTTGGCGTGGATCGATCTGCAAATCTTCTTCCCGCCGTCGTTCTTTCCCAGTAAGCCGGACATTCCCAATTGGATGGTGATTCCGTTTCCGGGTGGCCGGCTGATCGGCGTCGTGATGTTCTTGAACCTGCTGGCCGCTCATGGCATTCGGTTCAAGGCTCAGGCGAAGGGAAATCGGCTGTGGGCCGGCATCGGGATGATTGGGCTGGGAGTGTTGACGACTTGGATGGTGGTCGTGAGCGGTTCCAGTGCGGATGGCCTGCAGACGGATAGCTGGATCTCGTGGAATGCGTTGTGGCTGTTGTTCAAGTTTGTGCTGACCGGAGTTTGGGGCTATGCGGTCTACGAGACTGCTCGCATCAACCATCGCGAACCGAGCGACGTGACCAATCGAGCTCCGATCCCGTTTTGGATCAAGGCCACCGGTTGCGCGGGCTTTGGCCTGCTGTTGGCTTGGCTGTGGGTTTGGGGCAACGTGCTCGACGATTCGTCGATGCGAATTCTGTGGCAGTTGTTGAAGGGGACGTTGTCCGGTGTCGTGCTGCTGATCGGCTGTGTGATGGTCTTCAAGAAACGGGCCGGCATCGTGCTGCTGCACTCCGGCATCGGGCTGATGATGTTCAGCGAGTTGCTCGTCGGGTTGCTGGCGGTTGAAGCTCAAATTTCGCTGGAAGAGGGTGAGAAGACCAACTATGCCCGCGACATCCGTTCGGCCGAACTGGCGGTCGTCGAGTCCGCTGAGACGGATTCTGAGACGCACGTTGTCATTCCGGATACGCGGCTGATTCGCGGCATCGGCAAAGACAAGATCGCGAACGAACTGCTGCCGTTCGACATTGAAGTTTTGGAGTTCCACAAGAACGCCCGCGCACGACCGACGAAGGACGAAGCGCAGATCAAAGCGACGGCTGGCATCGGCAAAACGAGCGAACTGGTGCCGTTCGAAGCATCGACTGGCGTCGAAACCATGAGCAAGGTGGACATGCCGGGGGCGTACGTCCGACTGACCAAGCGTGATGGCGGCGAGGACATCGGGACGTACCTCGTCGCCGTCCAACTCTCCGAACAGGACAAGTTCGAGTCCATCGAAGTCGGCGACAAAAAGTACGATCTCTCGCTGCGGTTCCGCCGCGACTACAAGCCGTACACGGTCGAGTTGAAGGACGTGGACGGCACGAATTATCTCGGCACGAGCACGGCCCGGAATTACTCGTCGGACATTCGCGTCGTCGATGAATCGCGCGGCAAGGATTTCGAGCATCACGTCTGGATGAACAATCCGCTGCGGTACGCCGGCGAGACGTTTTATCAGAGCGGCTACACGCAGGCGGGAGGCAAGGAATACACGACGCTGCAAGTGGTCACGAACAGCGGTTGGATGATTCCGTACGTCGCGTGCATGATCGTGGCAGTTGGAATGCTGTTTCAGTTTTCGGTGACCCTGCTGCGTTTCTTGGATCGGCGCGCTCGCGAAGCGAAGACGACGGCGGCCGTTGTCATCGACGGAGCGGCTTTTTGGGTGCCGACGGTGGTGGTCTTGGTCCTGGGAATGTGGGTTTACAGCAAGACGAGAACTCCCGCGTTGAAGGTGAACGCCATTGACTACGTGGCGGTCGGACATCTGCCGGTGGTCGTCGATGGCCGAGTCAAACCGTTCGACACTTACGCTCGCAACATGCTGCGGATCATCTCCGGCAGTGAGACGTTCAAGCTCGAAATCCAAGAGAACGGCAAAACGAAAACCCGCACCGAACCGGCGATCCGCTGGCTGATGGACTTGGTCGCTCGACCGGCCGAGGCGAAGCGTCACAAAGTCATCCGCATCGATAACCTCGAAGTGCTGAAGGCTCTGAATCTGGACGCTCGCAAGGGCTTCCGATACTCGATGGCAGAAATCGTCGAGCAACCCGATGAGAAGGACAAACCGTTCCGCGAGCGGCGATTCGTGTTGCTCGGCCAGAAGACCGACGAGGCTCGCAAGAAAGGGACTCGCAACCTGAGCGTCGAGGAACGGAAGGCGTTGGAATTCGAACGCAAGTTCGGGTTGTACGAATCGCTGATGCGATTTGCCGAAGCTCCGAATCTGGAAGCTCAGTCGCCGCTGGATCGGATGCAGCGGGCACTTGGTTTCCACGCCGCACTCAAGAGCAGCAAGCTGCCGTTCGTGCTGCCGCCGATGCCCGGCTCCGACGATCAAGATCAATGGGACTACCTGACGCTGGCCGAGTCGCTCGAACCGATCGACGAACGGCCGGAGCATCGGTTCGTCGTGAAGAACATCACCACGCAACTCGACCAAGTGTTGGGGAGCGGTCGGTTGGAGCCAGAAGAAGACGAGCAATTGACGCAAGCTCGCAAGTGGCTGGCGAAACGCTATCCGGATGTCGAGAAAATCGAAGCGACGGACATCAAGGCGCTGACTCAGGGTGAGCGTCGTCCGGTGAATCCCGCGATGACGTCGTGGCGTGAAATCTTGAAGAGCTACGAGGACGGGAAATCCTCGGAGTTCAATGCGGCGGTCGCCCGTTATCGTGGTTCCTTGCAAGAGCGCTCGTTCGGCGGAGTCGGCATGAGCCGCATCGGCTTCGAGTGGTTCTTCAACTTCTTCCAGCCGTTCCTGTTGGCGTCGATGTTGTATTTGTTCGCGTTCTTGGTCGCCGGAGTCGGGATGCTCGGCTACGAGCGGACGCTCAACCGCACGGCGTTCGCGATGATCGCTCTGACGTTCGGGCTGCACATGTTCGCGCTGATCGCTCGGATGATTATTTCAGGACGTCCGCCGGTGACGAATCTGTATTCGACCGCCGTTTTCATCGGCTGGGGGATCGTGCTGTTGGGGCTGATCTTCGAGCGGATTTATCGGCTGGGCGTCGGCAATATCCTGGCGTCGGCCTGCGGATTCATGACGCTGTTGATCGCGCACTTCCTCGGCGGCGACGGTGACACCTTCACCGTGCTGGTCGCGGTGCTCGACACGCAGTTCTGGTTGGCGACGCATGTGACGACGATCAACCTGGGCTACGCGACGACGTTTCTCTCCGGCATGATCGGATTGATGTACCTCGCGCTGCGGACGCCGATCCGGTTTGCGTTCGCGATGTCCGGGATGGTGGCGGCGGTTTGCCTGTCGCTCCCCAGCCCGATCGCCGAGACGATTGAATCATTCACAGAAATCAGTCTCTCGGCCGACGCGGTGAAGTGGGGCGGTCTGTTGGCCGGGTTTATGGGCTTTGCTGCGAGCGCCTGGGCATCGGCCCATCCGCGCTTCCGCAACGCCGAGCCGCTGACTCCGGAATTGCAAACGAATCTCTCGCGCATGCTGTACGGCACGCTCTGCTTCGGGATCTTCTTCAGCTTCGTGGGCACGGTGCTGGGCGGCTTGTGGGCCGACGACAGTTGGGGTCGCTTCTGGGGCTGGGATCCGAAAGAGAACGGTGCGCTGATCATCGTGCTGTGGAACGCGGTCGTGCTGCACGCTCGCTGGGGCGGCATGGTCAAGGACCGAGGCATGGCCGTGCTGTCGCTCGGCGGCAACATCGCGACCGCGTGGTCGTGGTTCGGAGTCAACGAACTCGGCGTCGGCCTACACAGCTACGGATTCACGGAAGGCATTCTGCTGGCACTCGCGTTGTTCGTGATCAGCCAACTGGTCGCGATCGTGATCGGCTGCCTGCCGAAAGATTTTCATCCGTCGGCGAATGCGGCTGCGTAAGTTGTCTGAGTAGCCACGGTCGCCAGACCGTGGGCCTGCGGTGCACTTGTTGACCGGCCCACACTCTGGCGAGCGTGGCAACGCTGGTTTCGCCGAAAGAATCGAAGGTTCACGCCCATTCGGAGAGACGTTGCCATGAATGAGCTTCTGCCACGCACCAGCAGCCGTGAGCTGCAATTCGAGAACGGCTCAGCCATCGGGATCAGCAACCGTTGGCATCAGGGGCAATACTGCTCGATCCTGACGGAGGCTGGCATTGTCGGCTGCGGCATCTACGACTTGAAGACGCCGGCAGAATTTGGACAGGCGATCGCGATTTGCAAAGGGACGCCGGCCCAGCCGCTGTCTGAACCGGAGGACTTGTTCGACTCCAAGATCGTCGGCTGCACGCCGAAGGCTGAGTCGTTTGGCATTCGTGTCGGCATGACCGGTCGCGAGGCGGTGGAGTTGATGCTGAAAGCGGGCAAGTAGAACCGTCCGACGAGCAGATCATGATCCAGTTCCAATTCCCTGAACTGTTTCTGCTGGCGATTCCGCTGGTGTTCGCTTATCGGCGATGGGGGATGGCGCGGGGATTCACGGGTGGCTTGCGAGTCACGTTGTTGGTGCTGCTGCTGTTGGCGTTGACCGGGCCGCGTTGGAATCTGGGGGGCGAGGGGATCGACGTCGTCGTCGTGGCGGATCGTTCGCGGTCGTTGCCGGCGAAGGCGGACGAGTCGATTCGGGAGTTGATCAAAGATCTCGAACGGAATCGGAAGAGCGGCGACCGGATCGGACTCGTGACATTCGGCAGCCGCGCGGAAGTCGAGCACACGTTGTCGCGCAACAGCGAACTCGGAGCGTACACGCGATTCGTGTTGCCGGACGGTTCTGATTTGAACGACGCGATTTCGTCGGCGCTGAATCTGATCGAGCCGACTCGGCCGGCGCGGATTCTGGTGCTGTCGGACGGCGAGGCGAACGGGGCGTCGCCACTGTCGGCAGCGCGGCGCGCTCGCGAGGTGGGTGTGCCGGTGGACTTTCGGCTGTTCGAGCGGAATCGAATCGGCGACTTGGCAATCGAATCGCTGACGTTGCCGGACACCGTCTCGCCGCGTGAGCCGTTTCAATTCGCGGTCTGGGTGCAAGCCAGCCGCGAGGCTCACGGAGCCGTGCGCGTGCTGCGAGACGGGCATGAGATCGCGAAGCTCGAACGGGATTTTGTCACCGGATTGAATCGCGTGCTGTTTCGCGATCTGCTCGAAGAGGGCGGAATCACGAACTACTCGGCGGAGTTGCTGCTCGAAGGGGATCCGCTGGAAGAGAACAATCGCGGCGCGGGAGTCGTGCGCGTCGAGACGGCTCCGCGTGTGCTGGTGCTCAACCGCGATGGGCAGGAGGACAATCTCGTACGGGCGTTGCGGGCGGCGCGGTTGCCGGTGGACGTCGCGTCCAGCAAGACGCATCCGCTGACTCAGGATTCGCTGGACAAGTACCGGGCAACGATCGTCGAGAACGTGCCGGCAGCGGACTTCGGTCGGCTGAAGATGGAGCGGCTGGCGCAGTGGGTCGAAGACCTTGGCGGCGGCTTGTTGGTGACGGGCGGCGAGCGGAGCTTCGGCGTTGGCGGCTACTTCAAGAGTCCGCTGGATGACGTCTTGCCGGTGTCGATGGAGTTGCGAGAGGAGCATCGCAAAAACCGCGTCGCGATCGCCGTCGCGCTCGATCGGTCGGGGAGCATGTCGCTGCCGGTGAAAGGTGGCAAACAGAAAATGGATCTCGCCAATCTCGGCACAGCGGAGTGCATCAAGATGCTCTCGGCGTCGGACAAGGTGGCGGTCTTCGCAGTGGACAGCGCGCCGCATGTCATTCAGGCGTTGCGGAGTGTCGATGACCCGGAGACGATCATCTCGAAGGTGCTTCGCATTCGAAGCATGGGTGGCGGCATCTACGTCTACGAGGCTCTCGTTGCGGCCGGCAGCGAACTGATGAAGGCGGGTGAGTTTTCGACGCGGCACATCATCCTGTTCTCGGACGCTCAGGACAGCGAAGTGCCGGGGGACTACAAGACGCTGCTCAAAAAATACACCGACGCCGGCATCACCGTCAGCGTGATTGGGCTCGGCACCGATCACGACGTGCATTCGGAGTTGCTCAAGGACATCGCGAAGCTGGGCGGCGGCAACATCATGTTCTCGGACGATCCCGAAGAGCTGCCGCGACTGTTCACGCAGGACACGATGAGCATCGCTCGGAACACGTTCATCAAGCATGACCCGGAGATTCATCCGGCCGACGGTATCCCCGGCAAACTGCTGCCCGACGCGCGGCTGATGGGGGAACTCGGCCGCGGGCCGTTTCCGCCGACGAAGGGCTACAACCTCTGCTACTTGAAACCGGAGGCGACCGGGGCGGTGATCTCGACCGACGAATACAACGCGCCGTGGTTGGCGTTCTGGTATCGCGGACTCGGCCGAGTCGCCGCGCTGTCAATCGAGGTCGATGGACCGCACTCCGGACCGTTCGCGTCTTGGGACAACTACGCAGACTTTCTCGTGACGCAGACTCGCTGGTTGCTCAACAGCGCGTCGCCGGATGACGTCTTTGTGACGATGCAGCAAGAGGGACAAGAGGCGGTCGTCAACGTCGAGCTTGATCCCGATCGGGGCGACAAGCACCGCTCGGACGCGCCGACATTGTTCGTTGTCCCGCCCGGCGACGAGCGGACTCAGCCGACGACGCCGGATTTTGTGTGGACCGGCCCGAACTCGTTGCAGGCTCGGTTTCGTTTGGAACAAACCGGAACGTATCGGACGCTGGTCCGCGCAGCGGGGAAAAATTCGCGCGAGTTCGTGTGCGGGCCGGCGGTCACGCTGCCGTACTCGCCGGAGTTCGCGCCGCGACAAGGCTTGCCCTCTGGCCGCGAGTTGCTGTCCGACATCGCCAAGCTGTCGAACGGCCGCGAGCGAACCGACATTCTTTCGGTCCTGGCCGATCCGCCGCGCAGCGTGCAGACACGCTCGCTGTTGCCACTGCTGTTTTTGCTCAGTCTGGTCGTACTGATGCTGGAGATTGCCGGTCGTCGGCTGTCGTGGTGGGAGACCTTCCCCTGGTGGCGTCGTGCGGCGGTTGCCGCCGAATTGACGTCCGATATTCCGTGTACTGCCGAAGCGAAACCATCTTGGTGGAAGAGCCTGCGTCCGAAGCGAGTTCGCCGCCGAGTGGTAGTCGCACCAACGACCACGGCGGCCTCAGCGGTCCCGAAGAGCACGGCGACTCCGAAAGTCACGACGACTCCGAAGACGACGGTCTCCGCCGCCGATCTGTTCGAGCAGGCGAAGCGCCGAGCATCGAATCGGCTGAAGTGACGCTAGGATTCGCATCGCCTCGAAGTTTGATTTGCGGCATAGTCCGCGTTCCCGTTTTCCGTCCAAACAATGAAGACTTCGTCGCCGACAAATCGCCATGGTTGGTTCGCACAATAATTCTCGACGCCTCACTTCGCGGCTTGCGGCTTGCGTGACGCTCGTGTTGTTGGCCGTCGCACCTCAGTCGTTGTTCGCGCAGCCATCCAAGGTGACGAAGGCCGAGCGTGCTCTCTTGAATCTGCAGGCTCAGCATCGGGAGGCTCACAAGCTCTTTGCGGACGACCTGGAGCGAGTGGCTCAAACCTGCGAGGTGAATGATCTCAAAGAGATCGCGGCGCGAGTGCGACGGCTCGCCGTGCCGGTCGACCCCGATGTGCTGCGGTTTGAACCGTTGCCTCGGCAGGTGCAACCGCAGATTCCGGTACCGGCGGAGGGGGAGGTCTCTTGGCAAGCGGAACTGCGGACGTATCGCAAAGCCTACGCGATCGAGTTGGACAAGCTCGCGTCGCAAGCGGTGAAGGCGGGGTTGCCCAGCTACGCCTTCCAACTGATTCGCGAGGTCGCGTTTCATGATTCGGATCACGTTCGCGCTCGGCGGTTGTTGGGGTTCGTGCGGTACAAGGATGAATGGGTCTCGCCGTTTGAGGCGACGAAGCTCAAGAACAAGGAAGTCTGGACGGAGCAGTGGGGTTGGCTGCCGGGGACGCATGTCGCTCGCTTCGAGAAGGGAGAACGGCTCAACGGCCGTCAGTGGGTCACGTCCGAACGGGACGCGCAGCTTCGGGGTGACTTCAGCAAGGCTTGGGAAATCCGCACCGAGCATTATCTGCTCAAGACCAATTTCAGTTTGGAGCACGGAGTGGCGCTGGCGTCGTCGCTGGAGGAATTTCATCGCTTCTTCGAGCAGACCTTCGCCGGATTCTTCAACGATCCGAAGCGGCTGCAACTGCTCTTTGAAAATCCGAATGCCGCTGCGAAGGCCGCCGCGAAGCCGTTTCATGTCCACTTTTTCCGCTCGCGTGACGAGTACATCAATCGGCTGCACAAGAAATACGGCGAGCAAATCACGATCACGAACGGCTTGTACGACACGGATGACCTCGTGGTTTACAGCTTCCACAACCCAACGGAACCGGCCGAGCCGACGCTGTACCACGAGGCGACGCATCAGTTGTTGGCGGCGCACCTCAAGCCCAGCCCCGTGATCGCTCGCGAGGAAAACTTCTGGCTGATCGAAGGGATCGCCTGCTACATCGAGTCGTTCCGCGTGGCGGACGGAGAGGTCAGTCTCGGCGATCCGCGGTTTCCGCGATTTCAGGCCGCGCGGTTTCGCAAACTGGTCGATGGCTACTACCTGCCATTGGCCGAGTTCACGGCAATGGGCAAAGATGCTTTCCAAAGGCATCCGCAGATCACGAACAACTACAGCCAAGCCTCCGGCCTCGTGCATTTCTTCATGCACTACGAAGGGGGCCGCTATCGAGATGATCTGATCGAGCATCTGCGACAAGTCTACA
>QWQF01000257.1 GCA_003669125.1 Planctomycetota bacterium
TGCTCGTTCTCTCGCTCATCGCGCCGGTCGTTCTGGTGCAGTCGCGGGTCTTGGATGATCCGCACTACGAACGGAGTCGCGAGCTGATCCAAGAACTGTCTGCTCGGCCGACAGATTACTTGGCGACACCGTTTCCAGAGTGGTTTCAGTTTGTCGGACTTGCACGGTGGCATGAGGCCGGACGTTGGAAGTTGTCACCGGGTTTGCTGAAGGTGGCGTTGGCGCTGTTCGGTTTGGTCGTCGGCGTGCGAAGCCGCTCGCGCCGGAGTTGGGCGCTGACGTGGTTGGCGATTTCGGTCGGTGCGTTCGTGGGGTCGCTGGGATTGAATTTTCAAATCGCTGGCTGGTGTCCGTACGGGACTTTGCTGGACTGGTTCCCGACATTGGCTCGGTTGCGGACTCCGGCGCGGATGTCGGTGCTCGTGCAAATCGGCGTCGTATTTTTGGCGGCGGAAGCGCTGCGGTGGGGCTATCGGCGCGCTCGGATCGTCGTCGCCCGGACGCCTGTGTTCGGGCGTCCGGGCGTAGGCGTCCGGACTACGTTGTTCGCGTTGGGACTGTTTTGGTTGATCGGGCTTGCGGCCTGTTACGAGGTGCCTCTTCGCCGGCAGAAGTTCGTCGAAGTGCCGTCGGCGAAAACTCAGAAAGGCTGGATCGACTGGCTGAAGAACAACACTTCCCAGGAGGCCGTGATCGCGCATGTCCCGTTCCCGAAAGGTCCGTTGCCCCGCGACTACGAATCTGAAGCCTGGGCGATGTATTGGGGGCTGTTTCATCAGCGGCGGATGGTCAACGGCTTTTCCGGATTCTTTCCGGCCAGCTATCTGGAACTGAAAACTCAGATGCAGTCGTTTCCGGATGAGGCGTCGTTTGCGGGGTTACGTCTTCGTGGAGTCAGCATTTGCGTTGTCCAAGAGTCGTTTCTCGAGACGCATCCACTGCCAAGGCGACCGGAATCCTCGGCACTTTGGGAGCGTGTCTTTCGAGATCCTGACGCTGGAGTCGTACTCTTCCGGCTGCGTCCGTGACCCTCGGCGGTCCAAGAATCTCCCTCGAATCGGTGGAAAGTTCTGTCTTTGGGAGGTTTAGCTGTTGCGAATTGGGACGAAGTTGTCTGAAATCACGACCCATCAAAACTCGCCCCTTTCACTTGGGATGATCCGGTGGAAAGGGCAACCTTGCCGGAGGCCCAGGCATGACGATCGATTCTCGACCCGAAGTTTCAGAAATCGGTTTCGTTCATCGACTTATCGCTTCTACGCGGCGTCTGCTGCGAGCCACCTGGACTGCCACCGGGTTGGGAATCACGCTCGGTTTGGGGTTGCTGCTGCTCGTCGTCGTTTCACTGGCGGACGTGGCGCTGGCGTTCCGCGAGTGGCTGCGGCTGACCGGTCTGCTGTTGGTCGCCGTGCCGAGCGGTTGGGCGTTTTTGAACGGTGTGCTTCGGCCGTTGTTTCGGAAGATGACGTCACGGTTTGTGGCTCGGCGGATCGAGGCAACGCTGCCGGGGATTCACAATCGTCTCGTGAGCGTTGTCGATTTGGACTCCGACAAGCAAAAGAAATTCTCGATGGCGTTCGTGCGGCGACTGATCGCCGAGGCGATCGAACGTGTCAAAAACTTCCGGCCGTCGGCGGTCGTGGACAAGCCGGCTCTGAAGCGAGCGGCTCTGTTCGCGTTGATTGGTGTGCTGGTTTTTGCGACGGCGCTGGGGATCTTCTCGGATCGAATGCCGACGGCACTGGCTCGGATCTTTTCGCCGTTTGCGGACATTCCGCCGGCGACGGGTGTGTTTTTCGATGTGCTGCCGGGAACCACGAAAGTCCTTCGCGGTGAGCCGGTGGAATTCCTCGCGAAGGTTTCCGGTAAAAAGGTGGATCGCCTGCGGTTGGAGATGAAGCCCGTTGAAGGAGAGAGCGCCGGCAAAACGCTGTGGCACGAACTCCGTCCCGCTGCGGACGGCACCAATTGGACGTTCCGCTTGCCGGCCTACGACAGCTCGTTCGAGTACCGCCTTCACGGCGGCGGCACTTGGACCAAGTTGGCGAAGGTCACGATGCTCGAGCGGCCGCGACTGGTCGGCTTGCAGGCAGCGGTGCATTACCAGACTTACATGCTGATGCCCGAACCGCGTGTCAATCCGCCGGACGTCGCCGACGTCACCGGCCCAGTCGGCAGCAACGTCGAAGTCACCGTCAATGTCGAAGGGGACGCTTCGGTCGGCGAAATCCAATTGCTGCGCGAAGAATTCCAGAGCGTGCCTGTCGCGGATCGGCCGCTGCGCGTCTGGTTTGAGAATCAGTTTCCCAAGGGACACGTCGCCGAAGGCTCCGGGGTCTGGGGGCCGCAAGAAAAAGACCTCGATCCGAACGCTCCCGCGCCGAAGCGTGGAGCCGATCAGTCGGCGTGGGCCAAACGGCACTCACATCCGGCCGCGGCGGGTTTGTCGTACCACTTGTTCCATTCGGCCGCGACGTCGTTCGACGTACACATTGGCGACGTGCTCTTCGCGGAAGTTTTCGTCGAAGCCAATCAGCCGGTCGAAGAGTTGATGCTGCAATTCCACGACGGCCAGAACTGGGAACGCCGAGCCTTCTGGGGCGCGGACAGAATCAACGTCGGCCAAAACGAAACCGCTAGCCGCCGCTGGGCCGGTGAACTGCCGAAGACTGGCGAGTGGGTTCGGCTCGAAGTTTCTGCTCGTGATTTGGATCTCGAAGGTCACTCGATCCGCGGCGTGAACTTCACGCAGTTCAGTGGTAAAGCTCTGTGGGGCCGAGTCGGAACGATGCCCGCAGCGACTCGCGAAAGCCGCGAGTTCGTGGTCGCGGAAACGTATCCGATGAAGCTTAAAGAGCAGGAAGCGGACGGGAGCACGAAGAAGGAGTCCGCTTCGTCGAAACACTTCGCCGCCGTTCGCGAAGCGCATCGCTGGACTGGCACCTTTCCGATCAACGGCGATGGCTGGTATCGCGTCGAACTCAAGAATGAAATTGGTGCGGCCAATCTGCCGATGAAAGAAGCCCGCATCTCGTCTGTGCCGGACCATCCGCCGCAGATCATGATCGAGCGCCCCGGCCTCGATCTCGTGCTCAGCGAGCCGGTCAAAGTGCCGATCGTCATCGCGGCGTTCGATGATTTTGGACTCGGCGAGGTTGTGCTTTCCGTGCAACGCGGCGACGGCGGTTTCGTCAGTCGGCCGGTGAAGACGTACTCCGAATTGAAGCGAGCCGACACGTCGCTCGTGATGCTCGATCTTGTCAGCGAGGGAGTCAAGAACGGTGAAGTGCTGAAGTACCGCGCCGAGGTTCGCGACCGCAAAGGTCAATCGGCTCAGACGCAGGACTATCAAATCCGCATCGTGTCCAACGATCCGAATGCGGCTGACAAGCAGCTTGCTCAGTTGGAAAAGAAGGAAGAGGAGTTCGCCAAGAAGCTCGACAAACTGATCGAGGATCAGGCCAAGGTCCAAGAGAAGCTCGAAAAGATCGCCGAGAAGTCCGAACCGCTGACCGAGAAGATCGAAGCCGCTCAAGAGGCCGCCGAGAAAGCTGCCGACGCCGCTGCGGAGAAGGCCGAGCAAGCCAAGAAGGACGATCCGCAGGCCAAAGATCAGCCGAAGGATGCGCCGAAGGACCAACCCAAAGATCAACCGAAGGATCAGCCCAAACCGAAAGTCGAACCCGCCGCGAAGGATCAGCCGAAGCCGCCAGACGCCGCGAAGCCTCCGGAGCCGAAACTCGATCCAGCGGCGCAGCAGGAGTTAGCGCAGCTCAAGCAAGAGTTGGCTCAGGTCCAGCAGGAAGAGGTGAAGAACGCCGAAGCTGCCAAGCAGCTCAACGAAGATTTGAAGGAACTGGCGAAGGAAGCGGAGAAGCAGCAGCTTCTCCCGCCGGAGATCCAACGCGAGATGGCCGCGCTTGCCGAAGCGTTCAAAGAGGCGGCGACCGAGCCGATCAAGAATCTCGCCGAAGAGATCAAGAAATCGGCCGATGCGAAGACTCAGGATCCGAAGTTGGAAAAACTCGAAGCTCGCGCCGACCAGGTACAGGAGAATCTCGAAGCGTTGAAGAATCGATTCGAGGCGGTGCGTGAGGCTCAGAAGGACGCCAAGCAAGATGCCGAGATGGCGCTCGATGAATTGCATCGCGAGATGCTCAAGCAGTCGGGCGAGTTGACTGCTAGCGAACTCGAAGAGCTGCGCAAAGCGATCGAAGCGTTGCGAGAGAAGCTACAAAACCTCGCCAATGAGGAATCGCAGTTGATGGAGGCGACTCCGGATGCCCCTGAATCGAAGTTGCCGGAAATCGCCGCCAAACAACGTGACGTCGAACGCCGAGCCGACAAAGAACTCGCCAAGACGAAAGAGTTGCAGAAGCGAGACGACTACAAAGCGCTGAAGCAGAAGACTCAAAAACAGAAGCCGCAGAACGGCGAGACGCCGAACGATCCGACGAATCCAGAGCCAATGCCCGCAGACGATCCGCTGGCTGGCGACAACCCGCCGGAAATGGCGACGACTCCGGAAGACTTCGGCAACAACGATGCTCCGATGCCGGACGCCGCAAAGCCGGACGACAACGGCGACGAGTTCCAACCAGCGATCGCCGATCCCGCCAAGCCGGCACCGAAGAAACCAAATGCCTCGAAGCCGACTCCGGCCAAGCCAGGCAAAGGCCAGCCGCAAGAGCCTCAAAAGGGAACTGACAAGCCGCAGGCGGCTCAGTTGAAGGATAAGCCGACTCCCGCCGAGCAACGTGAGAAACTCGCCGACCGCGAAGCCAAGAAGCTGGATCAGCTTCAGAAGGCAGACGAGAGTCTCGCGGCCGATCAACGTGCGCTCGATGAGTTGCTCAAGGAGATCGGCGAACTCTTGAATTCTGAGATGGCGGATAAGGGCGAGGGTGACGCACCGATGCCCGGCGAAGCGACTTCGCCGCAACAACCGCCAACACCGCCCAGCGGCGAACCGATGCCGGCTCAAGGTGAACCGACCGCCGACGCTGAACAGGCTCCGCTGTCCGCCGAGAAGGCAGCCGAGTTGGCGCAGTTGCTCCAATCCGCGAAGGCTCAAAAGGCGATGCAGATGGCCGCGCGGTTGCAAGCCATGCAGGTCGGCGACTCCTCCGAGCAGCCGAACAAGGGCCAAAAAAATCCGAACGCTCCGCCACCGCCGCTCAAGTCGAATCCGAAACCACGCAGCGGTCTGGAAGGTGACAACTCCAGCCAGTTCGCGATGGAAGCGGCCCTGAAAGACCTCGACCCGGCGACTCGTTCGCTGATCCTCAAGATGCAACCGCGAGTCCGCGAAGAACTCTTGCAGAGCCTCCGCGAAGAAGGCCCGGAGGGTTATCAGCGATTCATCCGTGATTACTTCAAACGTCTCACGAAGGCGGGGCAACCCACCAAATAGAAACACCACCGCGACTCTGAGTAGTCGCGGAAACACCACGGCAGGTCCCAAGGCACATGGAAGTCGCAATTCGCATGAAGTCTCTCAAAGGAACTCCAAGATGGTAGAGCCACCACGGCCGGTGAGCGTTGTTTCGGTCGTCGCATTGAACGATCTGCATTTGCAACTCGACTTCGATGATGGCTTGAGCCGCACGGTCGATGTCACCCCTTACGTCCAGGGGCCGCATTACAAACAGATTCGACTCAGCGAGAAGTTCTTCAAGACGGCACATGTCGAGAACGGAGCCGTTGTTTGGGACAACGGCGTGATGGTCGATGCGGACTTGCTGCGCTACGGCCCGCCGAAGCCGCCCAAGCCCGAAAAGGTCAAGGCCGTGAAACCCACCAAGCCAGCCAAGCCCGTCGCGAAGCCGAAGCCGAAAGCCAAACCGGTCATCGCGAAGCCCAAGGCGAAGGCTCCGGCAAAGAAGGTGGTCAAAGCAATCAAGCCCGCCGCGAAGCCCGCCAAAGCCAAACCCGTCGCGAAGCCTACCAAGGCCAAAGTAACTGCCAAGCCCGCCAAAAAAGTGGTCAAGAAAAAGAAGTAGCCCCACCTCGTGCTCGCAACAGAATTCGCAGGGACCGCTCATTCGCGCTAATCATCGCTAATTCGGTCAGGTCATTAGCGTCAATTAGTGAAGATTAGCGGTCTCTGTTTTCTCTCCACGCTCCCCCACCGCCCACATTCCGATGCTTTCACGCTTTCTACTACTGCTTGGAATTCACGAAGACGTCCTCAAACATTTGGACCGCGCGGAGTTGGTGTTTCAACGCGTGGAGGTGTTGTGGATCGGGGCGGTGCTGTTGTTGCCGTTGGCCTGGATGGTCTATCGCCGACAGAAGCTCAATTTACACACGGTCCCAAAGTGGTTGTTGGCGACGTTGTGCGTGACTCGCGTGTCGATCCTGGCATTGCTGTTTGTGGTCTTGTCGGGGCCGTATCTGCGGATCGATCACAAATTCGAGCGGAAGCCGATCGTCGCGTTCTTGTTCGATCACTCGCAAAGTATGCGACTGCCGGCGGGACCGTTTGAGACGGACGAGCAATTCGCCGAAGCCGCTCGTGCGACGGGTGACGTGACGAGCGATGCCAGTGCGACTCCGTCAGCAATCGAAGCCACAAAAGGGGAGCCGAAATCCGGTGAGACAACCGCGCCGCCGATCGTGGTCGATGCGGACACTCGTCTGAAACTGAATCGCCTGTCGCGCGCGGCGTTGTCGCAGACGGCGGTGCGAGTCGCGAACGAAAAACTGTTGAAGCCGCTCGACGGCAAATTTGATGTGCGACATCTGGCGTTTGCGCGGGATGTCGAGCCGTTCGTGTTCGATCCGACCAAGGCCGATCCGCAGCTGCCGGACGTCAACAGCGGGCCATCGTCGTGGCTGGGAAGCGTGGTGCAACACATCGTCGATGAGGCAGCGGGGCAGAAAATCGCGGGACTAGTCCTCTTCTCCGACGGTCAGAACACGGGCGGGCGGTCTCCGGCGGAAGCGGCCCGCGCGGCGGCTCAGGTGGGTGCTCCGATCTTCCCCATCCCGGTCGGCTCGCCGAAGCGGTTGCAGGACGTGTCGATCGTGGACCTCTACACGACCGGGCAAGTCTCGATCGGCGACACAGTGCGAGTCGCTGTGACGCTCGAATCGCACGGCTTCAACAAGCGGCCGGTGAAGGTTGAACTAAAAGACGGCGACAAGGTGCTCGACACGAAAGAGTTGGTGTTGCTCGGCACCGAGCAGCAACAAACGGAATTGATCTTCGAGGCGAAAGAAGCGGGCGACAAATATCTGACGGTCAATGTGCCGGCGTTCGCCGAAGAGGCGGAAGAGTTGCGGGCCAACAACAGCGACCTCGCGTTTGTGCGTGTCAGCGACGAGAAGCTGAAGGTGCTGCTGATCGACGGCCTGCCGCGATGGGATTTTCGATTCTTGAAGAACGACATCCGCCGCGACAACGGCATCAAGGGCCGCACCGGCGACGAACCAGAAGTCATCGCCGAAGCCGAATGGCGGCGAATGTCCAAAGAGGATCAAGCCGCGAAGCTGCCGAGCACCGTGAAGGAGTTGGCCGAGTATCACACGATCGTGCTCGGCGACGCTTCGCCGGACATCCTGCACGACGATTTTCGGAAAGCGTTGATTGAAGCGGTGCGCGACAAGGGTGTCGGTCTGATCGTCGAAGCGGGTCCGCGATTCATGCCGCAACTTTACGACCGCGAGTTTCAATCTCTGCTGCCGGTCGTGTTGAAGAACAATGCAGAGAATGGCATCGAGGCTCCCGCCTACAAGCCGTTCAAGATTGAGATCACGCCGGAAGGCTTGCTGCACGAATCGCTGCGACTGCACGACGATCCGGGCCGCAACGTCCAGGTGTGGTCGCAGATGCCGACTTACTTCTGGGCCTCCGCCGTTGAGCGTCCGTCTCCCGCAGCGATCGTGCTGGCTCGCAATCCGAGCCTCGAAAATCGTTGGGGCAAGCAGCCGCTGATCGCGTATCAGTTCGCCGGCAAGGGCAAGGTCGCGTTCCTCGGCATGGATGCGACATACTTGTGGCGGCAAAACGTCGGCGATCGATTTTTCTACAAGTTCTGGGGGCAAATGCTCCGCTTCGTCGGCCGCATCGATGATGGTTCCGACAAAAAGGAAAATCGTCTCCTCGTACGACCCGTTCGAGTCCAACCGGGCGAGTCCGCCGAGATCGAACTCTTCGCCTTCACCGCAGACAACCAGCCGCGCACCGACGCGACGATGAAAGTCAGCACCCTCGGTCCGACCGGTTCGCAGATGGTGGAGCTTGTCGCCGACAAGTTCGTGAAGGGCCGTTTCACCGGCAAGTTCTCGCCGAAAGACACCGGCGAGCATCGAGTGCTCTATCAGCCGAACGATTCGCCGAAGACGATCGAGGGTAAGTTGCGAGTCATGCCGTCGTCCGAAGAGCTGCGTGATCCGAACTTGAATCGTCCATTGCTGGAGACGCTCGCTAGCACGACCGGAGGCAAGGTGATTTCAATTGCCGACCTCGCGTCGCTGCCAGAGCTTTTCAAAGGTGAGCCGATGCTGATCGAAGTCCACCGCGAAGCCAGCATCTGGGACAACTGGTTCACGTTGCTGCTGATCACGCTGATTTATGGGGTGGACGTTGGGCTTCGTCGGTTGAGTGGCTTGAGCTGAGGAGGTGTTCGATGGTGCGATGCTCTCTCGTGGTTGTGGCGGTCTCCCTCATCGTGTGTTCCGTCGCGCACGCACAAAACAAATCGTCTGCCGCGATACCAACGACCGCAGCTCCGCTCACCGAGGCGAAAGTCATCGAGCGTGTCACCGCGTCCGTCGATCGGAGCCTCGAATATCTCGCCTCGAAGCAGAAGCCGGATGGGAGTTGGGATGATTGCAATGCCGGCAATGCTCTGACGCTGTTGGCGATGCTCGGTCGAGGGCATGTGCCGGGGCGCGGGCAGTACAAAGAGGTGCTGCAAAAGGGCCGCAAGTATCTGCTCAAGACGCAGCGAGAGGACGGACTGTTTCATTCGCGACGGCAAGCCGGAGCGGGGCCGATGTACGAGCACGGCCTATCGACGCTGGCGACGGCGGAGCTCTACGGCATGGACCCCGATCCTGATGTCGAAGAGAAACTGCGCCGAGCCGTGAAAGTCATCATCAACGCTCAGTCGCCGAATGGCGGCTGGCGGTACAACCCGAAGCCGGGAGACCACGATCTCAGTGTGAGCGTGATGCAGATCGTCGCTCTGCGAGCGGCCAACAACGCCGAGATTCCCGTCCCCGAAGAGGTCATCGAGAAGGCGATCAAGTATGTGAAATATTGTGCTCACCCGAACGGCGGCTACGGCTATCAGGGGCCGGCTCAGGGGGCACAGACCTCGGCGGCCGGAGTCGTCTCGCTGCAACTGCTCGGCAAGTACGACGACCCCAGCGTTCCGAAAACGCTCGACCTGCTGGCAAAATTCCCGGTCGAGTGGTCGGCCAGCGGCATTCAGTATTGGTACTACTTCCATTACTACGCGATCCAGGCGAACTATCAGGCGGGTGGCAAGCACTGGAACGACTGGCACCCGCGCGTCCGTGAGTTGTTGCTCGACAAGCAAAATGCTGACGGCAGTTGGGACGTCCCCGGTGGCACTGCCGAGAACGCCGGCGTCGTCGGCCCCAACAACATCTACTGGACCGGCATGGCCTCGCTGATCCTCGAAGTCTACATGCACTTCCTGCCCGCTTATCAGCGGTGATGAATCACGATGAGCGTGCTGCTCGCATTACCGGTCATCGGCGTTTGCTTCTGGATGTTGGCAAACACGGGGCGACTGTTGTGGCAGCAGAGTCGATCAATCTGGTGGTGGATCGGATTCCTGTGCCTCGCGGGATTGGGTAGCGTCATCGGTTGGGAATTGGGCTTTCTGGAGGTTCGAGTTTCACCTCGTTTGCGCTGGGGCGGCGTCCCATTTCCGATTGGATTCTTTGTGTGGGAAGGAGACCGTTGGACCGATTTCGTTCCACCGCCAGGATTGCAGTTCTGGCATCTCTGTGCCGACATCACATTGGCCATCGGTGTTTTGGTATTCCCGTTCTTCATCTGTGTCTGGCGGGCAGGTTGGCGCAAACGGCAGACGTTAGTTTCTACTCGTGACGTGGATCAGATTAGCCAAGGTGATTAGGTTTATCGTTTTTTTTCGCGTGACACCGACGGCGATTTTCGATCGCGAGCATTTTCGTGGCCAGCTCGATCCGCTTTCGACGGACGAGGCTGTATTGAAATCAGGAATTCCGCAGCACGATTTGGGGACACATGACGCGTCGCGACCGTGCCGCTGTCGGGCAGCAAGCAACAAGCGACGACCGAGTCACCGATCAAGCTCGACCGCAGCGGGTGGCTGGCCTTGCGAGCCTCCGGGCCGGGACATCTCGACCATCCGGTCGGTTCGTTGGACGCTCACACCAGTCCGATTTACGTCCAGGTTGCCGGTAGTTCGGCGGGAGCTCGCGCGGATGCCGAAATCTTCTTAAAATGGATCGACCGACTGTCGCTCGCGCTGCGGCTGCGCGACCGAGTGCCGAACGACGAACTGCGGAAGCATGTCCAGAATCAGCTCGAAACCGCACGGAGTGTTTACACGAAGATTGCAGAGACGCGGCGTTGATCGTATTCCCCGTCCGGGAGAACGCTGCTTTTGGACGACACGAGAAGGAGTCATTCAAACCATGATGATGAGCCAATTCCAAACAACATTGACCGTTCTGTTGCTGTTGGGGAGCACCGGCAGGTTTGCCGATCACGCATGCTCCGCAGAACCTGCTGCCCCAGTCCCTCCCGCCAAGAAATTGGCCGCGCCCGCCACATCGGCCGAGGCACTCTCCGCGACAACGTTCGCTCAGTTCCAAAAACAGATCAAACCGCAGCCTGGCGAATCGCGTTGGCTGGAGGTTCCTTGGTTGCTCGACCTGCATGCCGCGCGGCAGAAGGCTGCCGCCGAAGGGAAACCATTATTTGTTTACTCGTCAGGAGGCGCCACGGGCATTGGAGCCTGTTGAAGCGGCGGCCGCCGTGTGGGCCGTGCGCCCACCTTTTGGTCCGAAGAAAACACCAAGTTGATCCAAGAGAACTTCGTCGTTGTCTCGCTCAGCGTCCTGGAGTACGACCGCACCGATGCGGTTGGACAATTCCTGCGGGACTCCGGGATGAGACTCAAACGTCTGGAAGGCAGCCTGTGGTGCGTGACGGCGAGTGGCAAGATCCTGGAAAGTCACCTGGCTGTTGAAAATGGCAAAGAGCGTTTCAAACCGGACTTTGACTTGCCGAAGGCGCTGGAAAAATTCAAGGCCCTTCCCGAAGCGGAACGGGCACCGGGTGCGGTCAAGGTCGGTGAGATGGGCGTGGTCGATGCGCAGCGCGCCGGGTTGACTCCGCCGGCGGGGACTTTGATTCTCAAGCTTTATTTTCGAAGCTTCATGCGTGACGGAAATCAGCTCCGTTATTTGACCGGCAAGGATCTCTGGTACGACGAGCAGGGGGAACGGACGGAGACGGATCCCGGAATGACCGCGCCCCAGGCTCAGCCCGATCACATGTGGCTGACCGAAGCCGAATGCAAATCGCTGATGCGGGAGAACCCGCGTTTGGGGGACAAGTTCCCGCTGCCAGCGGGCATCGCTGATCGACTCGTGCGCCGGCATCTGAACCCGAAATCCGCTCGCGGTCATAACGACGCGCTGGACCGCCGCTCGATCCGTGCCGCCGAGTTGAGCCTGACAGTCGAGGCCGTGTCAGCAGACAAGGTCCGGTTGCGGCTGGATGGCAATGCCAAGCTCGGCCAGGAACCAGTCGCGGAAGTCCTCGCCGGCAAGAGGGCCTGCATCGACAAGTGGGGCTACGAGCCGAAACTTCTCGGCTTTCTGGAATACGATCCGCAGAAGCAACTCTTCACACGCTTCGAGGTGGTGGCTCTCGGAGATCAATTCGGCAGATTGGGTCTCATCGTCGGTGCGTCGCGCCCGGGTTGCCAGCCACTGGGAATCACCTTCGAGTTGGTTCCGGGAGTTCAGCCCGCCGATCGCGTTCCTCCGGGTGGTGTCTCGACCGCCCAGCAGTACTTCGATCAAAGCGGCCCCGGCCAATGAGCTTGCTCGTATCAGCTCGACGACTTGTTCGTGCTGTTCAGAGTCGTCCAGATCCCTTCGCGAGCGGAGCAGACGCAGGCATCGGTGAAGCGTTGCACGGCCCAGCCGTCGTCGAGGCCGGGATGATCGGTCGGCTCGCCCGCGATGCGAGCACGCAGCGCGGGAAAGACGTGGCGAGCGAACCGATTGCCGAAGCCGGGATCGGGTACTGTCTCCAACAGTTCGGGAGGATTGCCCGCGCGAGCCAGCAGAAGTCTGCCAGTCAATCGGTCCAGCGATAGTGACGCCTCGGTGCCGTGCAGTTCAACTTCGGGAGCCAAGCCTTTGCGAAGGAACGGCGCATGCGAGAGTACCAGTGAGCCGACGGCTCCGCTGTCGAGCACAAACGCAACGTCGGCGAAATCGAAGGCGGTGCCGCGACGGCGTGAGGATGACTCGGCGGCCGTGTGGCTGCCGCTCCACCGCAGAGCCTCGTCCAAATTGACGGCTCCCAAATCGGGCTTGGCGGGACTGATGACATCCGCATGAACCAGCACACGCACCGCTTCTTGTCCGAGCAGCCAGCGGATCGTGTCGTAAGCGTGCGACCCGACGTCGGCGAGACTTCCGGCGGCCGAGAGTTCCGCGTCGTCGCGCCATGTGAACGGCATCGCGGCTGGACGTGGATTGTGCCAGCGATAGATGACCGCTCGGATGTCACCGAGCGTGCCGGCGCGGACGATCTCGCGAGCACGTCCGAAGACCGGGACGTACCGCGTCCAGAACGGAACGAAGTGTCCGAGTCCGCGATCGCGGAACGCCGACCACATGTCAAACGCCTCGGTGGTATTCATGCCGATGGGCTTTTCGCACACGACATGCTTGCCGGCCGCAGCACAGGCCATGACGGTCTCGTGATGCAACGCATCGGGTGTCGCGACGAGCACCACGTTCACGTCGGGATGCTCGACGACCTGCCGCCAGTCATCGGTGATGCAGGGCGCGTCATCTTGCCGAGCCGCCGCTTCCAGCAAGTCTCGCCGCCGTGCGCACAGTGCGACGATCCGAGCGTCTGACGGTGAGTTGCGAATTTCTGCTCGATACGGCGTGGCGATGTACCCGGTGGCCCCCAGAACTCCGACACCGAAAGCTGGCATGGTTGAGACTTTCTCGTGATTGGCCGAGGCAACGATTCCAGCCGCCCATGATAGACTTCGCCTGACAGGTGCGTCGCTCAACAGGCTGATTGTGCGGCCCCTCCGGGGTGCGTTATCTTGGCCGCCTCACCCCAAGTCTCGCCCACTGTTTCCACTCTTGGACTTCTTCGCTGAATCATGGTCGCACTTCAATCACCGTGGAAAGTGTTGTTCATCGCTGTGGCGATGCTGCTTTGTGTTTCGGAAACCTTCGGAGTAGATCGAACGGGGGAGCAAATCTATCAGCAGCTCTGCGCGTCGTGTCACGGGGCGAAGGGCGAAGGAGCGACCGAGAGTTATCCGCATCCGTTGGTTGGCGAGCGATCGGTTGGGGAACTGACCGAGTACGTCAGCAAGTCGATGCCGGAGGACAAGCCGGGGACGTGCGTCGGCGAGGAAGCTCGCAAGGTCTCACAGTTCATTCACGACACGTTTTATTCGCCGACCGCGCAGGCCCGGAACAAACCGGTGCGCGTCGAGTTGTCGCGGCTGACGGTGCGGCAGTATCGCAACGCGGTCGCTGATCTGATCGGCAGCTTTCGTGGTTCCGGAAAACTGGATGGCCAAGCAGGCCTGCGCGGCGAGTACTTCAAAGCCCGCGGCTTTCGAGGCAATGCACGAGCGTTCGAACGAGTTGATCCCGTCGTGACGTTCGACTTCAAAGACAAAAGTCCCGACGACGAGAAGATGGAGCCGCACGAGTTCTCGATCCGCTGGGAAGGAGCGGTGACCGCTCCCGATTCCGGCGAGTACGAATTCATCATCCGCACCGATCAAGCCGCTCGGCTGTGGATCAACGACCTCAAGCAACCGCTGGTCGACAACTGGGTGCAGTCCGGCAAGGACACGGAACACCGCGAGTCGATCTTCTTGCTGGCCGGTCGGACGTACGCACTGAAATTGGAATTCTCGAAGGCCAAACAAGGGGTCGACGACAAGAAGGTCAAAGAAAAACCGCCGGCCCCCGCGTCGATCTCGCTGGAGTGGCAGCGACCGCATCGCGTCGCCGAGGTGATTCCAGTTCGGTCCCTGTCAACCGGTCGGCCGAGCGAGGCGTTTGTCGTGACGACTCGCTTCCCGCCCGACGATCGCAGCGTCGGCTGGGAGAAGGCGACGTCGATCTCCAAAGAATGGGATCAAGCCACGACCGATGCCGCGATCGACGTCGCAACGTCCGTTGCGGCTCGCTTCGAGGAATTTGCCGGCACGAAGCGTGACGCCACGGATCGCGACGAGAAGTTGAAAACATTCTGTCGACGTTTCGCCGAGCGTGCGTTTCGTCGGCCGCTCGACGACGAGCAACGAACCCTCTTCGTGGACCAGCATTTCGCAGATGGCGTCGAGCCAGAGACCGCCGTGAAGCGAGCCGTCTTGTTGACGCTCAAGTCGCCAAGGTTTCTGTATCGGGAAGTTGGCAGCCATCAGCACGACGCGCCAGTGAATGGTCAAGCTCCAGGTGACTCAGATCACTCGCTGACGCGTCGTGCTAGTTCCGATCCCTTCGATGTCGCGTCTCGCATTTCGTTTGCGATGTACGATTCGTTGCCGGATCAAGCGTTGCTCGATGCCGCCGCGAAGGGGGAACTCAAGACGCGCGAGCAAGCTGCTCAACAGGCACAACGTTTACTTGCCGATCCACGCACGCGGTCGAAGCTGCGCGAGTTCTTGCTGACGTGGCTGAAGGTCGAGCATGTGCCCGATGTCTCGAAGGACTCGGAGCGATTTCCAGAATTCAATGCGACGCTCGCGAATGACCTGCGGACATCGCTGGAGTTGTTCCTCGACGAGATCATCCACAGCGACGGGGCGGACTTCCGGCAGTTGTTGTTGGCGGACTCGGTCTACTTCAACGGCCGGTTGGCGAAGTTCTACGGAGCGAAGATGGGTGAGTCGGAATCGGCGGACGATGCCCCGTTCCAAAAGATTGAATTGGAACCAGAACAGCGTGCGGGCGTGTTGTCGCATCCCTACTTGATGGCCGGCTTCGCGTACACGGGAAGCAGTTCGCCGATTCATCGCGGCATCTTCATCGCTCGCAGCGTGCTGGGCCGTTCGCTGAGACCGCCGCCGGAAGCGGTCGCGCCGTTGTCTCCGCATTTGCGGCCCGATCTGACGACTCGCGAACGGGTCGCCCTGCAAACCAAACCGGAGTCGTGCCAAACCTGTCACGCGATGATCAACCCCTTGGGATTCACATTGGAGCACTTCGACGCCGTCGGCCGATTCCGAAAGGAAGAGAACGGCAAGCCGGTCAATGCGACTGGGGCGTACCGGACTCGCAATGGCGAACTGCTGAACTTCGCGGGGGTCAATGATCTCGCGAAGTTCCTGGCCGACAGCCCGGAAGCGCACTCAGCCTTCGTTGAGCAGCTGTTTCATTTCCTGGTCAAGCAGCCGATTCGAGCGTTCGGTTCCAACACTCGCGAAACGCTGCGAGCCTCTTTCGTCAAAGACAACTTCAACATTCACCGCCTGATGGTCGAGATCATCGCGACTGCCGCGTTGACAACCAGCGAATCGAAACCGCAGACTCCTCCACCCAGTCAGTGACCTCCCACCGGGGCAAGCCCGTTGGGGTGAGTGGCATCAAATCTCGGAGACATCCCGTGAGTCGATCGTCCCGCCGTGAATTCCTCCGCGACTTGGGCGTCAGTGCCGCCGCGTTGCCGTTTGTGTTGAACTTGCCGAGCCTCGGCTTTGCGAATCAGCAGGCTCGCAAGCAACGGCTGGTGGTGATGTTCAGCCCGAACGGCGTTGTGCCTTCGACATTCTGGCCGGACGAGGAAGGGGCGGAGTTCAAGCTGAAGGAAAGCCTCAGTCCGCTGGAGCCGTTCAAGGATCGGCTGCTGACGCTGCACGGAGTCTGCGACAAGGTGCGTGGCGACGGTGACAATCACATGCGCGGCATCGGTTGTTTGCTGACGGGAGTCGAACTCTTCCCCGGCAACATTCAGGGGGGATCACACACGCCAGCCGGTTGGGCCAGCGGATTGTCGATCGATCAGGAGATCAAGAATTCTCTGCAAGCGAATGACGCGACTCGCACGCGGTTCGGATCGCTGGAGTTCGGCGTGATGGTTCCCGAACGCGCCGACACTTGGACTCGGATGTCGTACTCCGGACCGAACAAGCCGATCACTCCGATCGACGATCCGTACCAAATGTTTTCCAAGCTATACGGCAAGCGGAAGGATCGCGAGAGCCTCAAGAGCATCCTCGACGACTTGCAGGCGGATCTGAAAAAGCTCGCGTCGTCAGTCAGTGCCGAGGACCGACAGCTACTCGAAGAGCAAACCACGTTCGTCCGCGAGCTCGAACAAGAGCTAAAGGCGGATGCGACGCAAGCGGTCGGCCACGCGGTGCCGGAACTCGAGCAGGGCATCAAGGAAGACAACGACAACATGCCGAAGCTCTGCAAGCTGCAGATCGACTTGATGGTCAACAGCTTCGCGTCGGACTTCGCTCGCGTGGCGACGTTCCAGATCACGAATTCTGTCGGTCAGGCGAAGATGCGGTGGCTGGACATCAACGAAGGGCACCACGAAATCTCGCACAGTCCGGACAGCGACGAGAAGGCTCAAGAAAAACTGACCCGCATCAACAAGTGGTACGCGGAGCAACTCGCGTATTTGGCGAAGCGGCTCGCCGAGACTCCCGAACCGGGAGGGCAGGGGAGTCTGCTCGACAACACGCTCATCGTTTGGACGAACGAGTTGGGCAAAGGGAACTCCCACACGCTCGACAATATCCCGTTCGTGCTGGTCGGCAACGGTCTCGATTTCAAAATGGGCCGCTCGCTGAATTTCGACAAGACGCCTCCAAATCGCGTGTTGAACGCCATCGATCAAGGCGTGGATTTTGTCACCGGCAAGTCGATCAAGCCGGGCAAGGTGGCTCACAATCGGCTATTGCTGTCGCTCGCTCACGGCTTTGACCACCACATCACGAAGTTCGGCAACCCCGATTTCTGCGGCGACGGCCCACTCTCACTGACTTAACCCGCCATGCGAGCCATCGTTCTCGACCAGCAGCAAGTCACGGCACGCGATGATTATCCGCTGCCGACGCTGGCGGACGGTGAGGTGCTGGTGCGCGTGTTGCGAGCGGGGATCTGCGAAACCGACTTGCAGCTCATTCGCGGCTACATGGGATTTCGCGGAGTGCTCGGCCACGAGTTTGTCGGCATCGCGGAGTCGGGGCCGTTCGCGGGTCGGCGCGTCGTCGGCGAAATCAATTGCAGTTGCTGGCGGTGTGAGACGTGTCTGGCCGGACGGCCGACCCATTGTCCGCAGCGTCATCGGCATCCTGAATCACGAGGGTGCGTTCGCCGACTTCGTCGCCGTGCCGCAGCGCAACTTGTACGTCGTCCCCGATTCTGTGGCGACCGATCTCGCCGTCTTCACCGAGCCGCTGGCTGCCGCGTTTCAGATCCCGGCGAAGTTGCCGCTGCGTCGCGAGGACCGAGTCGTTGTGCTTGGCGATGGACGGCTCGGCAACTTGTGTGCGCAGGTGCTCGCAAGCTTGTGCGACCGAGTGCTTGTGATCGGCAAGCACACCGCGAAGCTGGCGATCCTCCGGAAACTGGGGCTCGAAACTTGTCTGTTGGAGGACCGACCGCGCGAACGTCTGGCGGACGTTGTCGTGGACTGCACTGGCTCTGAATCCGGTCTGCCGACGGCTCTCGAATTGGTTCGGCCGCGCGGGACGGTCGTGCTCAAAACGACCGTTGCCGGGACGCAGTCGATGCCGTGGGCACCGATCGTGATCGATGAAGTCCGCATCGTCGGCTCACGCTGCGGCCCGTTCGACCGTGCTCTGGCCGCGTTGGAGCGGGGCGAGGTCCAGGTCCAGCCACTCATTTCGGACCGGTTCAAATTATCGAACGGCCTCGCCGCGTTGGAGCGAGCCCAATCCAAAGACGCGCTGAAGATCTTGCTGGACGTCGAACGCGATTGACCAATTTTGCCGTTCCGTCCTAGAACCCCGTCCCTTCCGTTTTCCCGCCCGAGCCGTTCTGGCTGAAATCCAATCCCACTCTTTCCCGGTCTGTCCGCAACATGCGGTTTCCGCCCGTCCTTCACGTTCTGATGTTGGCGTTGCTGAGCTGCGGCGTGCTCGCGTGCGAGAGCTTGCCGTCGGGCAGTTCGTCGGCTGAGCAGTCCACTGCGTTCAAACTGCCGATGCTGACCGCGCCGCGCGATTCGATCGAACTCGACATCGTCTTTGTGGACCGGCCAGTCAGCGACCCGCTTTTGGGAAAGACTCTGTGGCGTGAGGTCGATCAAGTCGGAACGCTTTCGGCGGAACAACGTGCCACGATTCGCGAGGCGGGAATTTTGGTCGGACATGTCGGATCGTCGCCGCCGGACGCGCTGCAATCGTTGCTCAATCTGACAGACCAAGAGTTGGAGCGTCAGCGTCGCGAAGCCAACGGCATTCCGAAGACCGCCGCGCGTCGCGTTGCTTTGCCCGCTGGAACCGACACCGAAGTCTGGTCGAATGAAGTGGTCGCTCAGCGGTTGGTGACGCAGCCGGACGGAAAGAAATTGGACTTGGCCAACGCACGCGGCCTCTTGCGGCTGCGAGCCGAACGGAGCCAAGACGGCTGGGCACGGCTCGACTTCACGCCGGAGTTGCATCACGGGCAGACAAGCACTCGCCCCTTTGCCGCCGCGACCGGCTGGATGTATCGCACGACTCAAGAAGTCGTCCCGTACTACGCTCAGCAATTCTCCGTGAACCTGAACGTCGGCGAGATGCTGGTGCTGACCTGCGACCGTGAACGCCCCGGAACTCTGGGCCAAAACCTGTTTCAGTTCGAGGACAGCACCGGGCTCAAACAGCGTCTCGTGGTCGTGCGCTTGGCCGAACTGCGCGAGATCACTCCCAAGCGAGTGCGTTCGGAATAGCTCGATCAGATTCGCCGTGGCCGAGGTTCCGCACGCGAGTCGCGGTCCCGAACTCTTGAATCGCGACGGCTGGCCCTTGAAAAACACGCCACCGACCGGCTGAAATCAGCTGGAACGCGCTAGCGTCCGGTTGTCGCGGGAACCGCGGGCTAGCGCACTGCGGCTGATGAATTGTTCGACCGAGCGCGGTCGTTTCCTCCAATCGCGAAGGGCTTCCGATGAAAACCAGTTCCCTGGCTTTGGCGGTCGTGTTGCTGTTACTGCGTTCTGCGTTTGCTCAAACCGAACCGCCGAAGCCGCGAGAGTTCTCGACGTTGGTAGCTCACTGGGCGGAATACGCCGATCCGGACTACTTGCCGTTTCTCGCGGATGCGAAACCGGACGTCGCTCAGGTCGGTTTCTACGGTGCTCACTTTTGGAGCTTGGCACACACGCCGCACGGCAAAGGTTATCCCGCTCACTTTCCAGTCGTTGGCCTGAACGAGAATCGCGAGTGGCTGATGAATCTCAATCGTGAGATTCATCAGCGTGGCATCAAAGTGGTCGGGCACATCAACGTGAAGTTCCTCGTCGGCGATCCCGACAGCCCGCCGATTCCGGAAACGAAAAATAAACCGGCCGAACCGGGTGGGCCGCGCGGGTTCTTCAAGTTCTATCGCGAGATGTGGAACGAAGAGTGGCTCGGCCCGAAACCCGTGGCGGACCCGATGGAACTGCTGGAAGTCGACGCCGAGGGAAAGCCGATCACGAACAACAACTACAGCATCGGGGGCATGAAGGAGTACTGGGGTTGCCTCAACAACCCGCACTGGCGAACGGTGCTGAAAGCCTGGACGAAGCACGGCGTCTCGTTGGGCTGCGACGGATTCATCATCAACTACTTCTACCGACACGACTGCCTGTGCCCACACTGCATAGCCTCATTCAAGGCGTATCTGGCCGAGCGATTTACCGCCGAGCAGCTCAACGAGAAGTTTCAGATTGCGGATTTGAAGTCGCACCGCTTTACGGAAATCGTCAGTTGGCACAAGCCGGAGGAATCGACGCCGTTGCGACGTGAGATGCTGCGATTTTCGCAGGTCGCCAACAAGGCCGCGTTCGACGATGTGTTCGTGAAGTACGGCCGCTCGCTGAAGCCGGATCTGCTGGTCGCGCAGTGGAATCACCTCGGTAACTTCAACCAACTCAGCGGCGACGAGCGTTGCCTGCTCCCTTCCGAGTCCTGGGGCCGCGACGAAAACTATCTCTGGTACAGCACCGGCGGAGCGGCGCACTTCACGGATTTGGCCGACGGAATGCTCGGCGAGGGGACATTGCAGGCGCGGTACATTCGCGGTTCGTTCGGCAACAAGCCGTTCACGCTAGGCAAGTACGAGAGCACTCGCACTCGCGTCGCGATCTCGGAGTTAGCCGCCAATTGCGGAGCACCGATGGGTTTTTATACCCGCTTCAAAGACCCAGAGGCTCGCGCCGAGATCGTGCGCTACTACCAGTTCCTCAAGCGTCACGACGACCTGTTTCGTTGGCATCAGCCGCATCACGAGACTCTGCTGCTGTTTCCTCGTCGAGCCATTCACAACGGTGATGTCCGGTCGCTTGCCCGCTTTCGAGAAATCGGCGGACGAATGCTCGACGAACACGTCTTGTTCGACATTCGCCCTGATGATGCCGTCACTCCGGAGATCACCGGCCACTATCGCCAAATCATCAGCGTCGAGGCTGAGACTCCACTGCCTCCACGAATCGGAAGTTACAACTTCACCAACATGCCGAAAACCGTGCGTGCGTCGCTGTCGAAACATCCGCAGCGCAACGAATTCGCGCTGCATCTGGTGAACTACAACCGCATCGAACCGGCCGAGAAGCACAGCGCCGGCCGAGGCATTCAAGACGAGAAGCCGATCCCCGTCGAAGCCATCCGCGCCAGTCTGAGTGTGCCGAGAGGCACCGCCGTCCGTTCTGCGGAATTCCTCACGCCGGAAAACGCTGAGCCGATCCCCGTGGAATTTGAAGTCACACGAGAGAACGTGCAGTTTGTCGTCCCGAAGTTTCTCGTGTACGGTGTCGTCCGATTCCGCTTTGAAAACTAACTCGGAAGCGTCAGTGAGGGCGAACCGCGACAACGCCCTCGCTGACGCTTCGGGTTGGTGTGTGGATACGAACAACCTGGGCAATCGACTCATGCGAATTCTGATCACCGCCGGACCGACCCGCGAATACTTGGACGACGTGCGATATCTCTCGAACGCCAGCAGCGGTCGCATGGGTTACGCACTCGCAGCCGAGGCGGTGGCTCGCGGGCATCAAGTGGTCTTGGTGTCGGGGCCGGTGGAGTTAGCTCCACCGAAAGGTTGCGACGTGCGGTTTGTGCAGACGACTGAAGAGATGCGACTGGCCTGCGAGCAAACATTCGCGACGTGCGACGGCGTCATCGCGGCGGCGGCAGTGTGTGACTACAAGCCCTCTCAGCGAGTCACCGGCAAGATGTCGAAGACGGGCGAACCGCTCACCATTGAATTGATTGAAACCGATGATGTTCTTGCGGGCCTGGGACAAAAAAAGGACGGCCGCTGGATCGTGGGCTTCGCGCTCGAAGCCGCGAACTCGCGTGAGAACGCGCTGCAAAAACTGCGAGCCAAGAATTGCGACGTCGTCGTGCTCAATGACCCCAGTGCGATCGGGTCGGCGACGAACTCGGTGGAACTGATCGATGACAGCGGTCAGCCGATTGAAAGCTGGAACGGCTCGAAGGAAGCGGTCGCTTGTGAGCTGCTCAATTGGATCGAGCGGCGGTGGAATTGAACCATTGAAAACGAAAAGACCCCGGCCGTTCAGGTCGGGGTCTTTTCGGAAATTCGTCGGCGCAGCTGGCCGCTGCGATTACTTGCGGACCAACTGAGTTCCGATCGACTTGGCGACAACCGGTGTCCAGTCAGAGTCGATGGGGACTCGGCGAGTCACGCTGGCCTTCGCGAGTTTGGCGTGGAACGGAACTCGCGTCCGTTGCGGTTCGGCGTGCCAAGTAATTTTGGCATCGAGACTCAAAGTTGTCTGTCGTCGGCGGATCAGAGTCTCCTTGTTGCCGTCGGTCGCCTCCGTGGATGACTTGTTGTTTTCGAGAGGCTCCTCGAACTTCTTTTCTCCTGGCTTGGCGGGAGCCGGTTCTGGTTGCGACTCAAATTCGTCGATGGCGGACTTGGTCGGAGCCTTCTTCTTCAAGATGGTCGATTCCTCGTTCGTCGTCGCCGGGCGATTCACTTCGACTTCGGTGCCCGTGCCCTCGGCGGCTCGCGTACCTCGCGAGCGAGTGCCGGTGTCGAGTCCATCGATGCTGGTTGCTCCGGCGGGAGATGCTCCGCGATCCGCGTCTTGGAAAGTTCGCGGTGTCGGAGCTGGATCTTTGGCTGGCTCGGCGGGTTTCTTCCAAGCGGACTTGCCGTTGGTTGCTGGTGCAGTCGTCGTTGGAGCGGGAATCGACGGCGAACATCCACTGAGGCACCCGCCAGCCTGAGCATACGACACTGTGCCACACGACGGAGCAACGGCGACCGGTGCACAACCGCAGCCGTTGCTTGGTTGGGCGTAGCTCACCGGAGCATAGTTGCTCGTCGAACAGGACGAGCATCCGGAGGAGTATCCGTAAGACGTCGGTGCGTGCATCGGAGCAGAGTTGACGTTGATCGGTCGCGAGTACGAGACGGCATACGGCGAGTAACCGTATCCATAGGCCGGATACCGAACCGGGCCGAAGACGACGTCGTAGGCCCAAGGGATGATGCCGGCTTGGCTGGCCGAGGCGATGCTCATCGCAATCAGGAACGCTGAAAGGCTGGCAATCCGTCGCAGACCAAGATTCACTGTCATGGCATTCCTCGCTAAGGTTCGATGGTTGAATGGCCCGACTCCAACGCAGGCAGCGGACGCATCTTCTACCGCTCGCGGTGGAAAAGTCAAACTTCGGCAAACTTCATGTCACTCCCGCAGTTTGTGAAGTTTCACAATCTTCTCCAGGTCGTCGAGTCATTTTGCGGAGCGAAGCCGGCTCGCATTCGGACGCTCGACCGAGACAGTGATGGTTTTAGTGGAGCGGTCGTGCTGCGAGTCGTTGTGCAAGAGACGCCGCAAGCTCCGAAGATGGAATATTGTCTGCGCGGCTGGCCGCCCGACAGTTTGCCGCGCGAGAGATTGCTGGGACTGCATCGCCTGCTGGAACACATTCACAAGTGCGGTGTCATGCCAGTGTCGGTTCCGCTGCGCAGCAAATTCGGCACGACGATCTTTGCGTCGGCGGGCCAGTTCTGGCAGATCGAACCGTGGTTGCCCGGCGTCGCGGATTTCAACTCCAATCCGAACGACGCGCGACTGCGAAATGCGATGACGGTGCTGGCTCAGTGGCACGAAGCGGCCTCGCGATTTGAGCCGCGAGAATCTGAGGCGACTTGGTTCAAGAGTTTCGCGGCGGCGAATTCACCGACGGTCGCCGATCGATTGGATCGCGTCGAGCGATTTCAAAAACAAGATGTCGACAAGTTGCGGCAACTGCTGGAACAAAGGACGCACCTGCCGCCGTGGGGGACCGAGTTCGACGAGTTGGTCGATCTCGCGCGGAGGATTCTCGATCTCTTCAGTTCGTCCGCCGCGCGTGTCGCCGAGGACTTGTCGTCGTATCGCAATCTGCGGTTCCGATTGCATCCATGCCTGCGCGATGTCTGGCACGATCATGTGCTTTTCGAGGGAGACCAAGTCACGGGATTGATCGATCCGAGTGCAGCACGCTCAGAAACGCCGGCGACCGATTTGGCGAGACTGCTCGGCAGCTTGCTGGGGGACGATGACGAACGCTGGGAAGTCGCGATCTCGGCCTATCGCAGCGTGCGGCCGCTGTCCGATCGCGAGGTGTCGTTGGCTCGCGTCATCGACCAAAGCACGGTGCTGCTGAGCGGGTTGACGTGGCTCGAGCGCTTGTTCGTGCATCGACTGAGTTATTCGAATCCGCCGCGAGTGCTCGATCGTTTGAAGCAAATCGCCTCGCGACTGGATCTGCTGGCGAGTCGGCTTCCTCCGAATGGTTGATGCCGTTGGGCGTCATGGTCGCGAAATCGCTCGCTTCGCCATCAACCGACGGTGCGTCGGAGATGCTCGATCAACTCGGCTGATGCGACAGTGACTTGCTCGCGAGTCAGCAGGTTTTTGATCTGCCACTGTCCGGCGGCGAATTCGCGGTCGCCCGCGATGACGGCTGCGGGAAAGCCTTTGCGAGCGGCGTATTTCAACTGGTCGCCCAGCGAGACCGCTTCGGGGTAGACCTCGGCGGGGAGTCCTGCGGCTCGCAGTTCGCGAGCGAGGTGGTGATAGTCGCCGAGATGATTCGCGTCGAAGAACGCGATCAGCACTTTGGCCGGCGTCGAAGCGGCGGCGACCATTCCCAGCTCTTCCATCGCGGCGAGCAACCGGTCGAGTCCGAGGCTCGCGCCGACTCCCGGCAACTTTTGCGTCGTGAAGAGTTCGGCGAGATTGTCGTAGCGGCCTCCCGAACAGACGCTGCCGATGCCGGGCAGGTCGCCGAGGGACGTCTCGTAGATCGTGCCGGTGTAGTAGTCGAGCCCGCGCGCGATCGCGAGATCGAGTTCGACTCGTTCAACCGGCACGCCGACTCGGCCGATCGTCGTGAAGAGTTCTCGCAACCGAGCGACGCCCAATAATCCCGCGTCGTTGCCGGCGAGTTGCGATTCGAGAGTTGTCAGTATCGCGAATGGCTCGCCTTTGAGTTCGGCGAACGCGATGACGTCGGCGGCTTGCTCAGCAGTCGCGCCCACTCGTTCAGTCATTTCGGCGATGACTTTTTCTCGGCCAGCCTTCGGCAGCTTGTCGATGCACCGCAGTACGCCGGCAGATTTGTCGGCCAGTCCCAGCTTCTGCAACAGGCCGTTGAGTACCAGTCGGTTGTTGACTCGAATCGTGAACTTCGAGAAGCCGAGTCGCTCGAAGAGATCGTGAATCACGAGCAGCGTTTCGATGTCGGAGGCGTTGGATGTCGTCCCGATCGTGTCGAAGTCGCACTGCATGAATTCGCGATAGCGTCCCTTCTGAGTGTTCTCGCCGCGCCAGACAGTGCCGATGTGGTACCGCTTGAACGGTGTGCCGATCTCGTGAATATGCTGAGCGGCGAAGCGAGCCAGCGGGACGGTCAAATCGAATCGCAGCGCGACATCGCGGTCGCCGTTGTCGCGGAAGCGAAACAACTGCTTGTCGGACTCGTCTCCACCTTTTCCGAGCAGAATCTCCGCGTGCTCCAGCGCGGGCGTGTCGATCGGCGAGAAGCCGTAGCTGCGATAGACCTGCCGTGCAGTGTCGATCAACTTTTCGCGAGCGATCATCGCGTTCGGCAAGTAGTCGCGGAAACCTTTGAGAGTCGTCGGCTTGATGATCGGGCGAGACATAATTCGTGGCACACGCGGCTCGCGTGCAAATCCGAGGGGCCAATTCGTGGAGGAAGAAAAACAGGCGAGCGGCCCGTTCTACGAGACAATGTTCAAGATCGGCAGGCTGAGTTTTTTCGTACCGCCGGTGATTTTGGCTCGCGGAACTTGTGGGAGGAACGCTTCGGCGAACTCGACGATCTGTTCGGGGCACTCGAAGAGCATGTCGTATTGTCCGTCGCCGTCGTACTCGCAGTTGTCGGTGGTGTATTCGCGGCAGATTTGCGGTCGGTCCTGGTAGATGCCGCACCGGTTGTCTGGCTGCAAATGGTCGCAGACTTTGTGGACCATCAAATACCAAGTCTCGCCATCGACGAAGATGGAGACTCGGCCGTGGATCAAGTACCAGCGGAAAAAGTCGAAGTCCTTTTGGACTTTCGGCGTTTCGATCGGCAGAGCGAAGTATCGACAGCACTTCGCGGTGCAGTGGTCGCAGAGGCAAACACCGGATTTCACGTCCGCTCGGGCAACTTTAGGCTTGGGCATGGAATTCACTCGGGCCAAGTGTCGATGAAGACTGACGATAAAGGTGCGGGATTCTATCGGTCGGCCGATCCGATGGGTACGAATGGGCGGCCGTGCGAAAATCCCGCGTCCGGAAGCCGAAATCTCGTTCTTGACCCCTTCAAAAAAGCTGCCGTATCATCTCGGGCGACGTGTCGGAGACCGTCTTGATCGCGGCCGGAAATTTCAGTGGGAACGAGGATCGTGAGTTTCGCGAATCGTTCGTGCCGAGACGGTTGCTCCAGAAGGAACGTGCGCCATGAAGAAGTTTGGAATTTGGTTGGTCATTCCGGTCATCATGCTGGCGGCCGGTGGGATGATGCTGGCTTCCCGGCTGACGGTGACCCGTTCCGGTTGGCAGCAGAAGACCGCCGACAGCAAGACCAAGGTGCTCGACCTGCGGAAGAAGGCGGTCGAGGCCC
Organism: Planctomycetota bacterium; assembly: GCA_003669125.1. Lineage (GTDB taxonomy): Bacteria > Planctomycetota > Planctomycetia > Planctomycetales > Planctomycetaceae > SXKJ01. The sequence goes on from QWQF01000257.1 coordinate 26,568, forward strand.
AGAAGTTGGTCGATACCGCTCGCAGCGATTTGCAGGAGGCGAGTCATGGCTGGGGACTGCCTCAGAGTCCCTTGCTTCAAGTCGGCGTGGGTGGGGGGCGACCGGGAGTCGTTGTTGCCCAGCAAGTCACCAAGGGAGGGCAGCTAGGAGTCATCAACGTCGTGTTGGGGACGGCCAATAGTTTGCAACTGAACTCCGTGGTCTATGTCTTCCAGCCGTCCCCTGACGGAGTGGGCACGAGCTTTGTGGGACCGTTCAAGGTCGGCGCGACTCAAGAGACTCAGGCCGCGTTGACGTCCGGTTGGCGGCTGCGTCCGGAAGACGTGGAGCAATGGGACAAGGCGTGGCGGTACGGTCCCAACTGGCGCATCCGTTTGAGCATTCCTCGTCAGCACAAGACTCAGTTCACGGACTTCGAGGTGATCATGCTCAAAAAGGATGAGGTGCTGGCCGAGCAACAGCTGCACCTGCAGATGCAGCAGAACTCGAAAACGAAAGCAGAATTGCATCTGGATCTGCGCATGAGGGAGCTCAAGGGCGACCCGGATCAGGCCAATCAGAGCCTCGACATATATCTGCTTCAGGGATATCACAAAACCGTGGCCGACTTGGAAGACGACCGCAACAAAGTGCAGGCAGACGTGGACGCTCTGCGGCGACACATCAAACGGACGCGTGACGAGATCGAACGGCTGAATCAAGAGAACACTCAGTTGGCCGAGGAAGGTTCGAGCGACGTCCCGAAAGCGGCGACCAGCCAAAAGGCCAACAGCCAGAACTAGAGCGGCAGTCATCTCGGCTTCGCTCGGCGGATTCCTCACGGTGCGTGACATGGGTTTCGAAGATCGCGACTACTATCGAGACCCCGAATGGCAACCGGATCGCGGCGATCATTCCGCAATCCGCTGGTTGATTGTGCTCTGCATCGGCGTGTTTGTTGGCCAGTTAATCGACGCTCGCGTCACGAACTGGCTGGCGCTGACGACCGGCGACGACGTTCCGAAGTGGCAAGTGTGGCGGTTGCTGACTTACGCCTTCTGTCACGACACCAAGAACGTGTTGCATCTGCTGTTCAACATGATCTGCCTGTGGTTCTTTGGTCGCACGTTGCAGGAGCGTTTGGGGAATCGCGAGTTCGTTGCCTTTTATCTGCTGGCCGCTGTTGTCGCGGGACTGAGTTACCTCGGCTTGCACGCCGGACTGTTGCGAGATCGCTCGTTGGTCACAGGTGCATCGGGCGCGACGATGGCGGTGATGGCCTTGTTCGCCATGTGGTATCCGCGTCAGCAAGTGTTGCTGTTCGGGTTGTTGCCGGTTGAAATTCGGTGGCTGGTGGCGGCGTATGTCGTGATCGACACGCTGCCGATCTGGGCGGCGTTGCGGGGTGATCACGTCAGCGACGGCGTCGCTCATGCGGCCCATCTGGGCGGGTTGCTGTTCGGCTTCGCCTACCACATTTTTGAGTGGCGGCTTTCCAACTGGCTGAGTTTCCGCCGTGTCCCGACGTGGTGGCGCGACCGCGAGCGGCGAAAAGCGGTGCGACTGTACTCGCCCAAATCTGACGCCGTGGAATCGCCGGGCGAAAACGATCTCGACGCCAAAGTCGATGACATCCTCCGCAAGATTCACGAGCATGGCGAGACGAGCCTCTCCGACCGTGAGCGGCATGTTCTCTCGGAAGCTAGCCGCCGCTATCGCGAACGCACGACGCGAACGCCCTGAAAAATCAGCACGACGCGCCAGCGAGTGATTGCCCGAGAAAAGCCACTTGCTGGCGCGTCGTGCTGGTGTTGCACGCGGAATTCAAGGTGTGCGTTCCATTCGGTCTGCGGCCACGTCCCGCTAGACTCTCCGCCCGCCGTGAGGCACTTCTTTTTGATTGGCCGGTGAGAGACGTTTGCGATGAGTGATTTTTCCGTGGCCTTTGGCCGTGAAGTCGATCTTTCGGGTAAGTCGGATGAAGAAGTCTTGGCGGGCTTGGCTTGGTTACCGTCCGCTCGCGACGAACTGCGACATTGCGCGGAGTCCGGTCGCATCGACAAGTTTTGGCGGGCCTGGTCCAAACGCATCGCCGAGCGTGTTGATCGCCGACAACAGCGGACGCGTGTTGCGAATCGCGGCGGACTGTGGCCATGGGGCGACGCGCGTCAGCATCCCGCAAAGCCGGTCTGGTCGTTGATCGAAAAACAGGATTGGCCGCGTCTGAGCCGGTGGGCCTCTCAGCAGTTCCCGGTGAAGGACGCCTGGAAGGACGAGCGTGCCGAACTGGAATTGCTCGCGCTGGCGGACTGGTTGTGGAGTGGTCCGCGAGTCGATGCGGCGACCGCGTGGCCATTGTGGCGGCTCGTGTTGACTCGTGCGTTGGAGTTGGCGGCGTATCTGGCGAAGCCACTGACGTGCGAATTGTCGCCCGATCGAAGACTGCTCGTCACGGGTGAGTTGCCGTGGTTGCTGAGTCAGTTGTTCGGTGACCTGGGTGGCGTGACCGAGTTCAAACAGCTCGGACAACAATCGCTGCGCAACGAATTGATCGAACTGACCGACGGCGATGGAACTCCGGTGGCGAGCCTGCTCACGGTCTTGCCGCGCTGGCTCGCGTCGCTGACACGCTCGGTCGAAGTGGGCACGATTGTGGGTGAGCCGTTGCTGGAAGGGGAGGCTCAACTCCGCTTCGAGGATGTCGTCACGAAGTCGGTCGCGTTGTTGGATCGCGAAGGCCGGATGCTCGGCAGTGCGAATGGCGACTCGAATGATGCGTTGTCTCGCGCGGCCAAGAAATCAGAAGTCGGGCCGCTGATTCCGATGCTGCTTCGCGGGGCGGAGTTGGTCGGGTTGGATAAATTGTCGCTGGCGGCGGAGTCCTTGCGATTCCGCCTGCACATCGCGGACGGCGGTTCGAAGGAGAAATTCCGCAGCGAAACATTTTCGGAAACCCCTGAAGGGCGGCTGATCGTCACGGACACCGACTTGCCGGCCACTCAATCCGACTGGGCGAGCTGGGCGTGCCTGCGGAATTGGTGGCATGCGACCGCGAACACGGCACTGGTGCGACACGATGGGCCGAGCGTGAATTTGCAGCTCAGTTTGCTGGGCGTGCCGGTGATCGACGGCGAATGGGGATTGAGCGTGCGGCTCGATGGCCAGCGGCTGACCTGGACCGACAGTTGGAAATGCAGTTGCTGGAGCAGCGACACCGACATGGACTACATCGAGTTGCTGCTCGAACTTCCTGGCGGGCCAATGCTGTGTCGGCAAGTGATGCTGTCCCGCAAGGATCATTTCCTGGTGCTGGCCGATTCGGTCTCAAAGGTGGGCCGGCGGCGGATCGATCTCGAATCGACGCTGCCTCTGCGACGCGGCGTGCGAGCGAAATCCGACAAGGCGACCCGCGAGGCTCGGCTGGTGGCGTCCGATGTCAAGGTACGCTGTTTTCCGCTCGCCCTGCCGGACGACCGGCTGCACAGCACGGTTGGCGAGTTTGATGCCTCGCTGGGCGAGTTGCGTTTGGCGCAAGCGTCGTCGAGCGAAGCGTTGTACGCGCCGATCGTGCTCGACTGGTCGCCGGAACGAGCATCCTTCGACGCCGAGTGGCGCACGCTGATCGTTACGGAAGAAGCCCGCAAGCTGGCTCCCTGGGAAGCGGCTGGCCATCGGCTGCGAGTCGGCAAGCTGCACTTGGTCGTGTACCGCAGCCTGCACACGAACGAAGAATTTCGGTCGGTTCTCGGACTGAACACCGACAAAGAGTCGGTCATCGCGCAGTTCAACGCGCAAGGCTACGTGCTGCCGATCGTGTCGGTCGATGCGTGAACGTCGCCGTCTCGCTCTCGCGAGCGCGAAGCCACTACGTTGATGCCAGCGAGAAGCGATGTGTCGGTTGTGGCCGACCGGGGCGGAAGCTTTGCGTTTGATGGAGTTCGACCGTGGCGGTGCGAGCTTGGCAGGCTTCGGCCACGACGACCGTGACGAGCGCTTGCAGCTCTTGAGGGTCGCAGGCGACGCGGGCGTTGATGATCACGTCCACCTCTTTGACTTGGCAGTTCGACGGCAGCGACAGCTCCGGTGCGGTGTCGCTGCTGATGAGATTCGCGACGCCGAAAAAGCCTTCCCACAGGCCGATCGTCTTGAGGTGCGCGGCCTCGAAACCGGCGGCCTTCAATCGGTCACTCAGTCGTTCCACGATTTCGAGCAGCAGTTCGTCGAGCGCGAATGGTTGCGATGCCGTGACGCTCATGCTGCTGTTGAGCCAGCCGAGTTCCGCTTCGCCTTCGGCGTAGATGTCGTAGTCGATGTCGAGCACCTTGCGGCCGAAGTCGCCTTGCTGGTCGAGCAGCTCCGTCAATGAATCGAAGCCAGCACCGCTGCGGGCAGAGACTCGCAACACCGGCGTGCCGGGGAATTGTTCCTCGAGGAGGTCAATCAATTCTTTCAAATCCGTCGGCGTCAATTCGTCGATGCGGTTGATGAGGATCGCGTCGGCTTCTTCGAGTTGCTTGCGGAGAATGTACTCGGCCTTGGGCGAGAAGCCGCTCCCTTTGTCGCCGCGCAGCACTTTGCGGCCGTGGCTGGGCTTGAGGATGACTGGATACGGCGCGAGCGAAAACTTGGCGTCGTACAACTGCTTGATCGGTTGCAGCACCGTCGCGACGAGGTCGGTGCAACTGCCGACCGGCTCGGCCAGAATCACGTCGGGAAGTTGCTGCGCTCCCAGCGAGTCGATCGTGCTCATCAGATCGTTGAAGCGACAGCAAAAACACGCGCCGGCGACTTCGCTGACGTGAAATCCCTGCGATCGCAGCGTGTTGGTATCGACCAGATCGGTCGCTTGATCGTTGGTCACGATGCCGACTCGCAGCCCGCGATCCTGATAGTGCTTGGCCAGTCGACCAAGCGTCGTGGTTTTTCCGGCTCCCAAAAAACCGCCGACCATGATGTAGCGAATCGTGTGCGTCATTGTTCGTGTCTTTGCGAGGTGTCTGGCAACTGGTGTCGCTTGCGGATCAACGGGCAGGCGGGCATCGTATCGCACCCGTCCCCGCCCACAACACCGCGAGTCGTGATGAGCGATCTTCCTGACAACCCGCAGCCACCCGCGTGGCCACTTCCGGACGAAGCGGTCGAGGCGGCGTTGCGGCGGGCGTTTGCCGATGGATCGTGGGGAAAGTATCACGGTCCGAACTGTCGCGAGTTGTCCGCACGACTCGCGGCGATGCACGGCTGCGAGCACATCGTGTTGACGTGCAGCGGAACGGCGGCGGTTGAGTTGGCTTTGCGAGGACTTCGGATCGGTCCCGGCGACGAAGTCATCCTGTCGGCCTACGATTTCGAGGGGAACTTCAAAAACGTGTTGGCCGTCGGCGCGAAGCCGGTGCTGGTGGATGTCGATCCAGTGAGCGGACAACTCGATACCAATCAGCTCGAGGCTGCGCGGTCACTGCACACGAAAGCGATCATCGCCTCGCACCTGCATGGCGGAGTGGTTGCGATGCCAGCGGTGCGAGCGTTCGCGGATCAACATCAGATCGCCGTGCTCGAAGACGCCTGCCAGATGCCGGGCGCGATTGTGCATGGCCGCATTGCCGGCACTTGGGGAGATGTCGGAGTGCTTAGTTTTGGTGGCAGCAAGCTGCTGACGGCAGGACGCGGCGGAGCGCTCGTCACTCGCGATGCGGAGATCGTTCAACGAATTCGAGTGCAGACGCAACGAGGCAACGACGCGTATCCGCTCTCCGAATTGCAGGCGGCGGTGCTTGTGCCGCAGTTGGATCGGCTGGCCGAACGCAATCAGTTGCGAGCCGAAAACGTGTCGCGGTTGTTGGGCTTGTTGAGCGACGTCACCGGGTTGCGGTGTTTCGTCGAGGCAGCGGGGTCAGGAAAGTCACGCCGAGCACAGCCAGATGATTCCCAGCCGGGCTACTTCAAGCTTGGCTTCTGGTTTGAGGCCGCTTCGTTTGGCTGCTCGCGAGACGACTTCGCCTGCGCGATGCGGGCTGCGGGTGTCGCGTTCGATCTGGGCTTTCGAGCGTTGCATCGCACGCACGCTCGTGGACGATTTCGGGCCGTGAATGGCTTGCCGCACGCGACCCGCGCGGACGAGGCGATCCTGGTGCTGCATCATCCCGTGCTGCTGGGGACGGACGAGGATTTGCGGGCAATTCGCGAGGCGATCAACGTCGGCGAGTTGCTCCGCGACTCGGATTGAGCCACGCAGTGACTCGGTCACGTTTTACAGCCAGAAGTATTTCTGGACGAACTCGACGACGTCGCCGAAGAGGACGTAGCCGAGACTGCGTTGGCCGCAGTTGATCTTGGCTCGGACCTCGGCCCCGATACGACGCATCGGCAGACGTTCTTTGTCGATATCGACTCGGACGTTGACGATTGCCTTGTCTTTTCCGGTCGATGGATTGGATCGAGTTTCAACCAAACGCAGTTTGCCGTCGAAGCGATCTTCCGGAGTTGTGGCGAGCATGAATTCGACGTCGAGCGGTGTCCCCTTCTGAGCTTCGACGGCCTTGAGCAAGTGGCCCATGCGATGCTCTTGGACTTCCAGTTGCAGCCACCACGGACCGGTTTCGTCTTTGATTTCCAGCAAGAGTTCGCCACGTTTGACAGGACGGTGCAACAGTTGGCGTTCGACTTCGAAGGTCGCAATCGTGCCGGCTCGCGGAGCAACGACAGTGAGGTTCTGAACCCGCCGTTCCAGAATCTTCAGTTGTTTCTGGGCACCTTGGATTTCGATCTTCGTCGCGTCGATCTTTCCTTCCAGTCGCAGTTCATCAATTTTACTGCCCTGCTTCTTGGCTTCTTCGAGTTCGCCTTGCAAGCTGTTCAACGTCGCGTGTTTTTCGTTCAGAGTGTTTTGGGCTCCGAGTCGCTGTTGCTGCAACTCGAGGTTGTGCAGACGCAACAGGACCGTCCCTTCTTCGACCTTCTCGCCACCCTTGATGGCGATTTCGACGACCTCGCCATCCCACGGTGCGAAGATGTCTTTCTGTTCGACCGGCATCAGCCGGCCATCTCCTTCGACGCGGTATTCCCAGGGCACGAAGCACAACGCGGCGATGGCCGCAGCCACCGCGGCGGTGGTGGCCAGTGCCTTCAATTTGCCGCGACCTTCCAGGAAGCGGAACGTCTCGCCGAGCATTTTCCACAGCGGCAACAGAAACAGCCGGTTGTGCAACAGGCTGTTGTGCATCGCTTCGGAGATGTGATCGGACAGCGATTCCACTTTCTCCTGCATGCCGGGACGCGGTTGGCTTTCGGAGATCTGTTCAATGATCAAGCCGCCGATCGGCTTCTTCTGTTTGTCGATTCGCTTGACGCCCTTTTCATCGGTCTTGATGACGGCGTCGCTCTCGAACAGCGGCCAGACGATGACCATGCGAGAGCCGCTCTCCTGGATGTAGTCGGCCAGCGGAGTCGTGATTTGCGGTGGCAGATGGTCGATCTTGCCGGTGTACGTCAGCGGTTCGCGCATCCGGATGACCTTGTTGGCAATTGCACACATGCGTTTGACGAGGTTGGCTCGCTGATGCACCGAGTCCTGGCCGCTGATCGCCTTGATGACGGTCTTGTTGCCGTACTGCACGGCGACGCTCAGTCGGTCGCAACCGAGCAACAGCCGACCATCGTTGGCGGCGGTCGCGGCGACTTCGCCGACGTCCAGGCTGCGGTGCAGTTGCAGCAGGAATTGTTCAAATTGGTCAGAGAGCTTCGCCTTGGACTCTTGGGTCGGCTTCGGGCTGGCTTGCCGGTCGAGGTAGCGGCAGGCATAGCCACACATCTGCTCGACGAATTGCAGGAAGCCGGGACGAGCCTGTTGCGGTGTATCGACGCGCTGGAAAATCTCGACGACGCCCACGCACTGTTTCTGCTGCTGCAACGAGGCGAGCACGATCAAGTCGTTGGTCGGCACTTGCACACCGCTGCCGTCGTTGGGGCTGTGTGTGCAGGCTTGGCCGTTGGACATGACTTCGTCCAGCAGCTTTTGGTTGAGCACCGGAGCATCGGCTTTCTCGAAGAAGCCGGTCGTTTTGAGGTTCACGTCGGTGAAGAGGTTGAGTTTGGCGCTGCCGTTACGGAGCCAAACGGCTCCGGCGCGAGCACCGACCGCGCCGACGACTCGACGCAGGAACTCGCTGAAGAACGCATCCGGCGGCATGTTGGACCGCGAGTGCTCTTCGATCTCCTTGGCGAGCTGGATGATCTTTTCGCGGACTTGTTTAACACTGTCTGATTCGGTCGTCGACATGAGGTGACTCACGAGGGGCTGGGCAATCAACCGAGTGACAAGCGGGATTTGGCCTCCAGCCAGACCGCGCTCAACCCTCACGAAAACGAGGCCAGACCACCGACAAAACACGGTTTCCCGGCTCAATTTCGCGAGTGTCAGGTTGTATGGCCTGTCGCCAAACAGTGACAAGAGCAAAGGTTCGGCGCGCGAAGCTGGGAAAGTTACGGCTCGCTTCGGCCCAGACTTTGAAGTGCATCGCCGGTCAGTCGGTAGGTCGTCCAGTCGGACAGCGGCTTGGCTCCCAAGCTCTCGTAGAAGCGGATCGACGGCTCGTTCCAGTCGAGCACCGACCATTCCATGCGGCCGCAATTCCGATTGACCGCGATCCGCCCCACCTCCGTCAGCAGTGCTTTGCCGAGACCTTGACCTCGGAACGCGGGACGCACGTAGAGGTCTTCCAGGTACATCCCCGGCTTCCCCAGGAAGGTCGAGAAGTTGTGGAAGAAAAGTGCGAAGCCGACGGTCTCGTCGCCGACGATCGAGACCAATGCCTCGACGAACGGCCGTTCGCCAAATAAGGCTCGTTGCAGAGCGGCTTCGTCGGCGACCACTTGATCGAGCAGACGTTCATACTCGGCCAGTTCGCGGATCAAGCCGAGGATATTCGGCACATCGGCCGGCGTGGCGAAGCGAATTCGAGCATCTTCGGACGAGGGCATCGCAAGACCTCGGAAAACAAAAACGCCGCCGCGCGAGAATTCGCGTGGCGGCGTCGCTCATGGTCCCGGAACTACGCGACTAGTCCAGGAACACTGTGGAATCAAACTGCGAGTAGAAGTCGTCGTGTGCGGCGTTGTTGACTCGCTCACTCGACGGATCGGCAATCACGTCTTGGTCGCCACCGCCACTGACGGTGTCTTTGCCGGCTTGACCGTTGATGTAGTCATCGCCGCCGAGACCACCCAGGCACAGGTCGTTACCGGCTCCGCCCAGAATCGTGTCGTCGCCGTCGTCGCCGATGATCGTGTCGTTGCCGGCTCCGCCGTTCATCGAGTCGTTGCCATCGCCACCGAACATCAACTCGTTGCCAGCTCCGCCAACGAACGTGTCGTCACCATTGCCACCGATCATGGTGTCATTGCCACTTTGGCTATTGAGGCGATCGTCTCCGTCGTCTCCCAACAGCACGTCGCTTCCGGCACCACCTAGCACTTGGTCATTGCCTTCGCCACCCTCGATGCGGTCGTTGTCGGCATTGCCGTTGAGGATGTCGTCGCCGTCACCACCTTCGATGCTGTCGAGTCCGGCACCACCGGCGATGTTGTCAGAGCCGCCGTCACCGAAGACGGTGTCGTTCCCTGCTCCGGCATCGATCTTGTCATCGTCGTCACCGCCGTTGATGTTGTCCTTGCCGACGTCGCCGGTGATCGTGTCGTTGCCCAGTCCGCCGTTGATGTAGTCATCGCCGTCGTTGCCGTTGACGCGGTCATCGCCGTCGCCGCCATCCAGCGAGTCGTTCCCGGCTCCACCCAGCAGCGAGTCGTTCCCGTTTTGGCCGGTGATCACGTCGTTGCCCGCGTTGCCGTTGAGCAAGCTGGCTCCCGCCGCACCGGTGATCGTGTCGTTGCCTGCTCCACCGGAGATCGAGACCGAGCCGCTAAAGCCGCTGGCGTCGATCACGTCGTCGCCTGACGATCCCGTGATCGAGACCCCTTCGGTTTCAGGATAATCACCATCAGACACAGTGATTGTTCCCGAGCCAGTAGTCTTTACGATGTCAGTGTCATCGCCACCATTCATTTGGACGTTGGCACCACCGGACAGGGTGTCGTTGCCGGCACTGCCATTCAGCGTCGCTGAACCTACCGTGTAGGCCGACGCATCCAGCAGGTTGTTGCCGGTGTTGCCGGTCAGCTCCAGCTCTTCGACTTGCGTGAGCGTGTCAGTGCCGTTGCCGCCGGTGATTCTGATGTTGGTGACCGTGGCGTTGCCGTTGATGGCCTCGACCACGCGATCGTTGTCGGCACCGCCGTTCAGCGTGTCATTGCCAATTCCGCCGGTCAGAATGTCGTCACCCGCTTGGCCGAACAGGCCGTCGTTGCCGAGTCCGCCATCGAGGTTGTCATTGGAATCACCACCGATCACGACGTCGTTGCCGTCGCCACCGTGAAGATCCAGCGGCCCAGTGGAATTCCGGCCGTCCAGCGTGTCGTTTCCACCGCCGCCGTTCACGGTGCCGGTGAGCGTCGCGCCGCTGATGTTGATCTTGTCATTTCCCAAGCCGCCGTTCAGATCGAACGCGCTGTCGCCGGTGACATTGAAGATGTCGATGGCCGAGCCACCTTGCAGGGTCGTGAACCCGACAATGTCGAGCGTCACCGCACCGGCCGTGTAAGTCGGAGCAGCACCATCCAGCGTCCAAGTGCTGTTCACGCCGATGCCGGTCAGCGTTCCGCCGCTGCCGACCAGGGAGTCGATCCCGGAGAATCCTCCGGAGAGGCTGTTCTCGGTGCCCGAGAATCCATTCACGCCGGAGCTGGTCAGAGTGACGTTATCGACCGCGCTGCCTTGCAGGACGTCGGTATCAGCTTCGCCGTTCAGCGAACCGGTCAGGGCGTCGTCGAGGTTGAACTCATCGGCTCCATCGCCACCCTTCAAGTTGAAGCTGACCGAGGTGTTGATGTTGAAGGTGTCCACATCCAGGCCACCTTGCAAGGTTGTGAATCCGTCGAAGGTCAGCGAGTTGCCACCAGATGTGTACGTTGGCAGGGATGAGCCGCCGACCAAATCCCAAGTGCTCGTATCGCCGAGGCCTTTCAGCGTGCCGCCATTGCCCGTGATCGCGTCGATGTTGTCAAAGCCGGCGGTCACATCGTTTTCGGCGCCGGCAAAGCCATCGGTCGAACCGATGTTCGTCAAAGTGACATTGTTGATCAACACCCCTTGCAGCGTGTCGCTGTCCCCTTCGCCATCCACCAAGCCGGTCAGCGCGTCGTTGATGTTGAACACGTCGCTGCCGGCTCCTCCACGAATGTCGAGCGTGGCCGCCGCGCCGATATCGAACGTGTCGACGTCGCTACCGCCTTGCAGAACTTCGATGTTGCCGAACGTCACGTCACTCCCGCTCACGGAGATTACCGTCGTCGACCAAGTGGTCGCCGCGTCTGGACCGGTGATTTGGTCCGCGGTGCCACTGCCACCGTCAATCGAAATCTCATCCTCGGTGGACGCCAGGATCACCGTGTCGTCGCCATCGTCCATGTTCAGCACCAGTGACGTGATGTCCCCCGATGCCGCTCCGATGGTCACGTTGTTCGTACTATCGCCGGCGAAGGTTCCGGTGTCGTCCGAGACAATCGTGAACGTGTCCGACGTGGAGTTCAGCGAGTATTGGCCGCCGGAGGCCGTGATCGTGAGATCGTTCGCACTCGCATCGCCGTCGATGGTCAGCACGCCCGCTGCCAAAGTCACATTGATGGTCGGTACGACGCGGCTTTCCAAAACTTCGGACGACCGCGAGACGGCCGGTCTCGCGACCTTGCGTGTCTTGTGAGCGAATCGGGACGTTCGTTTCCGAAGCACCCGATTGGTGACGTCACTTAGCCATTTCGTGAACAACATCAGGCTTCCCCTTGAAGAATACCGGCCCGAGAGTCCTCGCGAGACTTTCGGAAACACGAGAGTTTGTTTCAACAGTTGTCCGTCGCAACTATGCGTCGCGTGGTCACCTCATCCGACATCCTTGATAAGTCGGGAGACGACACGATTACGGACCATGAGCATGCAGACTCTTCCCGGCGTCGAGGGGGATTGCAAGATAATTTTCGAATCCTGCTCACAGAGTTTTCGAACCGCAGCGGGTTATTCCAGTGAGTTCGGCAGAAGCGTCGTTCCCGCGAAAAATCGGTGGTTGCCGCGTGTTGTGCTCAAGTCCTCACGAGCCAGAATCCACCGCGCGAACCGCGACGATCGTTCTCGTGCGACTTCAGAGATCGTTCTGCATGACCCGTGAAGTTTCCCACTGGCGTGCCGCATGCGGCATCTCAGTGGGACTGCAACACGCAACAACCGTGCGTTCGGAAGTTCTGCGGTTCGGAGCAACTCCTGCCGGTCGGCATCCGAAGTAAAGAGGTGAGACGTCGGCGCATCACGAACCCGAAGCGTCAGCGAGAGCGGTTGCTCCAGTTGGCGACGATGGAAATCTCTTGAAGCGTTCGCCCTCGCTGACGCTTCGGGTTGGTCTGCTGGCCCTGGTTTCTTCTCGCGGGAGATTCGGTCATGATGATTCGTGGGATTGGTTGGATCGTGCCGGCGATGGCATTCACAGTGCTCCTCGCTTCGAATTCATCCGCGCCGGCGCAAGAGGCGGCCGGCGAGGCTCCCGCCGCAGTCCAGAAGAACTCCGCAACTCTGCTCGAAGACAATCCGCTGCTCACCGAGCCACGCACGCCACAGACCTTGATGGACGCGGTCGTGCTGATGACCGACTTGGCTCGCCCCGGACTCGCGCGTTTGTATTTGGAGAAACTGCTGGAAGCGAACCCGGATGACGAGACGATCCTCAAGCTGCGTGACAAGCACGGTCCTGCTTTGTTTCTGCGACTGTCGAACGACAAACGCTTGCAGCCGGAATCCATCACGCTGCTCGAACGAGTCAACGCCGCGTTTCGAAAAGGGGCGACCGATCCCGTGCGGGTCGACAAGCTGATCGGCCAACTCAGCAAGACCGCGGCCGAACGTGAGGTTGCGATCCTGCAACTGCGAAACGCCGGCAGCTACGGAGCCGCTCGACTGGTCGCCGCACTGAGCATCTCGCGTGATCAAGCGCAGCGAAACCTGCTGCTGTACACGTTGACTCGATTGAATCGTGAAGTCGTTCCCAGTCTGCTGGGCGCGGTCGAAGGCCCGGATTCCGATTTGCGAGCAACCGTGATTGAAGCCCTCGGCTGGCTGGGTGACCCGCAAGCCAAAACTGCGTTGTGGCACCCGGCGTTCGAGGAGTCGCAGCCCCCCGCCGTGCAGCTCGCTGCGCGGCAGGCACTCGCACGTTTGGTTTTTGGAGACGTCAAACGAGTCCCGGACGTTTCGCAATTCGGAGCCGCTACCGAGTTGGCGAAATCCGCTCGCCGGAATTTGCGGGGTGACGAAGTCTGGACGCTCAACGACGACGGACAAGTCGAACTTTGGAATTGGGACGCCGCCGCCGGCACGATCGCCATGACGCCGGTGACGGTGGACGTGGCGTCGATCCGAATGGCTCTGCGACAGGCACGGCAGGCCTTTGAACTCGCGCCGAATCGTACCGAACTGCACGCTCTGTACTGGACGGCGCTGATGGCCAGCGAGCTGCGCGAGTCCGAACGAGGTGCCGACATTTCGACACAGCCCGGCTCAGCGTTTCACGTCGGTTTGCAGCTCGGTCCCGAAGTCATGCAGGCCGCATTGGTCGAGGCCATGAGTCTCGGCGAGCCGCTCGTCGCCGCGTCGGCGTTGCACGCGCTCGCTCAAACCGGCTCAGTCCGACTGCTCAAGGCGACCGAGGGGCGGCCGGCTCCCGTCGTGGCCGCACTCAATTATCCGGACTCGCGAGTCCAATTCGCGGCGGCCTCGACCATCCTGACGTGGGATCCCACCACTCCATTCCGCGGCGTGTCACGGGTCATCGAAGTTCTCGCCCGTGCGTTGAACGACACGGGCAAAGCTCACGGCGTCGCGATCGACGCCAACGAGCAGCGCGCGACCTCGATGTCGTCGGCCCTCATCGAGATGGGCTTCGAGCCAGAGATCGCTCAGACGGGACAAGACGGTTTCAAAATCGCCGCCGAACGGGGCGACGTCGCGCTGCTGCTGATCGAAGCCAACGTCGCTCGCTGGGAATTGTCGCAGACCATCGCCAACCTGCGCTCCGACGCGCGCACCGCATACATTCCGATTGTGATTTACGGCGACGACAAGTTGCGGACACGGATCGAACGGCTGGCCGAGTCGTATCCGCGCGTTCGCTTTGTGCTCAGCATCAGCGACTCGACCGTCATGGCCAAGCAAGTTGCCGCCTTTCTGCGAACGGCGAACGCCGACGCGATCACACAACCGCAACGAGTCGCCACACGCAAGGCCGCTCTGGATTGGCTGACGCAACTGGCCGACCGCAAACAAGCCAGCCTGTTCGATCTCAAGCCCGCCGAAAACGCGCTGCTGACCGTCACGAACGATGAAGAACTCGGCGACTCCGCCGCGTACACGCTCGGAGGGATCGCCACTCCGTCCGCTCAGGCGAAGCTCTTTGAGATCGGCACCTCGGCGGCGCGTCCTGTTCCCATCCGCCAACGCGCGCTCGCTCAACTGGCCGCGCACCTGCTGCGACACGGTGTGCTGCTGACCGAACTGCAAACCGACGAGTTCCGCAAAGCCGCTCGGCAAGAAACCGAACCGCAGTTACAGATCGCCTTCGCCGCCACGCTCGGCAGCTTGCAGCCAGACCTCGCGCGAGCCAGCGGAGTTCTGAAAGCCGTGCCGCCGCGTGGAGCGAAAAAGTAGACGAGTCACATCTGCTCGCACGTCTTGATGCCCAGCAGATCGAGGCCCGTCGCGATGACGCGAGCAGTCAGGTCGCACAACAGCAATCGACTGGTACGGATCGCTGCTTCCGGCTCCTTCAGCACCGAACACTCTTGGTAAAACGTGCTGAAACTGTTGGCCGTCGCGAACAAATAGTCGGTCAAAATGTTCGGCCGGTTCTCAGCAAGAACAGCGTCGAGGGCTTCGCTGAATCGCAGCAGTTGCAGTGACAACGCCCGCTCCGACGGATGCGTGAAGACGACGCGGCTACCGCCGCTGCGCAAGGTTTCGCGGTTGATCCCGCCCCGGCGAAAGATGCCGGCCACGCGAGCGTACGCGTACTGCATGTAGGTCGCCGTGTCGCCGTTGGTTGCGAGCATCTTGTCTTCATCGTAGACGTAGTCGCTCTCGCGATTGTGCCGCAGGTCGGCGTATTTGATCGCTCCGATGCCGACCGTCTCGGCGACAGTTGTCCGCGCGTCATCGCTCAATTCGCGGCCTTCGGGTTTACCGCCGTCGTTTTCGTTAACGGTTTGCCGAGCCTTTGCGACCGCCGCATCGAGCAGACTTTCCAAGCCGATCGTGTCTCCCGACCGAGTCTTGTACGGCTTGTTGTCCTTGCCCAGGATCGTGCCGAAGTTGACGTGAACCAATTCGCGATCACCGTAGCCCCACAACTTCGCGGTCTCGAACAGTAGTCGAAAATGCTCGCTCTGCCGCGTGTCGACGACGTACAGCATCGTGTCGGTCTGCAAGTCGTTGACACGATACCGAATCGTGGCGAGATCGCTCGTCGCGTAGGTGAAGGCTCCGTCCCGCTTGCGAATGAGGAACGGTGCCGCGTTGCCGGGAATGAAAACGCAGATCGCTCCGTCGCTCTCGGTCGCCAGGCTTTTCGCCTGAAACTCAGCGACGACATCGGCCAGCATCGGATTGTAAAAACTCTCGCCGCAGGTCATGTCAAAGCGAATGTCGAGTCGGTCGTAAATCCCCTGAATCGCCGCGAGGCACTGTGGCACGAACTGATTCCAGAGCTGCGTGTTCTCGTCGTCTCCCGCGTGCAGCTTCGCCGTTTCGAGCCGTGCGAGTTCCGCGATCTGCGGATGTGTATCGGCCAGAGCGTTCAGTGGCGGCGACGACTCGATTGCTTCGATCTGCTTTTTGAGGGACACGAGTTTTTCGCGCACGTCGTTTGCGTCGGTGCGCAGTTTCTTGAGGGCCTTCTCGGCGGACTTGTCGTTGGCCGGCTTGTTGGCTTCGGCGGAGTTTAAGTCGCATTGAAGTTGAGCGAGCCGATTCTCGGCCTTCGGTTGCTCGGCCTTCGCGTCGTGGTAGCCAGAGAGCTGACTGACAAGCCGATACTGACGAGCCAACTCCGTCACAGGTGCCGCTTCGAAGGCTGCGCGATCCAGGAAATTCTTGTAGCCGAACAAGATCATCCCGAACTGCGTTCCCCAGTCGCCGATGTGGTTGTCGCCCAGGACGTGATGCCCCAGAAACTTGGCGACCCGATACAGCGCGTTGCCGAGCACCGTGCTCCGCAGATGCCCGACGTGCATCGGCTTGGCGACATTCGGAGCCGAGTAATCAATGACGATCCGTTTGGGTTTCGCGACCGGCTCAATGCCGAGCCGCAAATCGGTGACGTTGCGGTTGGTCTGCTCAGTCAGCCAGTCGTCTTTCAGCCGGATGTTGATGAAGCCCGGCCCGGCAACTTCCGGCGGCTGACACAGATCGGCGATGTCGAGCTTGCCGACAATCTCGGCCGCCAATGTTCGTGGATTCGTGCCGCGTTGCTTGGCCAACGGCATCGCGCAGTTGGCTTGGAAGTCGCCGAAGTTCGCATCCTGAGTCGGCTTGACCATCGCCGCAAACGTTGCGGGATCGGGAGTCAGTTCGGAGAGGGCTTGGGCAAATCGAGAGCGGAGTTCGGCAAGAGCATTCATCAGAGAATCGGTTCTCCCAAATAGGTTGTTGTTCGGCCGGAGACACTGGTTATCAGCGCGTTTGAAACGTGCGGGGCTTACCTTCGAGGCCGATTTGGACGGTGTAGCTTTCGCCTCCGGGAGCAACCGAGGCTTTCACGAACACGGCTTGGCATGAGGCCGTGTCATCGACGTTGTTGGCGATGAACTCGGCGGGCGTTTGTTCGTCGGCTTTGAGCTTCACGTTGCGATGCAGTTGATAGATCGCTTGCAACGATTTGATTTGGCGGAGCGTCGCATTCGTGCTCGGTTCGCAGCCTTTGGTGGGACCGTTGCACATCACGCAGACGCGCGGGTCAATCGCCAACACGAGCGCCGGATGGTTGCTCACACCCAGGCCATGATGCGTGACCATGAACAGCTCAACTTTGCCGAGCGGATTGTTCGGGGTCATCAGCTTCGTCTCGATCTTGTGGGTGAGGTCGCCGCAGCACAGGAATGAAAACTTGCCGAACTTGGTCAGGAAGCTGACGCTCGCGGCGTTGTCGGACGGGTCGTCTTCCGGCGGCTTGAAGTCCTTGGCGAACGGATTCGGCTCGCCGACGTTCGGGATGACTTCGCGGCTGGCGGTGACGATCTTGATCGACAGCGGAGTCTTGTCGGATTTCAGCGGCAGCATGTCGCCGGCTTTGACCGCCTTCGATTTGTTTTGCGAGGCGGCTCGGTAATCGACCATCTTCTTCTCGAAGTTCTTGTCCTCGGCCAGAGTCTCCGGGATACCGCGATCCCAAAAGTTGTTGATTTTGATTTGCGACGCGAGCGCGGCGTGATTGCCGTAGTGATCCAGATGCCAATGCGACACGGCCGCGTGATCGAGATGATCCTGCTTGGCGACGTCACGCAGCACCTTCAAAATCCTGTCGCGATCGCGGCCACCGTAGTCGGGGTATCCGGAGTCGATCAGCAGCGACTCGCCAGCGGGGGTGATCACCAGCGTCGCGGCTCCCCCTTCGACGTCGATGAAATAAATGTCGAGCCGTCCGTTTCGCTGGTCGGCGACGGCCGTCACATGACTCACGCAAATTGCCGTCAAACACAGGCCCCAAATCATCAGCAGGCGTCTCATGGTTGATTCTCCGAAAACCGTGATGGTGGAAATTCCAGACTCATTTCTTCGTGCCCTTCGTTTCCTGCGGTTCCATCTCCTGTTTTGGAACGGAAGGAAACGAAGGTTGTGAAGGGAAGGCAGGATATCAGCCGTTTGCCGGAGTTGCAGTGGGCGGGACGGTTGTCGGTGGCTCAACCTTCGGAACTGCCGCTGGTTGGTTGCTGATGTTCGGTGAAGCTTCTGTCGCAGATGGCGTTTTGGCGAAGCGTTCTTTGGAGAACTCGCTCAGTTCCGTGTTGAAGAGTTTCACGAGTGCGTGCAGGCAGCAGGCCACGACCGGTCCCACGAAGATGCCCCACAAGCCCATCACCTGCATGCCTCCGAACACGCTGACGAAGGCCAGCAGCGGGTGCAGGCTGGTTTCGCTTTGCAGGACGTAGGCTTTGATGACATTGTCCATCGTGCCGATGACGGCGATCCCGAAGATGGCCAGGAAGATCGCCTGCCCATGAAAACCATCGGCCCACAGCCAGATCGCGCATGGCCCCCAGACCATCCACGTCCCGGCGATCGGAATCAATGACGCGAACGTGGCTGCGACGAACAGCAAAAAGAAATTGTGGAACCCCAGAAAGAACAGGACCACGGCCGTCGCCGCTCCTTGAGCAATCGACGAGAGCATCGTTGCCGAAACGACCGACTGCATCACCCGATTGAACTCGTGAATGAGCTGCCGCTGGTAGTCGATCTGGACCGGGATGAGTTTCTGTGTCGCGTCCAGCAGCGACGAGCCGTCGCACAGGAAGTAGTAAAATGCGATCAGAAACATCGTCAGCCCGATCATCATGCCGACGGCCGCGCCGAGCAAACCGAAGGTTTTCGTCGTCAGTCCCCAACCCCCACTGGCGGCAACGCCCAAACTTTTCATCGCCAGTTCTTGCAGCGGCGGCCCTGCGTCTTGCACGGCGTCGGTCAGACCTTGCTCGAATTCCGCAAGCAGCCGCTGACGTTCCGCTTCGGCCGCTTCACGTTCGGAAGGGCTTGCGGATTCGCCGGGCAACGGTTGGACGTAGTCCAAAGTCTTCGTGGCGAGCTTGCGGATCTGTGCTTTGAGTTCGTCGTTGGAGGGCTGGTCGGCGCGTTGCAGTTTCTCGACGGTCGCTGAAACTTTCTCCGTCCCTTTGACGGCCAAGTCCTTCAATTGCCACGCGGCCGTGACGATCGCCAACGTCAGCGGCACAAACAGCAGCAGGCAGACGGAAGTCATCGTCGCCGCCGCCGCGACGCGAACTCGGTCGCGAAACTTGCGTTGGAAGTAGCCGTGCAGCGGCTGGCACCAGACCGCCGTGATGGCGGCTAGAAACAGCGGCAACAGAAACGGGGTCACAATCTGGTAGAAGGTGATTCCCAAAAAGACGATCAGACCCGTTAAGATCGCCAGCGAAACTAGGCGTGCCATCGACGTCATGGGATGTCTTTCAAAAAAAACGGCCTCACCGCGAGGAAAGTTCGAGCATGGCCAGACGCTACATCATCTCGCTGACGGGGGCAAACCGGGTCGGAGTCTTGGCGGCCGTCACGACGGCCCTCGACGAACTGCGAGGCAATTTGTGGGAAGCCAACATCTCGGTGATGCAGCCGTTTTGCTCGATCTTGTTGGCGGCTGATTTTCCCGATGACCGCACCCAAGACGTCGTCTCCGATCACATTCGCGATCTCTGTCGCCCCTACGGCGTCGAGGTTCGGCTGAGCGAGCCAGCGGCCGAGTCGGGAATCCTCACACCGCCTTCCAACAAATATGTGCTGACGGTGCGAGGTTCGGACAATCCGGGAATGCTGCGGATGCTTTCCGGAAAGCTCGCGGAGTTGAGAGTCGACATTCGCAATCTGTACGCCGAGCGTTGCGAGCGCGACAAATCGTTCTCGCTGGAGTTGGAATTGGCGATGCCGCTGTCGCTCGATTTCGCGCGAGTCAGCGAGCAGCTTTTCGCTCGCTGCCAAGAAGTCGGCCTGAACGCGACGTTGGAACCATTCGCCGAGTTCGTGGCCCGCTGCGGTGGAAACCTTCGCGACTCAGTGCGAGCGACAACCCGCGTGTGAGTTTCATTTCGCCATTCACGCGGCGACACACGGCGAATTCGTCGCAGCCGACATTTCCACCAACTCTTCAGCGATGACGCCGTTCAACGTCTGTTCCAGATCGGCCAGAATGTCGGCCACCATGCGGCCGTCGAGCAACCGGTGATCGTACGCCAGCGTGACTCGTGAGCGGCCGCGCTCATCGAACGGTCCAAACGTCAGGCCGCTGGTCAAGAAACCAGG
This sequence comes from Planctomycetota bacterium, assembly GCA_003669125.1. GTDB lineage: Bacteria > Planctomycetota > Planctomycetia > Planctomycetales > Planctomycetaceae > SXKJ01. The sequence goes on from QWQF01000257.1 coordinate 46,717, forward strand.
CGGATGCGAAATCTCTGCCCCGCGCGATCCGATCGTTGTCAGAAAAAACGTGCCGCAACGCCTCACCCGCGTCACACCGGAAACGTTGAGCGTCCACCACCACACGATCCGCCGAATCCACGAGGGGAATGCACTGAGCCACCATTGCTGCTTGAACATTTCTTGCACCGGCTCGGTTTGACAGCGGTCGAGATGCGTCTGCAAGCGATCCAGCGGAAGCTCGTCCGAGCGAGGGAACCGCGACCAAAACAGCCACGGCTCACCGTCCACTTCGCGATGCGTGACGATCGTCGCCGAGCTGTGCGGATGCTGATACAGATGCGCCCACGGCCACGGCATGTAGGTCTGCCGCAACGGCGGATACTTCGCCGCCACAATCGCGAACGCTTTGATGAACAAGATCGACCAAGAGGTCCGCTGAGCCGATCTTTCTCGCGCAGCGGCGACGACACTCAAATCAATTCGCCGGTCGTGAGGAGTCGTCGGCACCTGCCGATTCAGCCGCAACAGGTCAATCACGAGTCGCCGGCTGCGCGGAATTGCCAATCGTCGCGGTTGCTCAACGGTCAATGATCGAGACATGTGAGGCGACTCCTTTCGCCGAATCGAAATCCTTGAGTCACACCGTATCACGGCTTGGCGAACCGCGCAAAGAGCAGCTCTCGCCTCATGGCGATCGCGCTGGAAGTTTTTGCGAACGGACGATTTTCCTGCGAAGGTCATGGTGGACGTCGAGCCAATCCGATTTAGAATCAGCCACCGTTGATTTGTCGTTTGAAGACTGCCGCCGAGGAACCACGATGCTCGGAAATCACCGCCACGGATCGCTGCACTCGCAACATGCGTTTGCGAATTTTCAGGGGCGAACTCGCGAAGGCCTCACGCTGACCGACCGTCGTGGCATGTTGAAGGCGGGACTGGCCGGAGTCGCGGGGTTGAGCTTGCCAAGTTTGTTGAAAGCTCAAGCCGGCGGCGGAGCGAAGACCGGCAAGAGCGTGATCCTGCTGTGGATGGCCGGCGGGCCGAGCCACATCGACACTTGGGATCCGAAGCCCGATCGGCCGTACATGAATCGCGGGCCGTTCGGAGTCACGCAGACGAAGCTCCCCGGCACGATCATCTGCGAGCACCTGCCGAAGCAGGCGGCGATGCTCGACCAGTTCACGATCATTCGGTCGGTCGATTGCAAGCACTCGAACCACGAGCCGAACATGGTCATGCAGACGGCGAACCTCGCCAACGAACCGCGCGTCAACAAGGAGGCGGAGAAGTATCCCGCCCTCGCGTCGGTCGTGGCGAAGCATCACGGTTCCAATCATCCCTCGATGCCGCCGTACGTCGCGTTCATGCGATCGCGGTCGCATCTGGCATTCGCGGGATATCTCGGCAAGCAGTACGACCCGTTCCTCGCCAGCCAGGCGACGCGGTTGCCGGTCTACGATTTGGTCGGCAAAGACACCGGGACGATGTCGCAAGCGGGAGCGTTCCAATTGCCAACTGGTCTCTCGCTGGATCGACTGTCCGATCGGCGATCGTTGGTCGGCTCGTTCGATCGGCTGCGACGAGACATCGATCAGGGTGGTTCGCTGGCCGCGATGGATGCGTACCAGCAGCAGGCGGTTGACATGGTGCTCGGCCGGCGCGCTCAAGCGGCGTTCGACATCACCCGCGAACCGGCGGAGACCCGCGTGAAGTTCGGCAGTCATCTGTGGTGCCAGCAAGCGCTGATCGCGCGGCGACTGGTGGAGTCGGGCGTTGCGTTCGTAACGATCGACCTGAGCTACCACACCGCGTCGGGAACGTGGGACACGCACGGCGACAATATCCCTCCCTACGGCGGAATCAAGAACGGACTCGGCCCGCTGCTGCCGTTGTTTGATCATCTCATCACGACGCTGGTCGGCGACTTGTCCGAGCGTGGGTTGCTCGACAACACACTGGTGATCGCGATGGGGGAATTTGGCCGCACGCCACAGATGGGAACTCAGGACAGCAGCGACGGCCGCAATCACTGGCCGAACATCATGTCGATGTGTCTTGCTGGCGGCGGCTATCGTCACGGTCAGGTCATCGGCGCGAGTGAACCCGACGGCGGCATCATCCGCGAACGTCCCGTCACGCCGGGCGATCTCGCCGCGACGATCTTCCACCACTTCGGCGTGCCGCTCGACGTGCAATACCTCGACAACCGCGGTCGCCCGATTTTCGTCCTGGCCAACGGCGGACAGCCGCTGCGCGAGTTGATGTAGCCCGAGCTTCGCAGCTCAAGCCACTTCGCAGGTTTCCGAAAAGATCGGCGAGTCCTCGTTGATCACGCGGCGGCGGCCGGGCAAGTCCTCGTGGTACCACTCATCGAGCACCGCGTCCCATTCAGCCAAACTGCTGACGACGATGAACGCCTCACGCAGTTCCTCGAACCGCGGATGCAGCTCCGAGTACTTGATGCCGAACTTGCGGAGCATGATCGCGGTTCGCTTCTCGTCGTAGACTTCCATCGCGAGCCGGAAGTGTTCTCGCAGAGCGTCGCGCTGTTCGTGCAGCGACGGCGGATCGGGCAGCGGCAAGCCAGCCGCGAGTGCGCGGGCTTCGCGAAAAATCCACGGATTGCCGATCGCGCCGCGAGCAGCCGTCACGCCGTCCACACCGGTCTGCTGAATCATGTCGAGACACGCCTGAGCCGTGAACAAGTCGCCGCTACCGAGCACCACTCGGTCGCCGGCATGCTGTTTGATTTCACGGAGGATGTCCCAATTGCTCGGCCCGTTGTACCGCTGCTCGACCGTCCGGCCGTGGACGGTGATCGCCGCCGCGCCGCGCTCGTAGGCACCGTCGAAAATCTCAAAGAACTTGTCGCGACTCTCGGCCTGATCGTCGAGCGCTCGCCGCATCTTGACGGTCACGGGAACGTGCGGCGGCACGGCGTCTCGCACACGGCTGACGATTTCCAGCGCAGTCTCCGGCTGGCTGAGCAAGAACCCGCCTCGGCAACGCCCCAACACTTTTTTCACCGGGCAGCCGAAGTTGATGTCGATCACGTCGAAGCCCGCTTCGACCAACTTCAACGCCGCCGGGCCGAAGTCCTCCGGAACGGCTCCCA
>QWQF01000196.1 GCA_003669125.1 Planctomycetota bacterium
GATTCGCAGCTTCAAATCCCGATCGACGCGGCGATTGCTCGCGGTGACAAATTCTTCGTCGCGATCCCGCACGAGGACGGCACGTTTGAAACTCGCGAGATCAAAGTCGGCAGTGCCAACGACGCGATCATCACCATCCGCGAAGGTCTCGAAGTCGGGCAGAAGGTGATCCTCAATCACTCGGAGATCAAAGACCGGCTCAACCTGCCGGAATTGAAACTGACGGTCCCTCCGCCGGTGGAGCCCGTCGCGACAAAGCCAGACGCCGCGAAGACAGACACCGCGAATGTGAAGCCGGTGATCGGCAACGCTGCCAAGAAGTCGTAGGACGGGCACTCTTGGCCGTCCGTCTGCGTCGCATGGAGTTGGCAGTGGGACCGGCAACAGTGCCCATCCTCCGAATGCTTCTTAAGGACACCCGCCCCCATGAGTGCCACGCTGACGAGGCCCGCAAGCTCTGCGAAAACGACGCCGCAATCGGCGCCGTCCTCCACACTGCGGCTGAATCAGCTTTGCAAAGACTATTTCCTCGGTGGCGAGACGGTCCGAGTGCTGCGCGGGATCACCTTCGATGTTCCCGAAGGGGACTATGTGGCGATCATGGGGCCATCCGGCTCGGGCAAAAGCACGCTGCTGAATTTGCTCGGATGTCTCGATCAGCCGACGGGCGGCGACTACCTGATTGGCGATCAAAACGTCGCTCACCTGAGTGACGACGAACTCTCCGCAATCCGAGCGCAACGAATCGGCTTCGTCTTTCAGGCCTACAACCTGATTCAGCAACTGTCGGTGCTGGAGAACATTGAAGCCCCGTTGGCCTACCGTGGCCAAGTCACGGCCGAAGACCGCGACCTCTGCCGCGAGTTAGCCCAGACGGTGGGGCTTACGGATCGGCTCGGCCATCGGCCTCCGCAACTTTCCGGTGGGCAGCAACAGCGAGCGGGCATCGCGCGCAGTTTGGTGAATCAACCGCGATTCGTTCTGGCGGACGAAGCCACCGGCAACCTCGACTCGGTGACGACGGGTGAAATCCTCGATCTGTTCGACAAGCTGAACGAGTCGGGCACCACGATCGTGATGGTCACTCACGAGAACGACGTGGCCCGCCGTGCCCGCCGAGTCATTCGTCTTCGCGACGGCGTGATCGAGTCCGACACGCGAGTCAAAGAGCCCGCCATTCCGACGCCGGAACTCTCGGCGACGCCACCTCCGCAGCGAGTCACCAGCAAACGACGATCGCTCTTCCGCACGCTCCTCTTCCGTCTGCGCGACATCCGCGTCGGCATCAAGAGCCTGTTACTGCACCCGCTCCGTTCGCTGTTGACCGTGCTGGGCATCTTCATTGGCGTGGCCAGCGTCATCTGGTTGCTGGCCATCGGCGAAGGCATTGCCGCTAAAGCGCAGCAGCAGATCGCGGAACTCGGAGCGAAGAACATCCTTGTCACCACGACTCGTCCGCCGAACGAACAGACGAAAGGTCGTGTCTACACCTACGGATTGACCGAAGAAGACAACCATGTGCTGGCGGCGATTCCGTCGGTCGAAGCGGTCGTCTCATTCGCACGCCGAAACGGAGTCGAGTTTCGCCATCTCGGCCGCTTGTCGCGCGGCGAGATCAACGCCTGCACGCCCGAGTATCGCAACCTGTTCCAACTGCGAGTTGTTCGCGGCCGATTCCTCACGGACATCGACAACGCCACGAAAGCCAAAGTCTGCGTGCTGGCTCAAGAAGTCGCCGACCAGCTCTTCAAGCACGAAGATCCGCTCGGAAAATCCGTCCGAGTCGTGGCAGACTTCTATCGCGTGGTCGGTATCGTCGCGCCGCGCTCCGAGATCGACAACGTGAAGGGCAAGGTCAAAAGCCAAGACTTCTCGGACAACCTCTACATGCCGCTGGAGTCGTTCTTCGTGCGCTATCCCGATTACGCCATGACCGGCAACAACGGCGGGCGAGCCTTGTCTCAGATCACACTGAAGCTGAAGGACCAGAACGCCGCCGTCGCTACCGGCGAAGCCGTGCGTGCCGCATTGGAACGGACGCACGCCTACGAGGACTATCAAATCACCGTGCCGATGGAGTTGCTGGAGCAAGCTCGCAACACGCGGCTGATGTTCATGGCGATGATGGGGCTGATCGCAGCCATTTCGCTGGTCGTCGGCGGCATCGGAATCATGAACATCATGCTGGCCACGGTCACCGAACGGACCCGCGAGATCGGCATTCGCCGAGCGCTCGGGGCACGCCGCCGCGACATCACTCGGCAATTCATCATCGAGACGATCCTGCTGTCGGTCTGCGGCGGAGCCACCGGCATCGCGGGAGGTTTCGCCTGCCAGCCATTCGTCGATAGCCTGCGCTGGTGCGTCACACAACTCTTCCCGGACGTGATGCGGTCGCTCCCCGAAACCGTGCGAACCGTCGAACCGATCGTGCTGACTTGGTCGATTCCGGTGGCATTCGGCATCTCGGTCGCGGTCGGAGTCATCTTCGGCCTGTACCCCGCTCGCCGAGCCGCCGCGATGAACCCGATCGACGCGCTACGGCACGTCGCGTAATCGCCAACCCTTGTTGTCAGGAGTCCCTTGTGCCACGTTGACTCGGCGTGATTCTGGTAGTCCAATGTCACCCGACGCATCGGGTTTGGCCGATGATTGAATGACCCGCCCTGCTTCGCCCCGCGTTACAACTCGCTACTTTCGGTCACTTGCTCACCGAGATCCCCGCATGTTTCCGGCACCTCTGACCTCACGAGGACGTCGCGAGTTCCTGTCCCGCAGTGGACTGAGCGGTCTTGGTCTGTTCTTGGCGAACTCGCTGGGTCGGAATGTTGCTGCGGAGACGGCTGGCAAAGCCAAATCGGTGATCCTGATTTTCAATTGCGGAGCACCCAGCCACATCGACCTGTGGGATTTGAAACCTCGCGCCACCGATACTGTGCGCGGGCCGTACAAGCCGATCGCCACGAGTGCTCCCGGCATTGAGATTTCGGAACTGCTGCCGCGACTGGCGAAGCATGCTCACCGGTTCTCGATTGTGCGCAGCGTGCATCACTCGCACGGCTCACACAACTCCGGCATGCATTGGTCAATCGTCGGCCGGCCGTATCCGATGGACAGCACGCTGATCAATCCTAGTCGCAACGACATCCCCAGCTTCGGTACGCTGACCGGCTGGCTGGCTCGGCGAGACGGTTACAGCGGCGCGTTGCCGCCGTATGTGATCACTCCCGCGCCGCACTGCGACAGCACGGTATATCTCACGCCGGGACAACTCGGCGGTTGCTTGGGAGCGAGCCACGATCCGTTCGTACTCAACGCTGATCCCAATGCCGCCAACTTCAGCGTGCCGAATCTCGGCGCGGTGGAGGGGATCACTTCGCAACGCCAGGACGACCGTCGAATATTGCTGGATCAGATTCAGCAACGATGCCTGCCGATCACGGCAAGCGGTTCGCAAGACCTCGACATCAACCAATCGAAAGCTCTGTCGCTGGTCGGTTCCGCTGCAGTGCGCGAGGCGTTTGATCTCACGCGAGAACCGACCGAAGTCCGCGAGCGATACGGTCGGCACACTTGGGGCCAATCGCATCTGTTGGCGCGTCGCTTAATCGAGTCGGGCGTTCGCTTCGTCACGACGGTCAACGGTCAGAGCATCATCTGGGACACGCACGCCGATAACTTCGGTCGCATGGAAAAGACGCTCGTGCCGCCAATGGAACGAGCCTTCGCGACGCTGCTCGACGATCTTTCCGAACGCGGCCTGCTCGATTCAACGCTGGTGATCTGGATGGGAGATTTTGGCCGCACACCAATCATCAACGCCGCCGCTGGCCGAGACCATTGGCCGCAATGCTATTCGATGATCCTCGCCGGCGGAGGCATTCGCGGCGGACAAGTCATCGGTGAATCCGACAAGATCGGTGCCGTGCCGAAGTCCCGTCCAATCACTCCCGCCGACGTCCATGCAACTGTCTTCACCGCGTTAGGCTACGATCCACACGGTATTATCTACCACACCAACGACGGCCGCCCGATGATGCTCTCAGAGGGACAGCCGATTCGGGAGTTGCTCTAGGGAATATGACATGCAAAGCAGCATCGCTCACGAAAGCATTTCACGGCGGACAGCGATTCAAGCGGGGAGCATCGGCCTGCTTGGGCTGGGGATGAATCATGTCTCGGCATTGCAAGCCGCCGACGGGAGTTTGACGACTCCGACCGGCGGCCATGCGAAGTCGGTCATCTTTGTGTTTCTCTCCGGCGGACTGACTCAGCACGACAGCTTCGATCCGAAGCCAGACGCTCCCGCCGGGATTCGTGGCGAATTCTCGCCGATCCCCACACGCACGCCGGGGACGCAGATCTGCGAACACCTGCCGATGCTCGCGGCTCGCAGCGACAAGTGGAGTTTGATTCGCTCGCTGACGACGCCGTACAACGAGCACTCGCAGGGGCACACATCGATTCTCACCGGCCGCACGCCGATGCCGGTCGGTTACAACGCCAGCAAGCCGCAGTCGGCCGATTGGCCGTCGATCGCCTCGGTGGTCGGCAACGCGCTGCCGCGACGCAACAACAATTTGCCGCCGGCGATCGTGCTTCCCGAACGACTGATTCACAACACCGGTCGAGTCCTTCCCGGTCAGTTCGGCGGCTTGATGGGGAGCCACCGCGATCCATGGTTCATCGAAGCCTCGCCCTACAACGCGAAGTCCTACGGAGCGTATCCCGAATACGAATTCCACTTCGTCCGCGGGCGCGAGCGAAATCCGAATCTGACGTTTCAGTCCCCGAACCTCAGCTTGCCTCAAGGGCTGAGTCGCTCGCGACTGTCGGATCGCGACAGCTTGCGCGGATTGCTCGACCAACAGCGTCACGAGTTGGAGCAGGCCGCATCGGTCGAATCGTTTGATCGACATCGTCAAGCCGCGATCTCGCTGCTGACCGACACCAGCGTGCAGCGCGCATTCGATGTTCACAATGCTGATCCGCAGACGCTCGACCGATACGGACGCAACGCCTTCGGCTGGTCACTGCTGATGGCTCGGCAACTGGTACAAGCGGGAGTGAACCTGATCCAAGTGAACCTCGGCAACAACGAATCTTGGGACACGCACGAGAACAACTTCCCGTTGCTGCGCGATTGCTTGCTGCCCCCGACCGACCGTGGCCTCTCGGCTTTGCTTGACGATCTTCAGACCTTGGGACTGCTGGACGAAACGCTGATCGTGATGTGTGGCGAGATGGGTCGCACTCCGCGAATCAATGCCGGAGGCGGCGCGAGCAAAATGGTCGGCCGCGATCACTGGGGAGCGGTTCAATCGGTCTTCATCGCCGGCGGCGGCATTCGAGGAGGCGTCGTGGTCGGAGCCTCCGACAAGAACGGAGCCTACCCGGCCTCCGATGCCCAACTTCCTGAAAACCTTGCCGCCACGATCTATCACGCTTTAGGAATTCCCGAAACCGCCGCCTGGAAAGACGAAGTCGATCGCCCGCACCACATCTATCATGGCGAGCCGATTCGCTTCGGCTGAGTTCGATCATCGCACGAGAGACACGCATGTTTTCCATCCTTGACCAATCACTCCCCTCGACCGATCGAGTTGCTCGGCGCGAGTGGCTGCGCGTCGGGGGTTTGAGCGCGCTGGGAGTCTCGCTGCCGCATTTGCTGCGAGCGGCGGAGACACCGGCCGTCACACTCGGCGCGGCACCGAAGTTGGCGGGCGAGTTGGGCTCGACGTTCGGCAAAGCGAAGAACGTGATTTTCCTCTGGCTTCAAGGTGGTCCCCCTCAACATGAAACCTTCGATCCAAAACCAGATGCCCCTGCCGAGATTCGTGGTTCGTTCAAGCCGATCTCAACCAACGTCCCTGGCATTCAGTTTTGCGAACTTCTTCCGCGAACGTCTTTCTATGCCGACAAGCTGGCGATCGTGCGATCGCTCTCGACTCGCGACGACAATCATGATGTGAGCGGCTACTGGCTGCTCACCGGTTATCCGTATGGGCCGGGAAGTGCGCGACAGATCAAGCCGAACGATTGGCCGTACTTCGGCTCGGTCGTAAAGATGCTCAAGTCCAGCGAGAAGTTGCCGGCTCTGACATCGGTCTGGATTCCGGACATGATGCGGCTCAACGACAACGTGACTCCGGCCGGTCAGACGGCCGGGTTCCTCGGCAAGCTGTGGGAGCCGGAGCGGTTCGTCGGCGATCCGGCGTTGCCCGATTACGAGATCGAGGGACTGCGGCTGATCGGCGACGTCACCAAGATCCGAGTCGATCGCCGCCGCGATGTCTTGAAGCAATTGGAAAATCGCTTCGACGAAACTCTGCGCGGCGGATCGGTCGCGGCGTGGGATCGGCTCTCGCAACAGGCGTTCGAGTTGGTGACCAACGGCGGCGCGCGAGCGGCCTTCGATCTCAGCAAAGAATCGGACAAGACTCGTGACCGCTATGGCCGGTACACATGGGGACAGTCGGTGCTGCTGGCTCGTCGGTTGATTGAGGCGGGAGTGCGGTTGGTCCACGTCAACTGGGCTCGCGATCCCGGTGACAATGCCGTCGACAATCCGTTGTGGGACACGCACGCGCTCAACGCTGATCGGCTGCAAGACAATCTCTGCCCACAGTTCGACGTGACGTTCGCCGCGCTGATGGATGACCTCACCGAGCGCGGTTTGCTCGACGAAACGCTGGTCGTGGTCATCGGCGAATTCGGACGGACTCCGAAGATCAACGGCAACGGCGGTCGCGACCACTGGGGGCACGTTTTCAGCTTCGCGATGGCCGGAGCCGGCATCCGTGGTGGGCAAGTCATCGGAGCCAGCGACAAGAACGGAGCGTATCCGGCGACGGCTCCGTTCACCGGCGGCGACCTGACGGCCACGATGTTTCATCTGCTCGGCATCGACCCGAATGGCTTCTTTCTCGACAACCTGAACCGACCGCATCCGGTCACGAAGGGCGAACCAATCGCAGCCATGCTGGCTAGTTCGCCCGCCAAAATTGAGCTGCGCCAATCCGAAGGCGATCCGGCGCTTGTGCCACCGTTCGATACCAGTCTGCTATTGGATACGACGTTCCAGACCGATCTCCCGCTGGTCCCCCCTGCTCCGCCGTCGCGAGACAAAGGTTGGCGAGCGTTTCCCATCTGGACCAAAGAGACCGCCGCTGGCTTCGCCGTCCGCAAAGAAACCGCTGCCGTCTGCATGGGCTACGGTTTGGAAGACGACGCTGCGGGATCGGTGATTGAATCCGGTTCGCGAGCACTGCTCTCGCAAGAGATCCGCAGCGCTCGCGGTGGTCATTACTCGTTGACCATCAAAGCCACCGGCATCGGTTCGTCGGCCGATGAGTTCGACAAGAACTTCCTCGCAAACATGACTTGCCGGCTCGTTCTGTTTCGCTTCCAGAACATCAACAAGGATTCCCGCACGGTCAGTGAATTGGCCTCTACGGAATTCCGGCCATTGTTTGGCAAGACCGAGATATTCAAGCTGGATCGCTTCCTTGGCTCGACGACCCCGGGCGCGAATTTTTCCATCGGCAACGGCCTGGGAATCGCCATCGCCGTCGAGAAAAAGACGACCGGCCAACTCACGCTGCCGAAAAACGAGCCTCACCGAGCAGCCCTGCGCATCGAATCCGTCACACTCGAATTCAGCCCGCGAGTTCGCGACGAATCCGTGACCGTGTGATCCCGAAAGTCTCACCATGCAGCGTCGCCAATTTCTGAAGTTCGGACTCGCGGGTGCCGGAGGACTGAGTCTGCCCGGCCTGCTGCAACTCCGAGCGGCGGCGGACAACAACCCGCGCGAGCGAACCGCGATCATCCTGATGTACTGCCACGGCGGGATCAGCCACATCGACACCTGGGATCCGAAGCCCGAAGCACCGACGGAAATTCGTGGCCCGTTCCAGCCGATTGAAACTCGTGCTCCCGGAATGCTGATCACCGAATTGCTCCCGCGACATGCGGCCATCGCGGACAAGTTCTCGCTGCTGCGATCACTGTCCCACGAAGCGAGCTGTCATGCCAACGGCCCGAAGCGATTGTTCTCCGGCCACTTCACGTTGAACCAAGAGTTCAAACCGGAGCACCCCGACTGCTTGGCGATCGCGAACTACCTGCGCTGGCAGCGCGGTCGAGCGATTCCGAACTACGTCGGCATGACGACCTACGGCTTGGAGCCGGGACCGGTGTCGGCCATCGGGCCAGCGTACCTCGGTGAGAAGTATTCGCCGCTAGCGATCTTCGGCGACCCGAACAAACAGAACACGCTCGGCGGACTGGTTGTCGACACGAACGGCCAACTCGCGCGACGCGGCGAGCTACGCGTCCAACTCGATCGCAGTCCGCTGCGCGACGCCGGTCCGGAATTGCTCAACGAATTTCATCAGCAGGCGTTCGACATCCTGTGCCGCCCGGACGCGCAGCGAGCGTTCAATCTTGAACTGGAACCGGCCGCCGTTCGCGACCGCTACGGGCGGACGTCTTGGGGCCAGCATTGTTTGCTCGCGCGCCGCCTGGTCGAAGCGGGAGTCGATTTGGTCACCGTCACTCTGTGCGGTGCAGAAGCAGGCGGAGCCGGCAACAACTGGGACGATCACGCCGTCAATTGCGACATCTTCGCCGCCTTGAAAAAGCGAGCGGACAATTTCGACCGCTGCGTGACGACGTTGATCTCCGACATCTTTGAACGTGGCCTCAACGATCGAGTGATGGTCATCGTCACCAGTGAGTTCGGTCGAACTCCGCGCATCAATCGGCAAGTCGGCAGTCAAACGAAGGTCGAACAACCGGGCCGCGATCACTGGCCGCAAGCCATGTCGATCCTGTTCGCCGGCGGAGGCACTCCCGGGGGCCAAGTCATCGGAGCCACCAACCGCTTCGGCGAGCACCCCATCGACCGCAAGTTCGGCCCGTGGAATTTCATCGCGACGATTTATCGGCATCTGGGTATCGATGCCAAAAACGTCACCGTTCCCGACCTCTCCGGACGACCGATGCCCATCTTGCCCGAAGGGGAACCGATCCCTGAGCTGGTCAGCCAGTCGTGATGCGGGGTCATCAGGAATTGACGCACGCCGACATTCCTTGGACACCAACGACGCGACGGCAAACGACACGTTCTCACCGTGTCAATGAAACCCCAGCCGCAAAGACCGTCGGTCTCTGCCGCCTCTGCCACGCAAAGGCAATCAGCGTTGAGACAATGGCTCGACGGCCGACTCGCTGGTTGAAATGTGGATGTGGGAACCGGATACTGCCGCCCCTCGTGATTCATCTCACTCCGAAACAACCAGGAATCCAAATGATGAAGAGCTGTTGGCTTTCGATCGTGGTCGTGTTTGGTCTCGCCCTGCCGATGTTCGCGGCGGAAAAAGTAAAGCCGGTGCGGATGGGCAGTGGGATCATGACCTTTGACACGGTTCCGGGTTGGGGACTCGGGGAGGACGGGAAGTCGGTCCTGGGTTCGACTCACGGTGGCGTCGTGGTCGACAAGGCGGGGAGCGTCTACACCAGCTCCAGCTTGGGAGTCTTTGTCTTCTCGCCAGAGGGCAAAGTCATTCGGCGGTTCCTCGGCGACAAATACTCGAACATCCATGACTTGGAGATCCGCGCGGAAGGAAACGACGAGTTCATTTACGGTGCTCGTAACGCTGCCGGTGAAGGGATCAAGTTCCACGCCGAGACCGGGGACATCGTGTTGAAGCTGGGCATTCCCGAAGAATCCGGATTGAAGCTGACCAAGTGGGCTCCGACCGCGATCACCGTCGCTCCGAACGGCGACATCATTTTGGCAGACGGTTACGCGAGCAACCACATCTTCAAGTTCGACAAGACGGGCAAGTACCTGAAGCACTTCGGGACCAAAGGCAACGGCCTCAAGGAATTCAATACCGCGCACGGCATGACGTTGGACACGCGCTACGAACCGCCGCGCCTGCTGATCTGCGATCGCAACCACACACCGAAAGGCCGCTTGCTGCACTACGATCTCGACGGCAATTACATCGACGAGGTCGTGACCGGACTCGGCATGCCGACTTCGGCCGCCGTTCAAGGCGATTTCGTCTCGGTGCCCGATCTGCACGGTCGAGTGGTCATCCTCGACAAGAGCAACACGATCATGGCCGTGCTCGGCCACAACGCGGATCCGGCGACGCGAGTGAACCACAACGTCCCGCAAGACAAGTGGATCGAGGGGATCTTCAACGGCACCCACGGCTCGTACTGGGACAAGGACGGCAATCTGTATGTCCAAGATTGGAACATCTCCGGCCGCATCATAAAACTGGTACGGGTCAAGTAACGGCTGCACGCCGCAACTCCATCGCGATTGGCAATTCATGAAGTACGGCTCGGCTCTCGTCGTTTCGTGGTTGCTCGTCGCTTCGGTCGGTGCCGCCGATCCGCTGCCACCCAAAGCCAAGGTCGAGCCGCCACAGCCGACAACTCGTTCGGTACGAAAACTCGAAAGCTGGACGATTCGCGTGGATGATCGCTTGCTCGGCGACGCGCCCGATGCGGAACTCGGCACGCGAGCACTCCGCTTTCTCGAAGCGAAGTTGGTCGAGATCAAAGCGGTCGTCCCCGCGGAACGAGTGAAGGACTTGCAGGACGTCACGATCGTGCTCGACTTGAACTGCGGCAAGCTGGGAGCGATGCAGTATCACCCTGACGCCGGTTGGCTGAAGGCAAATGGATTTCCGACAGACCTCGCGAAGTGCGTCCATCTGCCGCGAGCCACCGACGTGGCGACGCGGCGCAACATCAACGAGCAGCCGTGGGTGATCCTGCACGAGTTGGCTCACGCCTTCCACGATCAAAAGTTGAGCTTCGACGAACCGCGGATCAAAGCAGCTCACGAGAAGTTCAAGGCCAGCGGCCACGGTGACGCGGCGCTGCTCTACGACGGCAAGCGGGTGAAGCATTACGGCTTGACCAACCACAAGGAGTTCTTCGCCGAGATGACCGAGTCGTTCTTCGGCGTCAACGACTTCTTCCCGTTCAATCGCGCCGAGTTGCAAGAAGCCGAACCCGAATTGTTCCAGCTCCTCACTGAGATTTGGATTTCTCCGGAGAAGTGAACGCCGGCAGTTCCTGAGCGGAAGTCCGCCGACGGGATGAGGCTTTAGCGACGAGGTTCTCGGAGTTCGATGCGAGTTCCTATTTCGCTGGAGCCTCGGCCGCGATGCACAGAAGTTGGGTTCGCGTGCGAATGAAGAGTCTGCCGTCGGCGATGGCGGGCGTGGCGATGATGCTTTCGCCGACATCGTTCACGGCGAGTTCCTCGTAGTCCGCCGTGTTCTTCAGGACGACGACATTGCCATTCTCGCTCGCGAGATAAATTTTTCCGTCGCCGAACACGGGGGATGCGAAGTAGCCGCCGCCGCTCCCGATTCGTTTGGGGCCGCGCACCGGTTCTCCCAGTTTGGTGTTGAAGACGGTGGAGATGCCCCCTTCTTTGACCAGAAACATGCGGCCGTCGGAAACGAACGGCGAGACGATGTGATCGGTGTTCTTCGTTTTGTGCTTCCACAAAAGATGCGTCTGCGTGACGTCCCCTTGGCCGCCACCGCGGACCGCCAGAATGAACTGTTCGGCAGCCGCATCGCCGGTCGTTCGGAAATCGGCTCCGGCGAAGTTGTCGGGGTGCAGGAAGGCGACATCCAACTCGCGTCCTTCCAAAAAGCCATCTTTGTTGAGGTCACCACGGTCAAACGTCTTCTGGAAGAACGCCTCCGGGATCGTCTGCTTGCCGACGAACCGCTGGATCTCGGCCTTGTCGAGCTTGTTGTCGTTGTTGCCGGACTTCTCGTCACGATCGACGGACGCCAGCCATTGATTCGCGATCGCGCCGCTCTGAACCGAGATGTAAATCACGCCATCAAGGCTGACAGGGGTCGTCTTGATGTTTCGCAACATGACCTTCGCAGACCAGCGACGCTTGCCAGACTCAGGGTCGTAGCCGGTCAACATGCCGGTGCCGGCCACCACAATCTCATCGCGGCCACCTACGGTGCAGACGACTGGGTGCGAGTAATTCACCGCCATGTCCAACCGTTCGTCCTTCCAACGCAATTTTCCGGTGGCTTTGTCGAAGGCATAAAAGGCGGGATTGAGGTCGTCGTCCTGGCAAAACAAAACCAAGTCGCGATACAGCACCGGCGACATCCCCGGTCCCCACTTGAACACGAAGAACGGAGTCGGAAGTTTTCGCTGCCACACATCCTTGCCGGTGCCAGCTTCGACGGTCAGCAGGCCGAGTGTGCTGAAGTAAAAGTAGACTCGGTCGGCATCGGCAGCGGGAGTCGCGCTGGCCTGACTGTTCGTCGCATGAACTTCCGCCAACGAGCCGGTCGCCCAATCGCGTTGCCACAGCTTCTTGCCGGTCGCCGCATCGAACGCGAACAGACTGACCGTTTCATCCGCCGTCATGCCGCTCACAAAGACTCGCCCCGCCGCGATGACCGAGCCGCCGACGCCGCCACCGACCTTCGCGGACCAGCGAATATTCTCCGTCGCCGAAAACTTGACCGGCAGCGGCTTGGTTCCGGTCGAGATGCCGGTGCAATTCGGCCCGCGAAACTGCGGCCAATCTTCCGCCTGAACAAACACCGGAAAGATCGAACACGCCAGAAAAATGGCGGTCGGAATGCAGCTCTTCAACAGGGTCTGCATTCCGCGACGAACCGAAAAACACCCGCTGCGACGCATCTTGTTCATGTGAACTCTCTCGTGATTTGAATCGGTGATCGTTCCACACAGGAGTCCCGTCCTACGGCAGTCTCCAACGCACAACTTCCAAATGGGTCTTTCCGTCTTCACCTCGGTACGAATACGACGTGACAAGCATGCCGTCTTTGAGTTGCACGGTGGGTCCGAAGCCGCCTCCTTGATCCTTGCCAACAGGCGTTCGCGTGTCGAGCATCAGCCGATCGTGAGCGAATTTGAATTCAAACCCGTCGTCGGTTTCGCGGCCAGGAATCGCTCGCACGCCGAGCGGCGGCTTGAGATCGCGAACGGTGAATGTCAGCAGCAGTCGCTTGTCGTGCAGTCGCAGCAGCGACATGTACATCTCGCCGTAGTCACCGAAGTCGCGGATGCGATCGAAGGTCTTTCCGGCGTCGGCTGACGAGAACTGGATGAAGTGATCGGCTTGATCGTTTCCCGCCTTGATCGGCCAATCCTTGATCGGCATTTCGTTGCTGTCGACACGGACCAACGCCCAGACTTTTCCAGATTGAGCCTGCCACAACCACGTCTCACCGCCGAAGAAGCCGTATTGGCTTTTGAAATCGCGAGGTTCGCACTTCTGCGACTTGTCCCAGGTCTGCCCGCCGTCGGTCGATCGCCAGACAAAATACGGACCTCCCCCACCATCAAAATCGACGCCCAGCAACAGCGAGCCGTCCGCCATTTCCAGCACGTTGCGTGTCGTGTGATTGCTGGCCTTCGGCTTGATCTGCTCCGATTCGACCCGCGTCGATTGCCAAGTCCGGCCGCCGTCGGTCGAACGATGCAGGAAGCCGGTCGTGTAGCCCCACTCGTTTCGCACGTCCTGCGCCAGCAGGTGACCGGTGCTGAAGACGGTGCCGTTCTTGAGCACCGTCAAATACGGCTCGCGGCCGAGCAGATCGAGCGGCTGCGGTCCGGTCCACGTTCGGCCGCCATCCAGCGAGCGAAACAGCAGCGTCTGTTCGAGAACTTTGTTGCCATCGCGTTTGTGCTGATGAAACGCGGTCAGCAGCAACTCGCCGCTCGGCAACTTCGCGATGCAGGGCTTGTAGTCATCGGCCTCGCCCAGCGGAATCCGTTCGCAGGTGAGCTTGTCGGTCGTCAGCGATTTGCGATCTGCGATGGCGATGGTGTGACTCGCCCAGCGGAACGAGTCCATCACGATCGACTGATCGGCCTTGCCGTAGGCATCGTCACCACCGACGTGCCCGAAGACGAAGATACGTCCGTCTTTCGTTTGCACCGAGCGGGGATAATAGGCCGTTCCGGGAACGTCGAGCTTTTGCCAAGTCAGGCCCGCGTCGCTGGTCCAGTGGATGCCGCTGGTCGCGACGTGCAAGATCGGGCCTTCGCGCGTCACGAGCAGTTCCGGCTGACCGCTTTGCGGCAGAACCGACGGGCCTGCCTGCTGTGCCATCCAAGAGTCGCCCGATTTTTTGAGCGTGCACTGCCAACGTTTGGCATCGCTCGCGCGCCGGAAGACGCACAGCAAATCACCGTTGGTGAGTTCCGCGATGTCGAACTCTTCGGTCCAGCCGCCACGTTGTTCAACGAGAGTCGCGGCCACCGGCCCTTTCCAGGTGCGGCCTTGATCGGACGAAACCAGCAGTGCCGGCTCGACCATCGCACTGAATTCCGCCCGCGTCTGACTACCGGCCGCAGCCTGGGTCACGCCGGCCAACAGGACGACCCGGCCGTCGCGCAGCACGCGAATTCGTCGCGGCCAAGTCGAGTATTTCGCCGCATCGAGCGGCAATTCCGGCTTGCCCCAAGTCTTTGTACCGTCGCTGGATCGCTGCAAGAAACCGGTCTGAGGCAAGCCTGGATCGTAGGGCAGATAAAATCCGAACACACCGCGCAGCACGGTCCCGTCAGCCAGCGCTGTCTGCGCCTCATTGGTGACTCCGTTCATGCACGACTTGAAGGCGTCGGCACTCACCTGCTGCCATGTCTTCCCCGCATCGGTCGAGCGGAGATGGACGTTGCGCAGATCAAGCCCCGTCATGTCGTAGCCGGGGTGCCCCGGCGGAGGCCACGTCAATCGATGCTGAACTTCTTTGGATGCCTGCAGTCGTCCCTCGATCGGCCCAGTCGCCTGAGTGAAGCTCACCATCAGACTGCCGTCCGGAATCGTCCAAGCACCGACCCAACTCGTGAAGCCCGGCTTCTGCGGTGAGTGATAAATCGTCTGGCGTTGGTGCTCTATGACGGAGAACTCGTTGGCACTGGCGGGCGCAACAAGTGGAGGCAGCGCGAAGCCCGCCAGGACCAACCACAACCGTGACATCAGTTGCAGGATCGTCATTTTCATAGCAGTTCCTGAATTGGCTGCCCGCCGCCGACGATGCTGGTGGGACGGCCGCTGGCGTCTTCGTAGTGCATATCGAGCGGCACTCCGAGCGTGTGATAAATCGTTGCCAGCAGATCGTGTGGCGTGACGAGTCGCTCGTGAACGCCGCCGCCCCATTTCTCGCTGGCTCCGACGATGCGACCGCCCTGAAGACCGCCACCCGCCAGTAACACGCTGAAGCAGTCCGACCAGTGGTCGCGTCCGGCGTGACCGTTCATGCGCGGAGTGCGGCCGAACTCGCCGGCGCAGTAGATGATGACGTCGTCCAGCAAACCGCGCATCGACAAGTCTTCGATCAGAGTGGCAATCGCGCGGTCCAACGGCGGCAGATGCTCATCGAGTCCCTTCTCGACGTCGTTGTGATGATCCCAATTCCCCGTGTTGATGTTCACGCAGCGAGCACCCGCTTCGACCAATCGCCTCGCGAGCAAGGCACTCTGTCCGTAGCGGTGGCGGCCGTACTGATCACGCACCTTGGGGTCTTCCGCGTTGAGGTTAAACGCCGCTCGCATGCGATCGCCGGCGACCATCTCCAGCGCCTGCTGCTTGAACGTGTCGAGCCCTTCCATCACGCCGGTCTCGTCGATGTCGCGGCGCAGCGTGTCGAATGTCTTGAGCAACGTTCGCCGCGAATCGACGCTGCGTGCCGTCAGTCCATTCGGCAGCGACAGGTTCGGAACTTTGAAGTCCTTGGCGTTCAGATCCGCTCCGACCTCGAACGGATTGAATGCCTTGCCGAGATAAACCGCTCCCTGATACCCGAACGATTCCGACTTCGGGATCGTCACGTAGGCGGGCATCGGTGGCTGACGCGAACCGAGCGAACGCGCAATGACCGAACCCAACGACGGCTTCTGCGCGGCGTTGCGAGCCAAAGTCGGGCCGAAGTAACCGGTCTGCATCCAGTGAGCCGACGGGGCGTGAA
>QWQF01000137.1 GCA_003669125.1 Planctomycetota bacterium
CGGAGCCAACCGATAATCGAGCGACACGAACACGAATCGCTCGCGAGTACACAGCTCCAGAATTTTCGCTGGCACCTGCGAGCGGCTGCCGACGATGAGTGCTCCCCCATGAATCCAAACCACCACCGGCCGAGCCTCCGCCCCCTCCGGCCGATACACGTCCGCCTCCACCTTCACGTCCCCCACCGTCTTGTAAACGTGAGTCGTCTTGATGAGCGGCTTGTCGGCGACGGTCTTAGCGTCGTTGTCTGAGCCGAGGGCGACCGCAGTTGCCAACAGACACAGACTCGTCCAAACAACCCGCACACAATTTGGTCGACGGAGGAGATTCATCGTGATGGCCCTGTCTTGTGGCTTGGAAAGTTTACTTGACGAGATTCCGACCTTTTCTTGCTCATGACTCGTGCCTCACGTTGTCGCTATTTGTGTTCGCCACGCCTCCGCGTCTTGGTCCGCGTCTCGTCCCCAGTTCAGAACCGCTGGCTGTCCCCACGCGAGACGCAAACCTGTTTTACTCGTCGCGAACGAAGCCACGATTCGCTAAGCAAGTTTGTCCTTCCTTGAGAAACTGACGACCTTTGTCAGTCGTGCGACAGCATCGCCCACCCTCGCCGGACGACAGCAATTCAAGCGCATCGACTTCGATCAGATCGCGGATAGCTTCGTTGATCTTGCTGCCAGTCATATCCTGGCGGAAACGTCCCGTTCCCACATCGCATTGCTTGAGGACCGACAGCCGTTTTCGCTCTGCCGTGCCAGTTGTTTCCTCTCGCCTTCGTCGAATGTCAGTCTTTGTTAAGTTCGTCGGCATGATCTACACCTTTCAAGCTTGTCGTTTCATCCGGTCATCGGGCGTTCTTACCGCACTCATTTCGCATAGATCGTCTTCTTCGTCTTGGTCCGCGTCTCGTCCGCAGTCCAGAACCGCTGGCTGTCCCCACGCGAGACGTTCTAACCAGTCTCGCATTCACCGGCCAAGCCGCAGCGGCCCAGGTGGGACTCGACGAGCCATCTGTTGAGACCAACGAGCCGTCCGCTGAGACCAACGAACCGTCCGCTGAAACCAACGAACCGTCCGTTGGGGCCAACCGATCGTCCGTTGGGACCGCTGAGCCGCTCGTCGGGTCCAACGGCCCGTCCGCTGGGTCCAACGGCCCGTCCGCTGGGTCCAGCGGATCGTCCACTGGGTCCAGCGGATCGTCCGCTGGGTCCAATAAACCGTCCATTGGGACCAATAAACGGTCCGTTGGGGCCAGGAAATCATTTCCTGGGACGTAGCAGACGGGCAAAATCACCGCGAATCCCCTGAAAAGACAATAAGTTACGTCCTTTAAGGGCATTCTCGGCCGTCCGCGTCTCGTCCGCAGTCCAGAACCGCTGGCTGTCCCCGCGCGAGACGTTCTAACCAGTCTCGCATTCATCGGCAAAGCCGCGTCGGCTGACCAGTCTCGCGCCGCCGAATCGAGCCGCGAATTGTCCAAGGGATCAGCCCGGCCAATCACGGCTCTGGTCCTGGTGGTCTCTCAGGTCACCAGGGTTGGCGGTTTTTAAGCCGCCAGTGGTGGCACGACGCAGTCGTCTGCCACGCACGCTCGTCTCCTCGATGGAGCGGATTTGAGGCCAATCGTTTGGCCTGACGATCCGAAGAATCAGCACAACCGATACCATCCTCACGATCGTTACGACTGGACTTCGATCGCAACTTCCAGCGATCACACGAGGTTGGGTTGTGACGATTTTTTCGGCTACGGCGCGGGGCGTTTGACCGGCATGTCTCGTCGCGGCAAGCCTTTTGAACGCTTCGCATTGGCGCTGTTTCGAAACGTGAGCAGCTTGATGCGATCAAGCTGTTTTCAGCACGACGCGCCAGCGAGTGGTTGATGTTGATTGAGACAAACCATTCGCCGGCTCGTCGTGCTGGTGTCGCAAGGCGGTGGGGCGTAGGGAGTCGTGGCTGTCGCATCCGTGATGGCTCGGCTAATTTGTCGCGGTTCGTCGTGGTGGAACGGCTTTGTGAGCCGACTTCACTGGGACTGTGAGACGCGAATCCGAGAAAGGAACTCCATGTCGAGATGCTTGGTCACGGGGGGGGCGGGATTCATCGGCAGCCACCTGACGGAGGAGCTGTTGGCGGCCGGACATCACGTCACGGTGCTCGACAACTTGTCCACGGGACGCGCTGAGAATCTCAGCGGACTGGAAGGACATCCGCGACTGACGATTCGAGCCGGCTCGATCACCGACCAAATGTTGTTGGCGGAAGTCGTCCGTGACGCGGACTCCATCTATCACCTGGCCGCCGCCGTCGGAGTCAAACTGGTGGCGGATGACCCGGTACGGACCATCGAGACCAATATCTACCCAACAGAAATGTTGTTGCAGTTGGCGGTACAGGGAGGCGGCAAGCCGTTCTTCCTGGCGTCCACCAGCGAGGTGTACGGCAAGAATCCAAAAGAGCAGTGGACCGAAGAAGACGACCTGCATCTCGGACCAACCTCGCGACCGAGATGGGCCTACGGTTGCTCGAAAGCGATTGATGAATTTCTGGCCTTGGCGTACCACCGCAAGCATGGGTTGCCGGTGGTCATCGGCCGGTTCTTCAACGTCGTGGGACCGCGGCAAGTCGGGCACTACGGGATGGTGATCCCACGATTTGTCGATCAGGCGCTCAGCGGCGGTCCCGTGATCGTTTACGACGACGGTGATCAGGTGCGGTGCTTCGCGCATGTGCGCGAGGTCGTCGCCGCGATCATGAGTTTGATGGGAACCCCGGCGGCTCAGGGACAGGTCTTCAACATTGGCAGCGACAAGCCGTGGTCAATTCGGCAACTTGCGGAAGCGGTGATTGCAAAGGTCGATCCTGCAGTTCGCATCGAGCACTTGCCGTACAGCAAAGCCTACGGCGATGACTTCGAAGATGTGCGTCGCCGTGTCCCGGATGTCAGCCGCCTCAAACAGACGATCGGATCATCGCCGCAGTTGGGCCTGGAAACGATCCTGGATGACATCATCGCCTGGAAGCGATCGCAAAAAACGGCGGACGCGAACTGACGAGCAGTGTCGGTCACGAAAGTCTGATGGAGGCCGTCGGTGGAAGTCGTCAACGATGCGCGGCTGATGGAATTGGTTCGCGAGCCGGCGAGAGAATTGTTGCCGGCGACTCGTCTCGCTTCGGTTGTGCAACCGCTCGTGGTCCTGCTGGCGTTCGTGCCCGGCTTGTTGGGATTTTGGAATCGCTCGCTGGATGAGGCGACCTGTCGCCAAGGTTTGCTGGCCTTCGACGTCGTGGCTGGCGAACGGCCGATCGACTGGTTCGTCACCGCCTCGCGCGAGGCGGCCGAGAGTTCTCGTCCCGCGTTTCCCTTGGCAACGTTGCTGACAGCGCTGGGGCTTCGAGTCGATCTGTTGTCTCCGGAAAGTCGCCTGTTATTGGTGTCGTATCTGAGTTCCACGGTGCTGCTGCTGTGCCTGGGTTGCCTGGCGAAGAAAGTTGGCGGGAGTCGGTTCGCGTTGCTGACAGTCTGTTTGGCATGCGGTCATCGAGAGTTTCTCGCTCTGAGCGAATCCTTGCCGCCCGTCGCTCTCTCGTTGGCGTTTGTGGTGTTGTCCTTCCGGGCGATGCTCGCGCATCAATCCGCCGACGGGGCGTTGCTGTCCTGGCCGCTGGTGGCGAGCGGCTTGTCACTCGCGGCGAGCTGGTTGTCTGGCAGCGAAGTGGCCTTGGCAGGTCTGGGTGTGATGCTGGTCGTCAGTTTGCTGTCGGTCCTTTCGAGAAAAGAGCCGTCGGCGCGAAGCTCCTTGAAACGTGTCCTTCGCCAGCGGCTCATGAACTTGGTGATCGCCGTGACAAGCCTTCTCTTGGTCACGGTGATCGCCGTGGCCATCGTGGCCGGATGGCAGTCTGCGTTTTCGGAGCGAGTCCGCTTGCCAAATTTCTCCGGGAGTTCTTTCTGGTTCCGAAGAGTTTGGCCCGTCGAATCCCGCGTGGCCGAAGCCGCACAAGCACTGGTGCAGATGATGGGTGCGTGGCTGGGATTCGTCGTGCTGGGAGTCGCACAAGTCGCTCGCGGCCGAATGCCTCACCGCGAATCCACGGGGGGCAAAGCCACCGCTTTCCTGGTTGGTTGGTCCGCCGTTGCCGGGTTGAGTTGGTGGGCCACTTGGCCTGTTCACCACGGGAATTGGACGAACACCGTCACCTGGTCGGGATTCCTGTTGTTGCCGTTGTTAGTTCTCGCCACCTGCGGATTGGACGCGGTGCTGCGCCGCGAGTTTGGCTTGAGGAGCGTCGTGACGGTGACGCTCGCGACACTGGGAGTCGTCTCCGCACCCCAGTGGACGGAACGATTGCCCAACTCGTTCACAGGATCATCGATCGCGGCAAGTGTGTTGACTGTCGTCATCGCCGTCGGAGTCGTGGTGCTCGCAGTCCGCCGACTCGCGAAATCGGAAACTCACAGCCGACAGGTGTTGTTGTCATGCGTCGCACTCTTGGTCCTGACTGATGTGACGAACGGAATCCTTTCACATCCGCAATTGGCGGATGACGAACGTGAGTTGTTGGCGTTTCGTCGCCAACTGGTCACGGAAAATCTGCCCGTCGAATGTTGGCTGTCAACCGAAGAAACTTCTCCGGCACGACTGTGCTTCTTCTTGCGGAGCCTGTGGCGCGATGTCGCACTCCGGGAGGCGAAAGACTTGGAAGCAGTCCTCGTCGAACCGCCGCGAACATCCGCCACGAAGTCCGTCGAACCGGGAATGGCAAACGCGAAGGGATCACCCGTCAAGACCGCAAAACCGCGCGCGATCGTGGTGACATGGGGCAACTCCAAGCTTCCGGTCGAAGAATTGAAGCGTCGCGGCCAGACACTCACGCAGGTCACCGCGCCACATTACTTTCGAGGCCGGCTCCTCAAAGGTTACCACTGGATCGAACGCTCCGAGGGGTCTTCCTCCCGCTGACCGTCCCGCTCGCGCGACGTTGTCGGCCAAGGGGTCGAATCGCAGGAAGGGACTGTGCGGAAGTTCTCAATCACGTCGGTCATAGGGATTGCGGCCGGATTGCCGATGCCGAAGTCTGTTTCGCCGGAAGCCCGCTCGAACTGCCCAAAACGCTCAGCCCCGCATTTTTTCGTTGGAAGACTGCTTCGGGCAGCGTATTCTGAGTTCACTTTTCGGAGTCACTGCCGGACCTGCTGACTGTGCCTCCCTTCTGCGAATCAACTTTTTCCGGCAGGATCATTCCATCGGAAGATGGAAGTACGGCGAAGAGCCGTGCCGAACAATCTCATCGCGTGCCGAGTGTTGGATGACTCGCGCGATGCTTTTTCTCAGGAGCCCCTGGCGTCGAGACTTGTCCGCCGCGAACGAATCCAGACTGACAAAGAATCAGTCTCGCTAGTCCGCCTGAGCCAACTCCGCCAGTCATCGCCTATGGATACCATCCTTCGCCAGTACGGATATTCGGTGAGCGATGCCACCTGGTTTTATCTTTCGCTGCTGCTCATCGTGGCGGTGTTCTTTCGGTTCAACCGCATCTTCTCGTTGCGCAACTTGGATCTCGTGTTGTTGCTGTCGATCGCTCCGGGGGTGTTGCTCGTACAGGACGGCTACCAGTACGGCTACGGTTGGCTGTTTGTGGTGACGGGCTGTCTGCTGGTGAGACTCTTCGGCGACAGCTTTTGGAAACGTCGGCCGTTGTTGGAGCAGAACCTGAACTCGGCGGGCATGGCGTTCTTGACGGTCTCGGTGTTTGTTCTGCTGATCAGCAAGGCACTGACGGAACCACCTCCACAGGGAACGGTCGAGACTGTCCGCCGCGCGGATGAACTGCGCAAGCGTCAGGACACAACGCACGAACAACCCGTGACCGAAGAGGTTCCCGCTGGCCCGACCGCTCGCGTGCTGGCGGCTCCGGTCTTGGCGGCTTCCGAAATTGCCGTGTCGGGCGGTTCACCGAATCAGGAAGACCGCTGGGCCATCGAACAGATTGCCGCGCGATCGACTGCCGTGTTGGCTCACTTGGCCGTCGTATCGGGCTTGTGGTTTCTCGGCAAACGGTTGTTCGACGATGCGAATTCCGGCTTGGCGATGGCGACGCTGTATCTGCTGCTGCCATGCACGGCGATCGATGTCGGCAAGGTGAACCATGTGCTGCCCGCCGCGCTGATCGTGTGGGCGTTCGTGGCCTATCGCAGTCCACTGATTGCGGGCGGACTGATGGGTTTAGCGTGCGGAACGTTGATGTTCCCCCTGTTTCTGCTGCCGCTTTGGGCGGTGTTTTATGGCAAGCAAGGTGCTGGCCGATTTGTCCTCGCCGTGGGAGTCGTGGCTGCGGTACTGGCCGCCAGCTTGCTGCTGACTTCGGTCGATTCACACTCGTTCACGAAACAAATCCTCGGCTCGATCGACTGGAGCAGCCTCACGCTCAGCAGTGATGCGGCCGGCTTCTGGAGTGCTTACTCCGGCGTGTATCGCATTCCAGTGATCGTCGCTTTTTTCGTCATGTTGCTGATCCTCACGTTCTTGCCGAGAGAGAAAAATCTCGAACATCTGCTCGGCCATTCGACGGCCATCGTGGTTGGCACGCAGTTGTGGTACCCGCAGCAGGGCGGAGCCTATGTGTTGTGGTATCTGCCGCTGTTGCTGGCGGTGGTGTTCCGGCCGAAGCTCACGAGCAAAACGCCGCCGGTCATCGCTCCCGCTCCCGCCGAAGAACAACGGCTTGAGATGCCGACTCGAATGCTGGCGGGCGTGTCCTGGTTCCGCCGCCGCGGTTCGTGACTGCTGAATTGGCCTGACGATTCCGACGCTTCACGCTTGCGACGTCGTGCGGGCGAGATATCTTGACCGCTCGTTGGCCCGAACGGCGGGCAGGAAAGTCGGTCACACGTTCTCTCAAGGGGAGTTTCTGATGCGTCGCTTGTCTGCCTGGATCGGGTTGAGTTCGTTGTTGTCGCTAACGTTGATCGCCTCGGTCTGCGGACTCGTGGCGGCTGAACTGTCGAACGAAGAGAAGAAGGACGGTTTTGTCAGCATCTTCAACGGCAAGGACTTCGCCGGCTGGAAAGGCCCCGTCGACAACTACGAAGTCTCGGAGGGAGCCATCTCCTGCAAAGCGGGCAAGGGTGGCACGATCTTCACCGAAGCGGAATACAGCGATTTCGTCGTCCGCCTGGACTTCAAGGTTCCGTCCGGCGGAAACAATGGACTCGCTATTCGATATCCCGGTCAGGGAGACACGGCCTACGTCGGCATGTGCGAGTTGCAAGTGCTCGACGACAACTACGACAAAGTCAAAGGCAAACTTGATCCGCGTCAGGTTCACGGCTCCGCCTACGGCATGGTCGCCGCCAAACGGGGCTTCCAAAAACCGAACGGCGAGTGGAACACTCAGGAAGTCACCGTGAAAGGCTCAACGATCAAGGTCGTGCTCAATGGCACGGTAATCCTCGACTGCGATCTCAAAGACGTGAAGGAGTTCATGGCCAACAGTCCGCATCCCGGCAAGGACCGCGAGAAAGGCCACTTCGGCTTCGCAGGCCACGGCGATGCGGTCGTCTTCCGCAACGTCCGCATCAAGGATTTGGCCGCGAAGAAATGACCCTTCAGCTATTTGAAGGCCTCGGCGGACACTCGCACGTCTCCGAGATCGGTTGCCTGTGGCGAGACTCGCACCGCCACTTTGCCGCGCGTCCAAGATTCCGTCTTGTCGTTGCGAGTGACTTCTTGCACATAGCCGGGCAACTCGTGCCACACGGCGAATGTTTGTTCGCCAGCCGGAAGATTCTTCAGTTCAAAGCGGCCGTGCTCGTCGGTGACGGCGACATACGGGTGATCCTTCACGACCAGCCAGCCGACCATCCACGGATGAATCGCACACTGAATTTGAGCCGGCATTTTCTCGGCCTGAATGAAACGCGGTCGTTCGACGGACTTGCCGGACGGCGTCAAATCGTTGAATGGTGCGTTGCGATCCAATCCGGCAGCCGTGTTGTGGTCCACTTGGTCCGAGTTGTTGATCAACAGCGACTGTCCGGTTCGCAACACACAGACATGCGGATCGAACCGGCAGCCTCTGTTCGTCAACTTGATCTTCGCCGACGCCGATTCCTCGAATGACGGATGAATCGGGAACTTCTCACCTGGTTTGGTGTCGAGCCAAATCACGATGTTCGCGATGCCGCGATCGTCGGAATGCACCACCAGCTTTTCGGTGCGTGGCTCAAACTTTCCGCAGAACTCGACGTCTTTGTTGAGCACCAATTTCGGCCGCTCTGGCAGTGCCCCGTCGAACACGAAGCGGCCCTTGACCGTCCCCCAATCGGCGGCATTCACCGCGGTCGTGGCGGTCGTGGCGATCGCGACCATCAGGCTGATCATCGCGAATCGTTTGCCGTGAAGTCGGCTCATCACATCGTCCTTCCCGTAAATTCGCAGGTCAGACTTTCCAGCCTGACCTACGACTGCTAACGAGGTTTATTGATTCGGTACTTGCGTAATTTACTGAACAGCGTGCTGCGCGGAATTCCGAGGAGCCGCGCCGCTTCCGCTTTGTTACCGCTGGCAGATCGCAATGCGTCTTCCAATGCCTCTCGCTCGGCAATGTCATCCAACGCCCCACGGGTAAACGCATCCGCGCCGACCACGACCGTTTCGTCAACACGCTCGCGACTGCTGCCACGCGACGTTCTAGGATCGACACTCGGTCGTGAAGCACCGCCCCTGGATGAAACCAAACGTCGTTCGAGCACTTCGTGCGGCAGATCCCGCAACGTGACGCTCTCTCCTTCGGCCAGCACGACCGCGCGTTCGATGACATTTTCGAGTTCACGGATGTTGCCCGGCCAGAAGTATCGCTTCAACGCGTCGATCGCATCGTCGTCAATTTGCGAAAGCGGCTTACCCAGTCGCTGCGAGGTTCGCTTCAAAAAGTGCAGCGATAACTCGTGAATATCTTCCTTGCGCTCCGCAAGCGTCGGCAACATGATGCTGATGACGTTCAACCGGTAGAACAGATCCTCGCGAAACTTCCCTTCCGCGATCAGCTTTTTCAAGTCTTGGTTCGTCGCTGCGATCAGCCGCACATCCACTTGCACGGTGCGTGTGCCGCCAACGGCCTCGAACGTCCGAGTCTGCAAAACTCGCAGCAGCTTGATCTGAGTCTCCAACGAGATGTCGCCGATTTCATCCAAGAACAACGTGCCGCCGTGGGCTGACTCAAAGCGACCAACTCGGTCCTTGTGCGCACCCGTGAAGGCTCCTTTGACGTGCCCGAACAACTCACTTTCCAGCAAACTGGGCGACAGCGCCGCGCAATGCACGCTGACCATCGGCCCTTTTCGCCGTGAACTGTTGACGTGAATCGCATGCGCGAGCAATTCCTTGCCAGTGCCGCTGGGCCCCATGACCAACACGGACGACTCGCTCTGCGCGACTTTGCGAACCACGTCGAGTACTCGCTGAATCGCGGGACTGCTTCCAATGATGTGCCCGCGCTCGAAATCTTCGGCAGACGGTTCCGGCTTGGGCGGAGCGTCTCCCGCTTGAGATGTCCGGATTTCTCGCTGAAGCATGGTGATCACTCGCCGCTGCTCGTCGATCTTCTCAACTTTGAGTTGCATCTCCTCGTTCAACCGCGAGATGTCTTGATGCACTTTGACGCTGTGCAATGCAACGCTGGTGACCTGGCACAACGCGTTGAGAAACGTCAGGTCTTCGGCCGTGTACGGCGTCCCGTTCTGCTTGGGGCCGAGTGCGACCGCCCCCGCCAACTCTCCGTCGCTCACAAAGGCGTACAACAATTCCGCACGCAGACTACGCAGCGTTTGCTGCGCCGAGGGCGGACCACTCAGCAAAGGGTTCATGGATCGAGCGACGGCCGACTCGGTCTGCAACGTCTGCATCAACTCATCGTCCGCGACGATCTGCGCCGGGAGGTCGGAAGCTCCTTCGGCGGCGATCAACTGAAAGGAGGAACTCTCCACGTCTCGCAAATACACGGCGATACGCTCCGCCCGCAGCACCTCACGACACGAACCAATCATGCGGTGTGCCAAGGTCTCGCGATCGACAACGCTCTCGACGGCCCGGTTGATCCGCTGCAGCGCTTTGTCGAGTTGATACTTCTCTCGATAGAAACGCAGGTCGATGAATTGTTGTATTCGGTCTCGTCCCCACAGCAACATCGTGACGGCGACTGCCAGTACGGCTCCCAACAAGAGAACTTGCTGTCGCTCTGGAAACGTCGTCCCTCCCGCATTCCATGAATTCGCGGCCAAACCGCCCAACGAGATCAATCCGGCGAACACCGCCGTCAGTCCCAAACTCGCCGCGTAGTACCGCATGCCCTTGCTGACGATCTGGTCAATCAGCATCAGCTTGAATCGCAGAATCGCTACCGCATAGGCCAGCATGAACGACAAGCTGGCCAAGAACATCGCAAACCTGGCTCCTCGTCCCAGCGCGAACTCCACGCGGTCGAACAGCGCTAAATACAACGTGTACCCGACCGATGGAACCGCGAACACACCGCCCCAAAAGATCCACTTCAACTGATTTCGCTCGATCGGATTTGTGGTCCGCAGACAACCCTGAGCCAACGCCGCAAGCATGACCAGAAAACAACCCGAGGCGAATGTGAGGTAGAAATAAATGCTGTCATGCAGAGTCGTGAGAGACCTCAGAACGACTTGTGCGGTCTCCACGGATTCACGGGGTGTGAGCCACCGTACGTATCCCAAAAGGGCGACCATCCACAAGAATGTCGCTGTCGGTACAACGTAAAGTCCCGCCAATGCCGCACGAGGAAACTGAGTCAACGGCCAAATCCGACGTGGATACGTCAAAAAGAAGTGCAGCGAAACAACCGGGACAAAGACGGCACAACCCACGAACGGAATGTTCAATGCCAGCGAACTGGCGATGATCCACCAATGAAAGCCGCCGACGAACGCTCCGAGCGTCACCACGCACATCCCAAAGAACAGTCGCGCCGGTCGATCGAATGGCCGATGCCAGACTGACAGTGCGCCAACTGCCGTGATTCCCAATTGCAGGAGAAACCAAACGAGCGTCAACAGGACTTCATCCAACGGCAACGATTGCACGAAGACCCAACTCGTTTGGGGAACTCCGTCATGCAGGAATTCCACCTCGATCAATCGTTCGCCGGTCTCAATTTCCACAAGCCGAGGCAGCGGTTCACGAACCTCCGAAGGATCGTCGCCGGCGTTCAGAAGTCCCTCACGCGTTACTTGGGCGCGATGCACCTGCCGAAGACTTCGAGCGAAATCGTTGAAGGACCGGATCGGCTGATCCCCAATTCGTTGCAGGACATCGCCGACCACGGGTTGCGGGCCTCGACAATGAATCCCCGGAACCTTGCGGATAATTATGCCAGACTCAGGCTGTTTCTCCGACTCGTCCCTAAGCAGTACACGAAGTCGTAGGTCCGGGACCGTCGCCACGAAGGCTAGAACGATCATGCAATACATCAAAACCAAACTGCCAGAGATAGCGACAAACGCCTTGTCAGACCAATGACGAACGTTCATAGGCAGGGGTCCTCGGCGCTGCGAAGTTGAAAATGAGCGCCGACTTTGTACGAATCCAGCGCCCAAACCTCAATGCGCCGAACCAGCAAACCAGGTTATCTTGCTGAGTTACGACCTATCCGCCACAGCGCCGAGAAAATAGTTTTCCTGGCACAGTGGATGCTCAATAATTACGACATCAACTGACCCAGCCGAGGCCCTCAACGGGCAACGCAGGCCATTATTCGACTTGGTTTTTGACTGGCATTTCTGACTACAGTTTGACCCACTCTGTATTCAGCTTCCTGCACGTCAACAGCCCTCAAGTCTTCGGCCTGTTACCGTTGAGGGCCTTTTTTGTTGGCTGCGGATTGCGAACGGCGGAACGTGCCGGAACATGCAGCCCAGGCAGACGACCGGACCAACCTCTCGCTACGACTGGAAGGTTTCACCCAAGTTCTCTGATTGTCACGACCGATACTGCAGGTACATCCCGCCATGTCGTCATGGTGGTTGGTCTGGCTTCACCTCCAGATCTTCGAGATTGGTCGTTCAGGCAGGAAGAGGATTATGCGCAGCCGCCTCGTAGTCTGCGTGCTTGGGGTTTGGAGCTTGGTCGCGTCGGCAACGGCGTACGCCCAGCAGCCTGCTCCGGGCACGATCACGTCGCCGCGGATTTACGCTCCCGCTCCGTACGACGCCTCGAACAGTTGGCCGGCGTGGGGCGTGCCCGCCTACGACAATTACGCCGACGGCCCCATTGCGGCTGACCCGCAGTATGGAGTTGGTCCCGACGGACTGGTGACAGAGCAGATCGTCGGTGACAGAGGCTTTAACTACGAGGACACGCCGGTTGATCGTTTTCTGGCAGCCACAGCAAAATCGATGTGGTTACGGGGTGAATACCTGCAATGGAATTTTGAGGGACCGGGAAGTCAACTTTTGGGTTCACCAGTCGCGGGTGTTGTCGATCCCTCCCAAGAGTTTCAGGCGACCGTCGCCGGACAACCCGCCACGGCTCAGGTTCCGACCACCAGCGGTTTGCACTTCCGTGACGTGCAGGGATTTCGTGGGACGTTGGGCTTGTCAACGACTGCGGGATCTTTGGAGGCCAATTACTTCGTCTTCAACCGTGCTCAAAGCAGCCAGTTTTTGAGCGTGGCTCCCGCTTCCGTGCTCGCCCCGGAAACTCAGGTTCAATACGCGACCAGCACGCTGCTTGGCGGCCAGCCGAGCGCCAACTTGTTCCTCTATGACAGTTCGTTTCAGATTTCTCAGAACACTCAGATGTTCGGAGCAGAAGCCAATTGGGTCGCGAAGTCACCGTATGAACAAGGTTTTATTGTGCAACCGATGGTCGGATTTCGGTTCATCGACTTTCATGAGCGGCTCTTCCAACAGGGCACGTTCAACCAGCAAGGGTTTCTCGACCCGCCGTTGGTCAGCGACATCGACTCTGACGCGAACAACCGAATTTATGCTCCGCAACTTGGCCTGCGATTTGAGATCGTCAATCGCTGGCTCACCGTGGGCTTCGAGCCAAAGATCGCCTTCGGTGTGAACAACTACGACGCCATGGTTCGCACGGAGCGACTGCGAAGCCCTGGCGATCCGGCCGTCCAAACGACGGAAAGCGGTCGCAAGTTTGCTCCGATCGGAGACTTCTCGCTCTATGGCAAAGTGAACCTGCGAGATAATTTCTCGCTCTTCGGCAGCTATCAAATCATGGTTGCTGAGGGCATTTCTCGGCCGGCGAACAACATCTATTACAACGACAACGGGTCGGCGAATCCCGCCGCCATCGTGGTGGATGCCGGCTTCCAGCGAATGATCTGGCAAGGATTCACCATCGGTGGGGAATTGCGATTCCGCTAACCCGATCGAGAGGCTTCGATAGCGGCTGAAATTGACCGCTTTGACAAACACCTCGCTGCGACCTGCATTCAGACTCGCGGTTGTGCGAGGTTCTCTGCCGAACGATTGACCGGAGGTTCGTACCCCCAGCGGTCAATGGCCACCTTCAAAAACGGTGTCCAGTGAGCGATCGTGGCGTCATCGAAGCCGTAACGGTTCGTCTCATAGTTCACGAGCGATTCCGCATACGCCTGCTGACGCGGTTGAGCGGCCTCAAATCCGGGCAAGCTCAAGTGCGAATAGGCTCGTTCGAGAACTTCCATCGGCCGCGACGTCATCTCTTCGTGGCTGACCTCAAACAATTGATTGGGTGGAATCAGGTTCTTGTCGTGGAGCAGGCGGTCCATCAAAAGCTGATAGCGGACGAGACAAGCCTCGCGTACCGATTCCCAATCGTGCCGCTGCAAAGCCAGCAGATGGAGGAACCGATCCATGAGCTTCAGCGTCGAGGAAATCACGACAAATGGATTGCGATAGACGTGGATGAATTTGGCATTCGGAAACATCTTCAGAATCGTCGGGATGCGACCGGAGTGCGCCGGATTTTTGAGCAGCAATTGCTTTCCGTCATTGGCCACCGCGACTTTTTGCAACAGGTAGCGATACGTCTGCTGCCAGCGTTCGACGTCCGTTTCGGACAAGCCATCGAACAGGATCGTTCGATGGAAGATGCTGTCTCCGTGGCGCGGAAAGTAGTAGCTGTGGTAGTGCGTGATGTCGGTCATCGCACCCAAGGCGAAGTCTTCGGACATCGGCTCGTCGAGTCCGAACTCGACGTTGTCCATTGGGCGAGTCTTCGGAGCGAATTTAGCGAACAGCCGATGAGCAAGTGACCCGGCGGTCAAAAAGGCCCACGGAGTCTGGCAGTGCAGAAAGCTCAGATGACCGAATTGCGAATCGCGCAGCAGGTGGTTGTGCATGTTGGTCGTACCGCTACGCCAGTGTCCAATGATGAACACCGGCGGCGGGTCCAACTTTTGCGCCGCAATGGCTCGGCCAAATCGCAGCCGTTCGTACATTCGGAGCGGGAAACCCAGCGCTGCGATCAGCGAGACGCTTGCGGCTTGCGGCCAGCCGATGGAATCCACTCCACCATAAGTCGTCAGCAGTTTGAGCCAACCGGGGAGCGTGCAGCCGGCGAGCGGGTGAATCAGCTTGAGGCGGCGAGATTGCGATTGCGACTTGCTCATCGAGACTACGGACTCCGGAAGGACTGCGCGAAAGGTAGGACGCAAGGAGGGGGATTCTTGAATCCGAGCGGCGGTTCGTCAAATCGCTCGCGCTCAACTTCCTGACCAGATGGCTGATTCCCGCACATTCAAAACTGCGTCGGGCAAATTCGAGAGGCTGGAACAACCGTCTCGTAACGGACTCCATGTCACGATGGTGACCTCACACAAACACCTCGCGAATCAACATTCGACTCGGACAAGGACGCCTAGTCGTCAACGGTCGTGGCCGCTGGCTCGGTCATCAGCGTTGGATCGACCGGGTAGCCAAGAGCCTCAAATGCGAAGCCCCATTCTCGCTGAACCAAACCGATTTGTTCTGGTGTCACTGTGACGTCGTGGCCGGCGAGTTGCCACAGTTGCGACTTTCCAGGAGCCGCCAAGCGTTCTTCGAGCGTTTGAACTCCTGGCAAATCTAATTCCGCATAAACTCGGCGCAACGTGCTGAGTGGATCGGCCAGCAACTCCTCGTAGCGTATCTCCGCCAATTGACCGGCCGGGATCAGTGACCGATTGGCCAGGAACTGCCGCATCAGCACGGGGTAGAGCCGAATCGTGTCCGCGATGAGCTGCTCGATATTCGGGGCTTGCAGCGCCCACAGACCGCACAACGAACGCCACTTGGTTTCCTGAGCCGCGAAGACTCGATACGGATTGCGATGCAGATGGATGAATTTCGCCTTGGGAAACAACTCCAACAGTTGTCGTACTCGCCCGGTGTGTGCAGCGTTGCGAGACAGCAAGCGAGAGCGGCCCGTGCTCCACGCCACTTTTTGAAGCAGCCAGCGATAGCACTTCTTCCACGCGAGAACCTCTTCGGCGGAAGCTCCTTCAAACATCACGGCTCGACGAAAGATGGCCTCGTAGGCACGCGGAAACGAATAGCCGTGATAGATCGACAGGTCGGTGAGGTTCGCCATCGCCAAGTCGTCCCCTTGCGGGCCGTCGGCCGACATCGGCATGGCATCGACATACCGAGTCCTCTGGCCTCGACGCCGCACAATCCAACGGGCGAACGGTTCGACCGTGACCCAGGCCGAAGGCAACGCACAGTGCAGCAGACTCGTTGTCGCAAACTGTGGATCGTTCGCCATGAGGTCGTGCATCAGCGAATGGCCCGACTGCCAATGCCCGATGATGAACACAGGGGACGGATGCAATTCCGTCTGTTCGATCACGCGGCGGAATCGCCACGACTCCCAGATTCGCTCGGGGATTTGCGACCAGATCCCCAGGCGGATCACTGCGGCTCGCTTCCGAAACTGCGAGTCCACCGCTCCGTATCGCCGTCGCAGTTCTTTCCACAGGC
>QWQF01000061.1 GCA_003669125.1 Planctomycetota bacterium
GATCGGACAGCGTTTGGGCAACAAAGAATTGTTTCAGGCAGCGGTCACGTTCGGCTTCGGCCGCCGCACCGGCATCGAACTGCCCGGCGAGCTTTCCGGAATGTTGGCGCCGCTGAAAAAGTGGACGTCATTCTCGACCGGCTCGATTCCGATGGGCCAAGAGATCGCCGTGACGCCGATTCAGTTGCTCACCGCTCATGGGGCGCTCGCGAACGGCGGCATACTCATCAGTCCGCACTTGGTCCGAGGCGGTCGCACCCAACCGCTCGGCCGCCCGTGGGCCGAGAAGCTCAATCGTGGGGAACGAACCGCCGACGCCGATTCGTTATTGCAGCAGATCGCGTTTCAAACAGGACCCACCTCTCGGCGGGTGCGAGATTTTTCGAGTCCCAGAGTCACGGAGCCCAACGAGGAAGCCGACTCCCCTACCTTGCCGCCCGAGCAACCGGATGTCGCGCCACGTCGTTCGTTGAACTCGCTGAACCCTTCGGGACTCGGAACTCAAAATGAGGACCGCTCGCTCTTGGATGACCGCTTCGATCTCACGGACGATGGCCGAACCGAACACGAAATACCCCTCGACCTGCAAAATGTCCTCCCGGAAGACCCAGAGTTTGTGGATGACACTGACAACTCGCTCGCATCACCGGTGATCTCCTCCACGATCAGCGCCGAAGTGTCGCGCTGGCTGGTGGAATCCCCGATGACGGAGGCCATCAAACGCGGCACCGGCAAGAAGGCGCGGCTCGACGACTACACCGTTTTCGGCAAGACCGGCACGGCTCAGAAACGCGATCCGCAGACCGGCAAGTATTCGAATCGGCTGCACGTCAGTTCGTTCGTGGGCGGCGCACCGGCGGCGAATCCGCGAGTCCTCGTGCTGGTCATGGTCGATGAGCCCGCCAGTGGCGGCGAACACTTCGGCGGCGACATCGCTGCTCCGCCTGCGCGCGAGATCATCCACAAGTCGCTCCGACAACTCGGCATCGCACCCGAACAGAAGCCGCACAAGACCGCCGGGACAGGTCTTCGCGAGCCTCGATAAACCGAAAGCAACCGCTCACAAAAACCGCCCGGCGAGCTTTCTCGTCGGGCGGTCCCGTTTTTCGGCGATTCGATTTCCGCTGTTTCAGATCAGCAGTTTGTGGAAAACGAAAACGTGCGGTCCGCCGTCACCAGGAAGACGCGCAAGCGAGTGGTTGACCGAGAGTATCGCTCGTGAGCGCGTCGGATGGCCGGGGTCGAACGACGTGATCTCCCGAAAAGGCTGTTGGCGGGCGACGAGCGATCTCCGCTGCAATCCCAACCACCCATCGCTCACACTCACATCGTGAGCTTGCCGTTCAAGTGCTTCGCGCAAATTTGACAATCGCCGAGCACGCCGACTGAGGTCGCGACCTCACTTCAACTGTTGCAGCATGAAGTACTGGATGATGTTGACCGCCAGCTTGGTGGCATCTTCGGAGACGTAGCCTTCGCATGCAATCGCTGATTGGCGTTCCAGCGCGCAACTGATGTCGTACTTGCTGTAAATCAAAACGTAGCGACCGTCGATCTCGATCCCTTCCAAGATCGGTTCGCCAGTGATGACCGCGCTCGCGATGACGCCGCGGCCGGCGGTTTGATCGGCTCCACGACGACGCACGCTGCGCAGGTCGTGACCGATCTTCGTTGAGTACAACTCGTGCGTGAGCGGAATCCGTGTCAGCGGCTTGTCGGGATACAACGCGGCGGCCAGCTCGCGGAAGCTCTTGTCGAACGGAACCGAACTGCAACAGGCATCCGCGAAGAGCACGCAGCCATTGTCGAGGTACTGCTTCAAGCGTTCTCGTTCGGCGCGAGACAGATCAAACTTGTGCCGACCGTGCATGTAGGCGATCGGGTAGTTGAACAGGTTGGGATCGCTGGCTGCGAGTTCGCGCGGCTTGGTTGCCGCCGCCAACCCCGCTGTGTCGTTGAGCGCAACCAGGATGTTGCGGAGCGCGTGCGGCGCGGTGTCCCAACCGCCGGTGTGTCGCAGTTGCACGATCTGCAACAGCCCCGCTTCGATGCGATCTCGCTGAGCGGCTTGCTGCGCGATCTTGTCTTGATCGACTTTGTTGGGTGGTTCGCGTCCGGTCGCGTAGGCCAGCACGTTGACGCCGATGTGTGTGGACTTCGAGACGAAGCCTTTCAACTCTGGCTTTCGTCCCGGCGGCTCGGAGACGCACCACTTGTTCCAACCGCAAGCGATGTCATCCGGCGAATACACGATCGCCGTGCGGCATCCGAAATCGACACCCCACAAGTTCACTTCGGCTTGGCTCAGCAAGTATTCGCTGCGGAAGATCGGATGCTCGGGCGTGAGCTTCTTCAGCTCTGCCTCGCGATTGGGGTACATCCGCTGGATGAGGTCGCGGAAGCCAACATCGAAGCCCGCC
Source organism: Planctomycetota bacterium (assembly GCA_003669125.1). Taxonomy (GTDB): domain Bacteria; phylum Planctomycetota; class Planctomycetia; order Planctomycetales; family Planctomycetaceae; genus SXKJ01. The sequence continues at coordinate 2,421 of QWQF01000061.1, forward strand.
GCGTTGCAGTTGCCGACGGCGAAAATGAAGCCACCAGCATTGACGTACTCGCGCAGCAATTCGACTTCGGGGTCGCCGAATTCCGGCTGCTCTTTGCCAGAGAGGAACAGCACCGGAGCCTGCATCAAATCGGCGACGCCGCCACCTTTCAGAGCCTTGTCCATTTCGACAACTTGCCACGTCACCAACTTCGGCCACTTGGGCATGCCGCTGATCATGTCCGTGAGATTGTGAACGTCGTGCCGATGCCGGTTCCAATCCTCGACGGCGATACCTTTCGCGTTGCGTGCCGCTGGAGGTCCGAACTTCAACTTGTTGATCAACACCGGAGCCATCCCCTTCGACAGGAACAGCAAGGCGAAACTGGTGCCGACGACGGTATCGCCTTCACCGGCTCCACCCGCGCCGGACCATTCGCCCGTGGCCCCCTGACCTCGGAGGAGGAACGCCGCGCCTTCACGGAACCAATCATGATTGCCGAAGAACCGCAGACCACTCAGACGCCCGGCACGTTCCAAGCCATAGAGGTAGTACAGCACTCCGCCGATCCCGCCATCGCCGACGTTGTGTCCGACCGCGAAGCGTGTCCGAAGCCAATTCAAACCCTTCTCAAGCGCCTCGTTGCGGACTTCGTCCTGACAACAATTCGGCAGGCCATCCGCACCGACATCGGAATCATCCGGCAACATCGAGTCGGCCATCACCAGTGACGCGATGCCCGCCACCGTCATGCTGCCGGACGAGCCACCGCCTGCGGCTTGATAGCCCCAGCCACCATCCGGTGACTGAGCATTGGTCCAATGCTGTCGAGTCAGTTCCCAACCTTTGCGGCTGGTCGGGATGCCGGCGAAGGCCGCCTCACGCAACCCCAGCACGGCATACTGCGCGTTGCTGTGGTCCGATCCATGCGAATTCGGCGACAAGCGGTACGTCCACCAACCGGGATGCGGACCAGTCGTATCTTGAGCCTCTTCCAACTTGCGGACGATCGACAACATCCGCGCACGATCGCGTTTCTCATCCTTCGCCGCCGCGTAGACCATCAATTGCAAACCGGCTTCGTAGGTCATTTCAGGAGTCGGCTTCGATCGCAAAAAATCGAGGGCCTTCTGAATCGGCGCGTCTTGCGGAGTCATGCCGACATTCAACAACGCCAGCGTGACCAAAGCTGTTGGCCCGGTCGGGTACATCGCGTTGAGACCGTTCTCCCAGTGGCCATCGGAGCTTTGTTTGCCAATCAGAAACTGCTTGCCCTTCTCAATCGCCTTGGCCACCGCTTCCGGCTTAAGCCCGTCCGCCGCGCGAACGTATTCGCAGGCGGTCATCACGAGCAGGGCGACCGCGATCCATCCTATCGTTCGACCAAGAATTCGATTCATGGCGTTTCCTAACTCGGCACTCGGTACTCTCCGAACCGCCAGCCTTTTACAATCCGCCGTCCAACCCGACCACCTCAATCCGAATCGCTGAGTCGCTCCGCGACTCAGATTCCGAAAGCGAGTCCGCCTTGGCCGAGAAACGTGACTTCGACGAATTCCTTGAAAAATTCCGCCGCCGCCGCGAGCTGATGACCACCGAACTGCACAAGGTCATCATCGGCCAAGATGCCGTCATCGAGCAAATTCTGGCGGCCGTCTTCACGGGCGGGCACTGCCTGCTGGTCGGCGTGCCGGGACTCGCCAAAACATTGATCGTCAGCACGATCGCGAACATTCTCGACGTGCAGTTCAAACGAATTCAATTCACGCCCGATCTGATGCCGTCGGACATCACCGGCACGAACGTGCTCGACGAGACCGAAGCCGGCCGCCGCGAGTTCCGCTTCGTGAAAGGCCCGGTCTTCACGAACATTCTGCTGGCCGACGAAATCAACCGCACGCCACCGAAGACTCAGGCCGCGCTGCTGCAAGCCATGCAGGAACGTGAAGTCACTGTCGGCCAGGAAACCTACAAGCTGCCTGAGCCGTTCCTCGTCATCGCCACGCAAAACCCGATTGAACAAGAAGGGACGTATCCGCTCCCCGAAGCGCAGCTCGACCGTTTCATGTTCAACGTCATCGTCGATTACCCGGACCTCGAACACGAAGAGAGCATCCTCGCCGCCAGCTCCTCGATGGAGAAACCAGACGTTCGCAAAGTCCTCTCGGCCGACGCGATCGTGTATCTGCAAAAGCAGATCAACACGATTGAAGCCGCGCCGCTGACGATCAACTACGTCGCGCGGCTTGTCCGAGCGACTCGGCCAAAGGATGCGTCGGCTCCAAAGTTCATCAAAGACCTCGTCGGTTGGGGAGCCGGCCCGCGCGCCGGCCAATTCCTGATCGCTGGAGCCAAAGCCTTCGCCGCGATGGATGGCCGCCCGGCCATCAGCATCGAAGATGTCCGCAAGGTCGCGATTCCCGTTCTGCGTCACCGAGTCTCGACGAACTTCCAAGCTCAAGCCGAAGGGGTCACCAGCGAGACGGTGATCCAGCGACTGATCGCAGAAATTCCGGAACCGAAGATTGCTAAATACGAGTGACCGTCACTCGAATCGGAGAATCAAGTGACGGTCTTCTCGGCCATCGACTCAGTGGATTTGGCGAAGCAGTTCACAGTCGGCGAGCAAGAGCTCCGTAGGATTGGAACACTGAGTCAATCTGGCTGGCGTCGCGTCGCGAGGCCGCCAGACGATTCGCAGCGAAAGCCGTTGCGGCCGGGTTGAGCCGGAGTGTGATGTCACCGCTAGCTGACTCGTAGCCGTTGACCTGGATTTGGTACTGCGTGCCAGCGACGGCGTCGATCGTCACTTCGCTGGTCAAGGTGCCGCCAAAGAAGTCGGCATCGTCGTTCTCGGCGACCAATTGCAGCGACGTCACCGAGCTTCCCTTGTAGACGCCGAGCGTCGTGTCAAACGAGCTGCCTGCGGTGCTGAGCGTGAACCGGCCGGTGCTCGGAGCGGTCCAGGTCCACCAGACGGACTTGCTGCCGGAAACTGCGGCGACGTTCGGCTCGCCGGTCTCGCGAGTCGCCGTGCGATTGTCGCCGGTCGCAGTGACGTTGCTGCCCGTGAGCAATTGCCGATCGGCGAAATTGTCGTTCGTCCGAACGGCGGTGTCGTTGTCCTCGATCTTGATCGTCGCCGCCGCGAGAGCCACGTCGATCGAGTAATTCGACCGAACTGCGAGCGTCAGCACGACGTTCTCGGTTCCCTCGGACAGGGCGTCGTCTACCGGACTGACCGAGATTGTCGCCGATGACCGCCCCGGCGGAATCGTGATCGATCCGCCGAGCCGCGTGTAATCAGTGCCGTTCGTGGCGTTGCCAGCAACGTTGTAGAAAACGGTCAACGACGACGTCGTCGAGCCGGTGCGAGTGATTTGATACTGCCCGCGATTCGCGACTCGGCCGGTGCGAGTTTCGGCGGCAACGGGATCGGTCGCTCGGAGGCTGATCGTGGGCAGAGTCTGATCATTGTCGGCGATCGTGACGGTCGCGGCCGAGCGAACACTGTCGAGGTTGTACGCTCCTGACGTTTGCAACGTCGCGATCACAGACTCACTCGATTCCGCGAGGCTGTCGTCCAGCGGCGCGACGGTCAAAGTCATTGACGATTGTCCGGCCGGGATCGTCACCAGAGTCGGCAAGCTCAAATAGTCCGATCCGCTTGACGCCGAACCGCTGTAGCTCAGTGACACGACGAGTGCGTCGCTGGTCGAGCCGGTGCGGTTGATCGTGTACGTCCCCAAATTGGCCGTCTGGCTGACGGTGGTCTCGGCCGCAGCGGCATCGCTGGCAACGACGCTGAGGGTCGGCAGGTCGCTGCCGCCGATGCCAGTAATGCTCGTGATCCAAGCGGCGAAGGCATCGACGCGTGTGTCGAATGAGTGATCACCGATCGACGCATTCGGCGAGTCTCCGCCGGAGGTGACTCCCGCGATGTACTTGATGCCGGCAACGGTCACGAAGGCCGGCCCACCGCTGTCTCCCGGAGCGGTGTTCGCTTCGGTGTTGTTGTCGAAGTTCCACGAGATCAGTGTTCGCGAGACCTCGTCGATCGGCGTCGTGCCGACTCGCTTGATTCCGAAATCGCCGTTTGACCCCGTGGTCCCGTTGCCGCCGCCGCCGAAGCCGACCAGTGTCAACAGTTGGCCGACCTGCGGAATCCCTCGGAAGATGTCCATTGGCGTGATCCCGACGACCGGCTGGCTGAGCTTGTAGATCGCGATGTCGTTCGCCGAGTCGCTGCCGATGGCGTTGCCGTTGTAATTGGGATGCAGATAGACCCGCTCGGTCTGATACGACTGCCCGCCGACCGTGAACGTCCCGGATGTGTTGCCGACCCCTTCGGCACAATGCCCCGCCGTCAGCACATACTGCGGTGCGATCAGTGTTCCGGTGCAGAAGTCATCGCTGGTATCGCCAATCAATCCGACCGCAGGATAGTCCGACGTCTGCGTCCCGTTGACGATGCGAGCCGATCGTTCCACACCGCTGCTCTGCTGTAATTCTACCGCACCCGATTGCGACACGCTGACCGCCGACATCACAGTGCGCGGCTCGAATGTTTCGGCCGGAGCAAATCGCCCCGAATCGGCCAGTGCGCTTTGACTGCGACGATTTCGACCAGTCCACAACTTCAGCCACGACGACGACCAGTTCTTCCGCATGATGTGATCCTTTCAGCAAGGAGACGTGTGACATGAGGCTCGCACTCGCGATGACCTCTGGCCCGTTACCAAATCAGGTACGGAGCACACGCCAACTTCTTGCACGCGAAATCACCGCCGTGGAAAAAAGCGGCTCTCCGCCAACCGAGTTGCAACCTTGAATCAACACTGGTTGTCACACAAAGACACGAAGGCACAAAGGAGCATCGAATTCGAAGTTGATTCTCTTCGTGCCTTTGTGCCTTCGTGTGAGGATGCCTTCAATACCAGCACGACGCGCCAGCGAGTGGTTATGTTCCGTGATTCCGGCCACTCGCTGGCGCGTCGTGCTAGTTTTGAAACTGCCGCTGGGAGATGCGTCTTAGCACGCAACCGGTCGCTTGCCGTTCGACTTCGTGCGGAGCGGTGGCGTTGAGCGTTCATCGAGCTGATCGGTGCTGCCGGATTTCCACAAGCTCGCGGCGGACAAGCCGGCGACTCCGACCAGTGACGCCCATTGCGAGTACGACCACGAACCGCTGGCGTCCTCGACGTCGGACGAACCCTCGTTCGAGTTATCGACCGTAGGACCGCGCTCACCGCGAATCAATCGCAGCATCGACGAGCGTCCCGCACTGATTCCCAACATCGAAGGGAATCGTGAGAAGAACGAATCGAGCGCCTTCGTCTCGGTCGTTGAGACGGTGGATTGGAGGCTCCGTTGAGTGACTTCGACCGACTTGGCAACCGGAGCCTCTCGCAGCACCGTTTCGACGTCAGCGCGAGTGGCCAACTCGAATGTTGGATTGCTTCCAACAACGACTCGCGTCGGCAGGACAGCGGCCATCACCGATTCATCGGTGGATGTTCGCGCCGCACCCGGCATTGCGAACGATTGTGCGTCGAACCGCTGCGACCATGAGGCCACCTCGGCTTTGGCGGCGGCGATGACGTCTGTTGCCTTGGATTCGACGGCCGCCAAATCGTCGGCCAGGATTTCATCGCCTCCAGAATTGGAGTTCGAGACCGCGCTCGACGAAACCGGCGAAATAGCCAGGGAGTCATTGCCTGACGCCCCACTCAGATCAGTGCTGCCGAAGAAGTCGCTCGTCAAGAATTCGCCGTCATTCAACGAGCCGGTATCTTGGCTACCATCGAACCGCCCACTGTCGATCAGCGTGTCCATCGACGTGTCGGAAAAAAACGTCATCGCCAGAACGTCTTCGTAGAAAAAGTCCGGCTCGGAATCCCACAAATCGTTGAGCAGCATCCACGCCATTTCGGACTCGGAGGTGTTCAACGCTCCGCCGCTCGCGGCGGCTGGAGCGATATTCGCCGGCAGCCCTAGTTCGATCTCGTCATGGCCTGGATTGGCCAACAGCGAATCACCGTGCAACGTGTCCGCACTTGCTGTCGGAGCGAGCGAGTCGAACGTCGGATCTTCGATCAGCCAATACGCGTCGACGGTCTCGACGACCAACACGGCGGAGAGATTCCAGCGTCGCTCCAGAGACTCCAACCGCACCGCCGCACGACGACGAGCACATGGACGACCGACACGACTCCAAGTTCCACTTTGCCAGCAACGCCACAATTTTGAAAACTGACGCATGTGCAACCCTTTCGTCTCTCGAACTCATGCCAATCCTGAGTTGAAACTATTTCACGTCGTCAAGAACAACCAGCGATTTCTGGCGACGGAATTCAATTTTGCACAAACCCGAAGCATTGTGACCACAATTGCGGGTATTCACCGTTTGCCGGACACGGCATTGCGGAGGTCCGACAGCTCGCGGAGTTGCGAGCTGAGCCACTCGTGATTGGCCGGTTGTTCGGCAAGTTCTGGTCGCAGTTTGAGATCGTTTAAGATTTCATCAAGCCGCTCCAAGCAAAGTTCGGCCTCGGCTCGCCGATCGAGTTGCAGCTCAACGATGGCCAGATTGCGGAACAGGAGTGCGGCAGTCTGCCCATCGGCGAACGTGGCATTGGCGGAATCGAACAATCGCTCGGCCCACACGGCGGCGGGCATCAGTGTCCTGTGAGCGGGTTTGAATTCCTGGCGTTCGAGCAATTCGTTGACGCGCCGGCCGGTTGCGGCCAGCGCTGTGCGAAGTTGCTCGATGTTGGCATCCGACTGCGAGGCGATGCGTCCGAGTGTCTCGCATTCCAGTCGGGCCTGCTCGCGCGATTCGTCGAGCCGGCCGAGCCGCAACAGCACGTCCGCGAATTGCCCACGCCATTGGGCGACATCATGGCTTTCTGACGGTTCGAGGCGGAGTTGCTCGACGGCCTCTAACTGTTTTCGGCAGTCAGCGACCGCCGTGTCGATCTCCGAATCCCCGCCGAGTTGTCGAGCGAGGTCCGCCTGTCGCACCAGCAGCCGAGCAACCTCCAGTGACCATTCGCGACGGCCCGATCGGCGCGTTTCCAGTTCTCGCAGCGTTCCGATCGCGGCCTGCATGTGTCGCAGCGCGTCGGCCAGTTGGCCGTGACTCGCACTCAACTCGCCGAGCCGGCTGTGCGCAGCGGCCAACGTTTGCGACAGCGAGTCATTCGGCTCGTCGGTGCGGATGGCATCCAGGCTGAGCAAGGCGGCGGTGAGTGCGTTTTGAGCATCCGACTCGTCCGCTTGAAAGACGGTCGCTTCGATGAGCCGCAGCAATTCCGAAAGGTGTTGTTCGGAGGCCGTCCGCCAGCGCGCGGCCTCGTGTCGAGCAGCGTCCGCTTCTTGTCGCCACGGTTCGGCGGGTCTCAAATACCGCATGGCATCGACCGCTCCGGCCAACAGCATGGCCACGACGACCGCGTTCAAGATCGTGAGCTTGGGATTCCGACGACACCACCGCCACGCCCGGCCGATCACTCCGACTGGCCTCGCGTGGACCGGCTCTCCCTTTAGCCAGCGCTGTAAGTCCTCGGCCAGTTCCGCCGCCGAGCCGTATCGCCGTGACGGCTCTTTCGACATGCCCTTCAAGCAGATCGTTTCGAGGTCTCGCGGCACGCGGTCGTTCAGCCGACGTGGCGGCTCCGGCTCTTCGTGGAGAGCCTGGTGCAAGACCATTCGCACTACGCCACGAAATGGCCGCTCGCCGGTCAGCATTTCGTACAGCAACACGCCGACGCTGTAGACGTCGCTCCGAGCATCCGAGTCTTGCGGACGACGGATCTGCTCAGGACTCATGTACGCGGGAGTCCCCGCGATGAAACCTTCCTGAGTCAGCGACTCGGTCGATTCGGCGACGCGAGCCAGCCCGAAATCCGCCAGTTTGATTGCCGGAAACAACCCTGCGTCACGCGACGAAGCCAGCAAGATGTTGGAGGGCTTGACGTCACGATGCACTATTCCGTGGCGATGTGCCGCGCTCAGGCCGAGCGCAATCTGCCGAGCGATCACCGCCGAGTCACGCGGCGACAACATGCGATCCCGTTTCAATCGAGCATCGAGCGAGTCGCCGTCCACGAACTCCATGACGATGAACGGCGAACCTTCGGGCGTCTCACCCACCTCAAAGACCTTCACGATCCGCTCATCTTCGATCGCCGCGACCGCGCGAGCCTCACGCTCGAACCGCGATCGCGCCGTCGCGTGACCGACCCATTGCGGACGCAGAACTTTGATCGCCACGCGACGTCCCAAGCGGCTGTCGCGAGCGGCGAAAACTTGCCCCGTCGTCCCCGCACCGAGTTCTTGCTCGATCTGATACGCACCCAGCCAACCGAGTGGAGCCAACTCCGAAACCGGTCCCGCGAACCGGACCGATCCCCCTTCCACGGACAACTCCGTCATCGCCGACCAGGCTTCGATCGGCCGCTCGCGCAGCCGGTCGATCAACTCACGCAGTCCCGGTTCGGTTGCGGTCAACGCCGAGACGCACGGCATTTCGCTGCTCGTCATCTGGTCCATTTGCCGCTGACACTCAGCGCACACCGCGACATGCGAGACCACGGCCGAGGAATCCGCTTCGCAGAGCTCGTCGCCAAAAAATCGTTGCAGTTGGTCAAGCGAAGGACACGCCATAAAAAACTAACCCGAAGCGCCAGCGAGGGCGAACGCTTCGTTGAACTTCAAATTGGCTGTGACTGGATTTCAATGTCAGACTGCTAGACCTGAAAGTTGCCGAGAGATTGAAGCCTGAAGCGCAAGCGAAGCACGGACGCTCGATAACTCCTTCGCTTGCGCTTCAGGCTTCAATTCGTTGGCCAAGTGAACTTCGCATTCGCTCAATCATCCACGCCACCGAGTCGCTCAACTTCCTCACGGAGACATTTCACGACTCGCGATTTCGCGACGTACACCTCCGCGACCGGCATCGCCAGGCGAGTCGCCACATCGACTACCGGCAATGCTTCGACCGACAAAAGTCGATACGCCTCCCAAGTGTGCGGCTGCACGCGCAGTCGCACACGTTCCTCGGCCTCCCGCAGCAAGGTGTGTTCGGCTTCCAATTCCAATGCGGCGGTCAGCTCGCTGATCGCCTCCGGGGCTTGGATGGCTCCCAGCGCCGCCCCGATTCGCGAGTCGCCAGTCCCACGACCCGGAGCGGACAGTTCCGCGACAAAATCGCGAACGGCATTGTTCGTGACGGTCTTCAACCAGCCTCGAAAACTGCCCCGTCGCGGGTCGTACTCGAACGATCGAATCACCTTTACCAATTTTCCGAGCACCTCCTGAGTCACATCCGCCGCGTCCGATTCCTGCAACCGATGATGCCGGCACCAGCCGTAGATTCGCGGCGCGTACCGCTCGACGAACTCGTTCCACGCCGCGCGATCATCCAGCTCACGCAGCCGCATCAACAACGTGCCGCTGGTCGGAGTCTCGTCAGACATGAGTGGTACTCGTCGAGGCCAAGAATCTTGCACCTGAATTCCGCCTTGTCGCAAAAGCTCGTCAAAGCATAGCCTCGCTGCGACGCCGAACGCAGCCGGCTGAGGATTTCCGGCGCGGGGCAGCTCGGATAGCCTTCCAGCATGCCCAAGACGGAAGACTATCTGAAGCCCGAAGTGATCCGCACGATTTCGCGGCTCGACCTGCGAGCTCGTTTCATCGTCGAGGGGTTTCTCTCTGGCTTGCACACGTCGCCGTTTCAGGGATTCAGCGTCGAGTTCTCTGAGCACCGCCGCTACTCGCAAGGAGACGATCCGAAGGACATCGACTGGCTCGTCTACGCGAAGACCGACCGCTACTACATCAAGAAGTACCAAGCCGAGACCAACATCACCGGTTACTTGCTGATGGACCTCTCGGCCAGCATGGCCTACACGTACCGACAAGAGTTGACGAAGTTGGATTACTCGATCTGTCTCGCGTCCGCGCTGGCGTATTTGATGATTCACCAGCAAGACCCGGTCGGACTTATCACGTTCGACGAGAAGCTGCGACAGAGCCTGCCGGCACGCAGCAAGCGGACGCAGCTCGGCAACATTCTCGCGCTGCTGGCTCAATCGAAGCCGGGCGGATCGACAGAGCTTGCGTCAAACCTCCGGCAAGTCGCCTCGATGGTCCGGCATCGCGGGCTGATGATGATCTTCTCTGACCTGCTCGTGGATCCGGAGCCGGTCATTCGCAGCCTGCAAATGCTGCGACACGGCGGGCATGACGTGATTCTGTTTCATGTGCTCGATGAGGCCGAAGCGACCTTCCCATTCGACGGCATGGTGGACTTGACCGATCCAGAGAGCGGCCAGAATCAACTGGTCGATGCCGATGGCACGCGAGCCGACTATCTCGAAGCGGTCAACGAACTGTGCGACCGCTACCGCAAAGAGTGCCTGTCGATGGGAGCCGACTACGTCCGACTCGACACGTCCATGCCCTTCGGCAAGGCACTGCTGGAGTACCTCTCGCAGCGCAAGGCGAGGTTCTGATCGAAGTGAATGAGATTCACCACCGAGATGACACGGAGACACTTGTGAGCGATGCTTGCCTCGGTGCCTTCTGTGTCTCTGTGGTAAACCTGTTTTCCAAAATCAAACCGACCCGCACCTCACTCGGTACGGTCGAAGTCCCCTGTTGATCCCCGAAGTAATTGGGAGTTTTTCGATGATCCGATCACTGCCTGTCGTTCGCCGTTGCCTGGCCTTGCTCGCCGTTGTCTCGGCATTATGCCTCCTTTCGTCGAGCCACTTGCTCGCCGCAGATGCCGATTTGGCGAAAACCGCCCCCAGCGGAGCGATCTTCTTCGTTGAAGTCTCCGGGCTGGAGTCGTGGATCGAGAAGCTGCAGAACTCGCCATTGGTCGCCAGCTTGCCGTCGAATCCGCAGGTGCAGGCGTTTTATGCCTCGCCGCAGGGCCGCAAGGCCGACGCCGGCCGGAAGATGATCGAGAACCAGGTCGGCATGGATCTGTGGACGCTGGCTAAGACGGCGTTCGGTGGTCGAGTCTCGATCTCGCTCTACCCGCACGAAGGACGCCAGCAACCGGATGCGGTCATCACGATGCAGGTCAAAGATGTGGCCGCACTCAACAAGATTCGCGAGCGAGTCGCGCCGCTGCTCACGTTGATCGAAGAACAAATCAGCCAGTCAGTCGGTCCGGGCAATGTGCCCGTGCGAAGCATCGACGGCAAAGTTTTCATCGCCGAGCGTGACGACTGGATCATCGCGGCCAGCACCAGCGACTTGATGAACCGCACGCTCACGCTGCGAGCCGGAGCGACTGCAGGCGACTCGAAGTCGCTGGCCGAAGATGCGCCGTTCGTGGCGATGACCAAACAACTTGGCTCGCAACATCTCGTCCGCAGCTACGTCAATTTGCAACTCGTTACTCAAGCGATGAACGGCCGGCTCGGCCCAGAGAAGTTGGACAATCCCGGCCTGTCGTTGTTGATGGGCGGAATCTACGAACTCGCCAATCACAGCCCGTTCTTCGCCTCGACGCTCGACCTCGACGACCAACGATTGGTCATCCGCCACGAGATCGCCGGCAAACCAGAATCGCTGGGCGAGAAATACGCCTCGCTCTTCGCCGCCGCGGGGAAGCCCGACGCCGGAATTCTGCCGCCGGTGCCCGGCCTGATCGGCGGTTGGGTTTTGCATCGCGACTTCGCCGGCTGGTACAAACGCCGCGAAGAGTTGCTCGATCCAAAAGTGCTTCCCGAATTCGACAAGTTCGAAGCGGGCCTAGCCAATCTGCTGCCGGGCAAGGATTACGGCACTGACATTCTGCCGTCGCTCGGGAATCGGCTGACGTTTGTCGCCGCGCCGCAGGACTTCAGCCACTTGAACGGCAAGCCCGGCCTGCAACTTCCCGGCTTCGCACTCGTGTGGGACATGGCCAAGCCGGACGAGGCCGAACAGACCTTGAACCTGTTGTTCCAAACGGTCGCGACGATCTCGAACCTCAACGCTGGCCAACAGGGCCGACAGCCGTGGGTGCTCTCATCCGAGAGCTACAAAAATGTGCAAATCCAGTTCGGCAAGTACGGGCAAAAGCCCAAGGGTGATCGCCTGCCGATCGTCTTCAACTTCATGCCGGCCGCCGCTCGCGTCCGCGACAAATTCGTGATGGCGTCGTCGGTCGATCTCTGCAAACACCTCGTCGATGTGTATTCGACTCCGACCACGACGACGGCGACCGCCAAACCGACACGCAACGACTTTCTGTTTGAACTGACCGGCGAATCGCTGGCCGGAATCCTCGACGCCAATCGCGGAATGCTCGAAGCCCGCTCCGTCGCGCAGGAGGGGAAGTCGTCCGACCAAGCACAATCCGACGTGACAATTCTGCTGCAACTGGTCCGAGCAATCTGCACGCTGCGTCTGACCAGCGGAGCCGAAGCCGACGGTTATCGCGTGCAACTCGAAGCGGTCTGGAAATAGACTGTCGACATGACTCGTGACGACATTCAGCAACTCATCCCGCACCGCGATCCGTTTTTGTGGCTCGACGAAATTGTCGAACTCACCGAGACGCGAATTCACGCTCGCAAGACATTGTCCCCCGACCTGCCGGTCTTCAGCGGCCACTATCCGAGCTTCCCGGTCTTCCCCGGAGTGCTGCAACTCGAAGCCGCGATGCAGGCCGGTGCGGTCTTGATCGCCAAGACATCGACGATGGATCCGGGAAAAGTCCCCGTGGCCACGCGAATCAACGACGTGCGGTTCCGCCGCATGGTCCGTCCTGGCGAGACGCTCGACATCGAAGTCGAACTGACCGAGCGGATGTCGAATGCCTTCTTCCTGACCGCGAAGGTTTCCGTCGGCGGGCAAGTTACCGTGCGCTTCGAGTTCGCCTGCGCGGCCACGGACGCAGTCGGCTGAGCGAACGACAGGAAGACGCAGAGTGACAAACTCCGCTCTCTGCGAGCATCTGCGCAATCTGCGTTTCAGATTCCGTGAATTCGGTTAGACGCCACAAACTCATCTCGATGCTTCCTGCACATCGACCAGACCGACGTCGATGTACTGCCCGCCGCCGGTTTGCTTGCAGTGGACGGCGAGAGTGTTCGTGCCGGACTTCAACAGCTTGCGAGCCGCCTCGTCGAGCGGGACTTCGACATACTGCGTCGTGTAGCCGGTCGTCTTCGCGATCAGTTCGCCGTTGAGGAAGACTTCGGCGTCTTCGTCGTGATGAATCCGCAGGGCCAGTTCGTGCAGCGAGTTGAGCGTGATCCCTTGGGCTTTCAGATCGAATTCGCGACGGAGCCAAATGTCGTTCGTTTTCCATTCGGTCTTCACGACGCTGCCCGGAGTGCTCGGTTCACCGAAGCCGCCGGGGCGCGATCTCCAGCCAGAATCATCGAAGTCCGACTTCTGCCAGCCCTCTTCGGGTTTGTCGGTGATGATGCGCCACCGCTGAGCCGTCTCTTCAGACGTGGGCACGAGTGTCATCACACGCGGCGGCGGGAGGTACAGCTTGCGAGCCGCCTTCGC
>QWQF01000340.1 GCA_003669125.1 Planctomycetota bacterium
GCTCAATCGCATCGCCGTCTCGCTTCTGAAAGCCGATCAAACGGTCAAGGCCGGCATTGCCTGCAAACGAAAAACCGCCGGCTGGGACGACAACTACCTCATCCAACTTCTACTGAACAATCCGTCCTATTAGCTGCGTATGCCCTGAATTCTCGACCTTGTAGGTGCCGTAGGACATCACCATGTCGTACAGCCGTTGATACGCCGTGCGGTTCACGCCGGGTTGCTGGCAACTGATGTCGAGATAGTCCGAGAACGTGCCGACCCAATGTTCTTGGCGGAAGGCCTCGGGGCTATGTTGCGAGGAAATGTTTTGCAGAAGTTCGCGACCAGTCGACATAGCACCGTTCCTTGTGAGGAGGAAAAAGGCGTGTTAAGGGCTTGCCGCTGCCGGCATCACGAGCCGACAGCGGAAAGTTGGTTGTTCTTCAGTGCTCATCAGTGGGTTTGCAAAAACAAAGGGAGGGGACCGTCACACTTCCTCGCGTGGCGAGCGGGACATTGGCCAATTGGGACGGAGCGTCTCACGCAGCGAGGGATCGCGGCTTCAAACCGCGAAGCAATCCCGAGTCGTGCAGGTCCGACCTTCCTTGGCCAAAGCCGACTTGTCAGCGAAGAGCGATCAAAGACTCGCCTGAGAGGTCCTTCCTGGGAGCCACAGGCGAAATTGGAGAGGCACACAGTTCGCGTGAATTATCACGAGAGGCGAAAGCGAGGCAAGACGAGTTTTTCCGCTCGCGCTGAAGCCGATGGCGAAATGCGGTTCGCCCACCGAAAAAATAACCCGACGCGTCAGTGAGGGTTAGCGTGTCGCGACAAGACGTCTTGAATCGGCTGGCCGTACTGCCCGATCTTTGACCCACGCCGCTTGATCGTCCGAAGCTCCGAAGACCGTGCCGCCACGAATTCCGGCTCCGGCGAACAGCACCGAGTAGCAATGAATCCAGTGATCGCGGCCGGCGGTTTTGTTGACGTGCGGAGTACGGCCGAAGTCGCTCATCACGACGACCAGCATTTCGTCAATCAGTCCGCGGCGATCGAGACCTTCCCTCAAGGACGCGAACGATCTGTCCACGACCGGCAGGTATTCCTTGAGGATCTGAAAATTCCATTCATGCGTGTGCCAGCCAAAATCCTGAAAAAGCGACCGACGGCAGGTTGAGGCATCGCCACAGGAGGTCGTTTGTCGCCGGCGAATTCCGGTTCGACCAAGACGGCTTGCGGCTCGGAATAAGTGCGACCGCCGCAGAATCAGCCAACGTGTTCGCGAATCGCTCGCAGCACGTCGTCGTGCAATCGGCCGTTCGTGACGACGACTCCGCGATTGGCGGAGAGTTCGCGACCGTGCGTGAATTCCAGCGACTTGCCGTCGATGTCGGTCACTTTGCCCCCCGCCTCTTCGACGACAAGTACTCCGCCGGCGTGGTCCCAAATCTTCTCCCGATAGTCTTTCTTGGTCGGCAGGCGGAGATAGACATCCCCTTCGCCGCGTGCGACGACCGCGTACTTCGCCTGACTGTCGAGTCGCACCGGTTGCTTCACGATCCCCAACGAGGCAGCGATCATCGCCGAGCGGTCGTGCGCGCTGTGTCCCGATTCGACCGATTCGCACAACCGCACGTCGGCCCAATGCGATGTCGATGTGACCCGCACCGGCACAGCGGCGGAATCGCCGAAACAGTTTTGCACGCTCGCACCTTGTCCGCGCACCGCGAAGAAGATTGTTCCGGTGTCGGCAACGCCGCCTGGTTCGAGCGGCAAGTTCGGGCAGCCGAGGATCGCGACTTCAATCTGTCCGTTGACGATCAACGCCAGTGAGACCGCGTATTGCTCGCCGCGCAGAAAACCTTTCGTGCCGTCGATCGGGTCGAGCGTCCAGAACCTCGGGCCAAACGACGTCGCACCGCCGCAATCGATCCAGCCGCAGATGTCTGGTGTTGAAGCATCGAGTCCAATGCGGCTCAGCTCTGATTGCACTCGATCGAGCGACGGCTTGTTTTCCGGCAGACGTAACTCGGCGGAATCTTCTTCGCCGATGATCGGATCATTCGGAAACGCTTCGCCGAGCGCCCGGCAGATGACTGCTTGGCTGGCGAAGTCGGCGATCGTCACCGGACTCTTGTCCTGTTTCTCCATCGCAGCCGGGATCGCGCGTTGGACATTCCGGCAAACTTCCGCCGCTCGACGAACGGCGGCGACGGCAATCGAGAGTTCATGGACGTGTTGCATGGAGCGGGAGATAGCCCAGGCAGAGCGTGACTGTCAAATGATTGCAGCGAGTTGGGACGATCGGGTGCGGCAAGAGATTCTGAAGGACGTTCACGCGATCAGTCCTGGGATTACTTTGCCGCCGTTGACCAGCGGCACGGGGCGGCCGAGTGGGTCGTCGTATTCGCGATCCGCGTCGATGCCCAGCAGCGTGTGGATCGTGCGGAGCAGATCGGCGACGCTGATCGGATCGCTGGTCGGATACGCGGCTTGCTTGTCGGTTGAGCCGATGATTTGTCCGGGTTTCACTCCGCCGCCAGCGAACAGGATGCACTGGGCCATCGACCAGTGATCGCGGCCGGCTTGAGCATTCACGCGCGGAGTGCGACCCATCTCGCCCATCATCACGACGAGCGTGCTGTCGAGCAGTCCGCGTTGTTCCAGGTCGGTAATCAGAGCGGCAAAGGCTTTGTCGGCCGGAGGAATCAGGTCGTTGACCAAACTGGGGAAGCAATTGAAATGCACGTCCCAGCCGGGAGCATCCACGCCGACGAACCGGCAGCCGGCTTCAATCAGACGGCGGCCGAGCAAAGTGCTCTGGCCGATCTGCGTCATGCCGTAGGACTCGCGCACGTTGGCTGGTTCCGATTGAATGTCGAATGCCTTGCGAGCTTCCGGCGACGTGATGAGGTCGCGAGCCTTTTGGTAGTAGGTGCTCATCGCGGCGGCTCGGCCGGTGCGTGGTTGGCGCTGTTCGAGTCCGGCGAGCAGTTTCTGTCGCAGGTCAGACCGCTTGGTCGAGACGCCGTCGATTTTGGCAAGGTCGCGGACCTCGAAGTCCGGTTGGCTGGGGTCGGCTTCGATCACGAACGGTGAGAACTCGGCCCCGAAAAAGCCTGGTCCACCTGCCGACATCGGATGCGGAAGGTTGATGTACGGCGGCACGGTCCCGCTGTTGCCAAGCTCGCGAGCAACGATCGAACCGAGCGACGGAAACAGCTCGTTGGTCGGGAGCGGATACTCGCCGTCGGCAAACGCCGCGCGGTGCCCGGTCATGACGTAGTGGTATCCGGTCGCGTGTCCATTGTCGGCGTGGCTGTGACTGCGCACGACGGTGAACTTGTTGGCGATCTTCGCGCAGTTCTTGCAGTGCTCGGTGAAGATCACGCCCGGCAGCGCGGTCGAGATCGGCTCGAACGGCCCGCGAATTTCGGACGGAGCATCCGGCTTCGGATCCCACATGTCCTGTTGAGGAGGCCCACCTTCCAAAAAGATGAACAGGCACGACTTGGCTTTCGCCTCGCGCGCTCGTTCGGACTTGTTGGCGTCCTCTGCTCGCAGAAGCTGAGGCAACGTCAGGCCACCGAACAAGCCGGTCGCTCCGAGCCGCAACGTTTGTCGGCGCGTCAGACCATCGCAAAAGCGATGACCAACAGAAGGCATTCGGAAGTTGAGCATGATTGGCTCCAATGGCTCAGTGATTCTCAATGATTGTAGAGAAACTCTTTTGTGTTGAGCACCGCCCACAGCACATCCTCAACCGCTTGATGGCGATTCGCTCCGGCGGCCTCGAAGGTAGCGGCCATCAGAACTTTTTCTTCGGCGGTCGGGAAGCGGGTGAGGGTGCTCAGGTAGATTTCATCGACCAGTTCGTCGTTGGACTTGGGGGTCGCGGCGAGTTTGCGGGCCAGGCCGTGGCGGTGGGTCAGTTTGGCGTGGACTTCGGGGGAGTTCAGCAGGTGCAGCGCCTGCGAGATGCTCGGTTCGTTGCTCCGTTCGCATTCGCAAACGGTGGCTCGGACGGGGCGGCCGAAGATACGGAAGAAGTACGACGGCATCCGGTTGTCCCAGACTTGGATCGAGCGAACTCCGTCGGGCCAGCCGTTGAACTTTTCGGGGACGCCGGTCGTCTGGCTGATTGCGTCGAGCAGCACCTCGGCCGGCAGCGTCTTCGGCCGAGCATGCGAGAAGTGCTGGCGGTCGTCGCGATTCGCGTCGATCGCGGAGCCAAGTTGATAGGCTCGCGACAGCAGCAGCGTGCGCGTGAATGCTTTGAGGTCGTACTTCACTTCTTTCAGATGCGCCTCAAGCGCGGCGAGCAGCGGTTCGTTGGTCGCGGGATTCGTCGCGCGGTTGTCGTCGATCGGCTCAACGAGTCCTCGGCCGAAGTAGTGTGCCCAGAGCCGGTTGGCAATCGCCTTCGTGACGAACGGATTGTCGGGAGCCGTCATCCAATTCGCGAGGACGAGTCGGCGGTCGATGACATTCGTGAAGTCTGCCGTCTTCGCACCGAGTGCTCGCGCGGGGATGAGTTCGCCGGTGCGCGGATGTTTTTGGTCCGTTCCTGCGCGAGCGACGATCGCATCGGTTCCGTCCGGCAGCTTTTTGACCACCGTACCGGAGAAGAATCCGGCGAGGCCGGCGTAGTCGTCTTGGCTCCAGCGTTCGCTGGGATGGTGATGGCATTGAGCACACTCGATCCGCACGCCGAGAAACAATTGGCTGACCGCTCGGCTGGTGACTTCCGGGGTATCGAGCGTCTTGAAAAACGAGGCGGGGCTTTCGCTCTGCGTCGGTCCTTGAATCGTGAGAATCTCGTGAACCATTTCGTTGTACGGCCGGTTCGCCGTGAACTGCTTTCGCAACCAGCGAGTCAGTCCGACGGTTCCTTGCGGCGTAATTTTCAGCTTGTCGGCCTTGAGCAAGTCGGACCATTTCATGGCCCAGTACTCGGCGTACTCTGGCCGTTGCAGCAGGGCATCGACGAGTTTCGCTCGCTTGTTGGCCGACGCATCGGCGATGAACGCGCGAGCTTCGGCGGCCGTTGGCAGCGAGCCGATCACGTCGAGGAATGTTCGGCGGATGAACGTCGCGTCGTCGATCGGTTCGCTTGGCGAAATGCCAAGCCGCGTCAGTTTGTCCCAGACATGTTTGTCGATGAAGTTGTTTTCCGCCGGCCGAGCGAACGTGCTGCCTGGCCGAGGCATCACGGCTCGGCACACGGCGACGTGGCCGAGATATCGCACGAGAATCGCGGCCTCGCCCGGTACGTCGCTGGCTTGCAAGAGTCCACGCGTGTTGATGTCGGCGATGTGCGTGGCGTTCGAGATGTAATCGGCCTCGACCGTCGCACAGCGCTTGCCGCCAGCGTCGTCGATGGCGGTGACTCGCAACTGCTGCGTGCCGTTTGCGGCGATGACGACTTGAGCCGGTTCGACTTCGATGCCGACGACTTGCCGTTCGACCGGCTTTCCGTCGGATGGCGGGATGACGAACTCTGCCCCTTCAGCGATCCAGCGGCGCAGGCGATGTTCGGCGGGGCTGTTCGGTTCGATCTTTCGTCCGCCGCCGTGAGGCATCGTGGCGGTCCCCTTCAGCAGCATCAGACTGGCTGCGGGATTGGTCAGCGTCAGGCGTCGCCCCTTGGCCTCTTTGAAAATCGCGTCGTGGTCGGCCGCCGCGTCGAAGCCGAAGAGGCTCAGCTTGAATCCGTTTTGGCCTTCCGCCTTTCCGTGGCATCCGCCGGCGTTGCAGCGTCCCTTCGTGAGCAGCGGCAGCACTTCGTAGCTGAACGACACCGGCACCGGCTTCTGCAAACCGGAGACAGTGATCGGCACGTTGAGCGTCTTGTCACCGAACTTCACGGTGAGCTGCGTCGTCCCTTCGGTCACGGGCCGCAGCAGTCCGTCGGCCGCGATGCGGGCGATGGCCGGAGCCGCGATTTCGTAGCGAGCTTCGCGAGTCACATCGCGTCGCCGATCCCCTTCGACTTCCGTCACGAGAATCTGCTGCGAGCCTTCTGGCCGATCGAGCGAAATCACCGCCGGGCTGATCTGCAACTCAGCTCTGGCCGAGACAACGCTCAGCAAAACCCCAGTGACCACAGCGGTAATTCGCAGTCGAGCCATTGGACAAGCACCCTCCGACGATCGAGGCATCGGCAAGACTTTATGGCTCAAACCCAACGGCTGCAACGCCGAGTCCCGGAATCCTCCGTCCTCGATCGCCGCAACGGGCCGGTCGCAACGCCCATTCAACTGAGCCATGCGGTAAATCCTGGCCTGCGGACGAACAATTCCCGTCACGCGCTCGCCGCGAGAGCGATCGCTCCGTGGACAACGACTTCTTCGTCGAGGGCAGCAGGAATGAGACGCACCGAGTCCGCCAGCGGCGAGAAAACAAACCGTCGCACTTGTCGGCGCAGTGGTTCGAAGAAGAGTTCTTCGCCCATCAGTGAGACGCCGCCGCCGATGACGACCACATGCGGTGAAAGCAGTGTCACCATTTGGGCGATTCCCCAGCCGAGCGCGACGTGAGCCTGATGCAGAGCCGCTCGCGCGATGCGGTTCCCTGCGGCGGCGGCTTGCGAGATCGTCTTGGCATCGAGTCCCTCGATCTTGCCGAGACAGCGGCCGAGCAGATCGGCGGTGTCGTCATCGGCTGTTTTCGATTCGCGGCCGGCGGGCCAATCGACGGAGACGTCTTGAGCCGCGAACGCGCCGGCGGCGATCAGCGGATGCCGAGCTTGTCCGGTGAGCAGTGCTCGCGCGGCGGCCTCGATGCCAGGTCCGGCGGCCAGCGACTCGACCGTCGCGTGCGGATCGTCGGCGAGCGGGCCGGGACGCAGATGGCCGATCTCGGCGATCGCGAGCCGGCCAGCTCCTTGCGATGTTCCGTCGATGACCAAGCCGCCGCCGATGCCCGTGCCGACCGTGATGTAAAAAACAGTGCCGTGTCCGCGGCCCGCGCCGTAGGTCGCTTCCGCCAGCGCGGCGACGTCGCAATCGTTGCCCAATCGAACAGGGAGGCCGAACGCATCGCGCGTCCAATCGACGATCGGGAAGTCGGTCCAACCTTCGACCTGATGACTGGTGATGACTCGGCCGGACATCGAATTCACCGGGCCGCCGAAACCGTAACCGATCCGCTCAATTGGAAACTGCTCGCAAAGCTTCCGGCCAGCGTCGAGTATCTGCTCGCGAATCGCCGCCGCGCCACGAGTCCGTTCGACGGTGCGTCGTTCGAGCGCGATGAGCGGCGGCCCGTCCCCCGTGCCGACTCCGAGTTGCAATTTCGTCCCGCCGATTTCGATGCCGAGATACATGGTGGTCCTTGCGAAGTAAGTGCGCTGCAAACTTTACGAGGGGCATTCGAGTTTGGGAAATCGGACATCGGCCGCGACGTGCAGGCGGAACTCAGCTTCGGTATTCTGTCCGGCGAACACACGGAAGGAGATCAATCGTGGATTTGGATGCACTGGCACCGCACTGCGGAGAATGGTTGCGTGGCACCGGGCCGGAATCGGACATCATCATGTCGAGCCGCATTCGGCTGGCTCGCAATCTGGCCGACTTCCCGTTTCCCAGCAAGGCCGACGAGACCGCGAAGGCCGAGATCGTCGGACTGATCCGCGACCGCGTTGCGGCT
The DNA here is from genome assembly GCA_003669125.1 of Planctomycetota bacterium. Classification (GTDB taxonomy): domain Bacteria; phylum Planctomycetota; class Planctomycetia; order Planctomycetales; family Planctomycetaceae; genus SXKJ01. The sequence continues at coordinate 7,636 of QWQF01000340.1, forward strand.
TTGCCGCTGGCGCAGGGATTGGAATTCCTCCCGGTCAGCGAGATGGACTCTCTGGATCGGCAGTTTCTGGTCGAGCGGCAGCTCATCAGCCGCGAACACTCGGAAGCGGACGGCCCGCGCGGCGTGGCGGTCAGCGAGGAGGAAAACATCAGCCTGATGGTCAACGAGGAAGACCATTTGCGGATGCAAGTCATTCACAGCGGCTTCGCCCTGGACGACTGCTGGCGCGAGATCAACCGGATCGACGACCTGCTGAGTCGCGAGGTCGCGTTCGCGTTTGACGATCGCTTGGGCTATCTGACCGCGTGTCCGACGAATGTCGGCACCGGCATTCGCGTCAGCGTGATGCTGCACCTGCCGGGATTGGTGCTCACGAAGGAACTGCAAAAAGTCTTCCAGGCGTTGCAGCGGCTGCGACTGGCGGTGCGCGGCTTGTACGGCGAGGGAAGCCAGGCGATGGGCGACTTCTATCAAGTCTCCAATCAGGTCACGCTCGGCCACAGCGAGGAGTCGCTGATTCAAACCGTGCAGGAGGTCATCCCGTCGATCCTGAAGTACGAACGCAAAGCTCGCGAGAGTCTGCTCAACGACAACCGCGAGGGACTGCACGATCAAATTTCGCGAGCGTTCGGGATCCTCAGCAGCGCCCAGACCATCACGTCGGAAGAGACGCTGCACCTGCTGTCGAGCGTCCGCCTGGGAATCAACCTCGGCCTGATCGGCAAGCTGGAGATTCCGACAGTCAACGAATTGCTGATCACGACGCAGCCCGCACACCTGCAAAAAGTCAGCAAGCGACAACTCGAATCGGCCGAGCGCAACGTCGCTCGCGCCGCGCTGCTGCGACAGCGACTGGGATCACGACCTCACGAGCAGAACTGACGCATGCGAGCCGCGTCTGCGCCACAGGTCACTCCGCAGGCTGGCCGGTGAAGTAGTTGGGTTCGTTGCCGGGCTTCCATTTGATGTTGCAGCCGATGCTCGGCCGTTGGCCGTCCTCAATCGTGCGTCCGGCAAGAACCGCGTCGCACGCCGCGCGCAGGTGCGAGCCGGTGACGGGGACTCCGTTGGTCGGGCGGCTGTCGTCGAACTGGCCGCGATAGACCAGCTTTTGATCACCGTCGAACAGGAACAAGTCCGGCGTGCAGGCGGCTCGGTAAGCTTTCGCGACCGACTGCGTTTCGTCGAACAGGTACGGAAACTCATAGCCGGCGGATGCGGCTTCGGCTTTCATTTTGTCGGGGCCGTCGGCCGGGTACGCGGTGGCATCGTTGGAGCTGATGCCGACGATCGCGATCCCTTTGGCTTGGTACTCGCGAGCGAACTTTGCGAACTCCGGCCGGATGTGAACGACGAACGGGCAGTGATTGCAGATGAAGGCGACCAACAGTCCCTTCGAGCCTTTGAACTCGTTCAGCGAGACGGCTCGCCCATCGACATTCGGCAGTGAGAAATCAGGAGCCGCAGTTCTCAGCGGCAACATTGTCGAAGCAGTCTTGACCATGAAAAAATCTCCTTCTGTTTCATTCCGCCAGCGAGTGACTGGCGGCTAGTGAGGTTATCGATCGGGATATTTCGCCAGCAGCGGTGCAATGATCTCGTGCGGCAAGAACGACTTGAGCTGCTCGGCCGTGTTGCTTCGGCTCAGGCTGGCGATCTGTTTGATGAGGCTACTGGAGATGTGCGAGTACTTCTCGCTGGCCATCAGGAAGACGGTCTCGATGGCAGGGTCGAGTGCTCGGTTGGCGAGCGTCAACGTGAATTCGAGTTCGATGTCCGTCAGTGTGCGGACACCGCGCAGCATCACGGCCGCTCCGCACTCGCGCACGAAGTTCACGGTCAGCCCCTCGAAGCATTTCACCTCGACGTTCGCGAACGGCGCGAGGACGTGCCGGCACATCGATTCTCGCTCCTCCGGAGTGAACAGCGGCTGCTTGTCCGGGTTGAGACCGATGCCGACGATCAGCTTGTCGAACAGTGCGGCCCCTCGGCGGATGATGTCGAGATGCCCCAGAGTCAGCGGATCAAAGCTGCCGACGTAAACGGCGTGATGCGGATTCAACTCGGACATGATCGCCTTTCGTGACCGGGACGAGATTCCGAGTCAGCTTAGCCAAAGCCACCGCGCCGAGCGAATCTGACAGCCGATCCGAGGGAGCGACCTTTGCTGCAACCTTGGCAGTCGATCCGACGGCTGGCCGATTCGCAGACGAGACCGCTAACTGCCCATCAGAAAAGAGCTTGAGAGCCGCTCGCCGAGGGGGGCAAATGACTCGGCACACTCTTTGCCTTGCGAGGCCTCGCCAGTTCACGCTGTCATTCGGAGAACAATCATGGCTCTCTTTCGATGGGGACACAGTTGGGACGCCTTCCACGATCTGGAACGGGAAGTTGACCGCCTGCTGCAAAGCGTCAACCTGTCGTTCCAAGGGCTGCGATTCGGTCGCCAGTACCCCCCGGTCAATTTGTACGAGCTGCCTTCGGAGTACCTCATCACCGCTGAGTTGCCCGGCGTTAAGTCCGAAGAGTTGGAACTGACGATCGCCAACGGTGTGCTCTCGATGACCGGCCGTCACGTCAATCCCGAAGGGGCCGCCGAGGAACGCTACCGACGCCAAGAGCGCCCGCGCGGAGTCTGGCAACGTTCGATCTCGCTCCCTGATCGGGTGAAGTCCGAGAATCTCTCGGCCGAGTTCGTCAACGGCATCTTGAAGATCCATTTGCCCAAAGCGGAAGAAGTGAAGCCACGGCAAATCCCGGTCGCGTTTGGAACGTAACACGACTCAATTCTCCGAGGCATTCGTCATGACCACCGAACTGACTCACACCGCCAAGAACGGAAACTCTCCGGCTCCGCATCCGCCGGTCGAGCGACTGGTCTTCACGCCACCCATCGACATCTACGAGACCGACGAAGGGCTGATCCTGCGAGCCGATTTGCCCGGCGTGTCGCTCGACACGTTGGAACTGCAAGTGCAGGACAACAAGCTGACGCTCTTCGGCCGCATGGAGCCGACCGTGCCGGAGAACGCGCGGTTGCTGCACCAGGAGTACGAGACCGGCGACTTCTTGCGGTCGTTCATTCTCAGCGACGAGGTTGATCACCAGCACATCGCGGCCAAACTCAACAACGGTGTGTTGGAGGTCGTCCTGCCCAAAGCCGACAAACCGGAACCGCGCCGCATTCAGGTGCAGACGACGTAGCCGTCACACGGAGCGTGATGGCGACGATCATTCGCCGTTGAGCACGCTCAAGTGCAACGCGACGCAGTCGGCCAGCGCGGTGACGTTGTAGCCACCTTCCAGCAGGCTCACGACTTTTCCGCCGCAGTGTTCTTTCGCCACGCCGAGCACCAACTTGCTGAGCGTCGAGAAGTCTTCGGTTTCCAAGCCGAGTGAACCGATCGGGTCTTGAGCGTGTGCATCGAAGCCCGCGCTGATCAGCACCAACTCTGGCCGACAGCGTTTCGCCGCGTCGATCAACATCGTCTCGAATCGCGTGAGGTACTCGCGTCGCGCTGTGCCGAACTTCATCGGCAAGTTGAAGATCGCTCCCAAGCCTTTGCCTTTTCCGGTTTCGTTGGCGTCGCCGGTGCCGGGATAAAACGGCGAGCGATGTGCCGAGAAGAAGTGGATTTCGCCGTCCTCGTAAAAGATGTCCTGCGTGCCGTTGCCGTGATGCACATCCCAATCGACGATCAGCACGCGCCGCAGTCCGTGCGTCTGAGCCTGCCGCGCCGCGATCGCGACGTTGTTGAACAGACAAAATCCCATCGGATCGTTGGCAAGCGCGTGATGTCCCGGAGGGCGAATGAGGCACAGCGCTCGGCGATGTTTCGCGTCTGCTTTCAACACCTGATCGACGGCGGCGCAGGCCGTTCCCGCGGCTCGCTCCGCCACCTCGAAGGAACGCCGACTGCACACGGTGTCGGCCTCGATCCGCCCGCCGCCGTCCTTACAGAAACGTTCGACGCGGCCAATGTGCCCGGCCGAGTGGACTCGCTGAAGTTGCTCGCGCGACGCGACCGCGATCGCCCCTTTCGCGCAGGCCTGATCGAGTTTTAGGTCGGAGAGCTTGGCCGTGATGCTGCGGAGCCGCTCGGGTTTTTCCGGGTGCTGGCCGGTGTCGTGTTCGAGGAAAATTGGGTCGGTGAAAAGGAGTGTCATCGCAGCCTCGGCATTGCACAGGCGGCTCGCCTGTGATTTTTGTGGGACAGGCGAGCCGTCTGTCCCCACGTTCGGCGGGAATTGTGGCAAACTCGTCGCTGCTCGACCACGTTTCGGGGACGGCTATAATCGTCCGCCGTTGTCCGTTCAATTCCGAATCTCTCTGGCCCGCCGAGCGTCTCATGCAGATTGTGCAGTATGGTCATCCTGTTTTGCGCTGGAAGGCGAAGCCGATCCAGTCGATCAATGACGAACTTCGCTCCGTGGTGAGCGAGATGTTCGAGTTGATGTACGCGGCGAATGGGATCGGTCTTGCGGCCAATCAAGTCGGACTTCCGCTGCGATTCTTCATCGTCAACGTGACGGCCGATCCGGCAGAGAAGGACGAGGAGATTGTGTTCCTCAACCCTCGCATCCGCCGCCGCAAGGGAGCGGCCAGCGGTGAGGAAGGATGCCTCAGCTTGCCCGGCCTGTACGCCAACGTCGAACGGGCAGAAGAAATTGTCGTCGAGGCGTATGACCTCGAGGGCGAAGGCTTCGAGATGGACCTCGACGAATTGCCGGCTCGCGTCGTGCAGCACGAGACCGATCATCTCGACGGCGTGCTGTTCGTCGATCGGCTCGCACCGGATGACCGATTGAAACTGGAACCGAGGTTGCTCGGATTCGAATCCGATTTCCGCAAGCAACAGGCAACGGGCCAGTTCCTATCCGACGATGAGATCAAGCGGCAACTGAAGGCGATGGAAAAGGGATTGGCGGCCAAGTAATTGGCTTGCCGGCCGAGGAGTCTTTCGTGACGTTACGGATCGCGATGCTGGGGACCGGAGCGTTTGCGCTGCCGACGTTTCAAGGGTTGCTCGATTCGCGGCACTCGGTCGTTGGGCTGGTGACTCAGCCGGATCGAACGGGCGCGGGGCATCATCACCATCTCAATCCGCTGAAGGAGTTGGCGATCGCTCGCGAGGTGCCGGTGTTTCAGCCGGTGAAGGCGAGTGCTCCTGAATCTCTGGATGTGCTGGCCGGTTGGCAGGCAGATCTGTTTGTCGTCGCGGCCTACGGGCAAATCCTCTCGACCAAGTTCCTGAACTTGCCGAGGCTCGGTGCGATCAACGTGCATGCGTCGATCCTGCCCAAGCATCGTGGCGCGTCGCCGATTCAGCACGCGGTTTGGGTCGGCGATTCCGAGACCGGCATCACGATCTTTCAGATCGTTCGTGAGCTGGATGCCGGTCCGGTACTGACCATCGAACGGACTCCGATCGGTTCGGCGGAAACGTCGGGTGACTTGGAAGAGCGACTCGCCGCGTTCGCCGTGCCGGTGCTGCTGCGTGTCGTCGAGCAACTCGATGCTGGGACGGCGACGCCTCAGCCGCAGGATCATTCGCTCGCGACGTACGCGCGACGGCTCAACAAAGCGGACGGCGAGATTCGCTGGACTCAAACCGCAGTCGAGATCGCCTGCCACGTTCGAGCGATGCAACCGTGGCCGAAGGCCTTTTCGCATTGGCGGCGTCCCGACCACGCGCCGCTGCGAGTCATCGTTCCGCGCGTGAGCGCGATTGCGGACACGACCGCCGCTCCGTCAGGAACGGTGTTGCCGTCCCCTCCGGGACAGTTGCTCGTGAAGGTCGGAGAAGATGCGGTGTCCTTGGAATCGCTTCAGCCAGAGGGGAAGCGTCCCATGACCGCCGCCGACTTCCTGCGCGGCTATCCGGTTCAGCCGGGCCAGAGGTTTGGTGACGGATAATGTTGGACTCTTGATCACGCGATCCAATCATTTCGCTCGAAACGAGCTGCTTCTGATTTGCTGGTCTCGGACAACAGCGGCATCCGCCAGCCTGGTGATCTTGGCGAGCAGCGTTCGCCAGTTCGTTGCGAGCGCCAACTCAAACAGGACGGCGAGGCGATCGCCGGCGAATCGCTGCTCGAACCGGGTGGACTGCTCAAAGTTGGCTCGATGCTGTTCCGACTGGTCGGCCAAGATCGCGACTCAGCTCCACGGCCTTCTTCAATCCCAAGCAAGCGAAGGCTCAGGAGAAGGCCGATCGGCGTCATCAAAGGCAGAGGCGTTGAGTGGGTCGTGGTGCCGTCTTTTCGCCTCTCCCTTTGGGAGGGGCCATAGACCTCAAGCTGCCATCGAATCTCTCATCCGGCCTTCGGCCACCTTCTTCCGAAAGAAGAAGGGATGAATCGGAGCCGCTATGACGACTGATCATCTCCGGTTTCGGAACGTGCAACAAAAAAACAGGCCCGTACGTGCGAGCCTGGGTGAAGTTGTTGTGGTGCGGGCATCTCGTCTGCACGCCAATGGTCAGCGACAGCAGTTCGGAACCGGAGCACACGCCGGTTGCAGACAGGCAGGCCGACAACAGTTGTCGGCGGAGGCGCGATCGCTCGGGAGTGCCATCAACCCGAGGGCCGCGAGGCTGACCCAAAGAAGTTTTTTCAGGCTGCTTTCCTTTTCAAGGTGAACCACTCGCTGGCTGATCCGGACGTTGTCGCGACGCACAACCCAGCCAACTCCAGCGGCAGGGCGTGCGGAGACGTCAGGAAAATGCTGCCCGAGTGAGTAACCGTGAAGTGTTGAAACAGAAAAGATCGAAAAAGACTGTGGGTTTGCGTGTCCGGTCAGAAAGCGGCCAGAATCGGCACAACTTCGGTCTGGAGCGCGCCTCCAGTGACATGCACTACGCCGTGCGGATCGACAAAGACGTTGATCTCCGATCGCACGCCGAACTCCGGCAGATAGATGCCCGGCTCAACGGAAAAGCACGTTCGCGGCAGGATCAGTCGCTCTTCGTGGGTTTCGAGGTTGTCCATGTTGGCCCCGTTGCCGTGGACTTCTTGGCCGATGCTGTGACCCGTGCGATGCACAAATCGGTCGCCATAGCCGGCCGCGACGATGACCGCTCGGCAAGCGTCATCGACTTCCCAACCTTGCAGCGGTCGCTTGGCCGCGAACGCGGACTTCACACACGCGATCGCCGCATCGCGAGCTTTCGCCACGATGGCAAACACTTCCGCGACGCGCGGTGGAACGGCCTCGCCGACGAAGCCGGTGCGGGTCAGATCACTGTAAACCGATCGGGGTTGATCGAGCTTGCCCCACAAGTCGATCAACACGAAGTCGCCATTGCGAATTGTTGTGTTCGTGCCGGTACCGGTCTCGTAGTGCGGATCGCCGGAGTTCGGCCCGACGCCGACGATCGGTGGGTGATACGTCGTCACGCCATGCTTGGCGAAGTGATTCATGATGACGTCGCGCACCGCAACTTCATTCGTCTCACCGCGTGACCGGATTTCGTCAGCGATGAACTTCCAGGCGACACCGTACGCGCTGTCGGTGACTTTCTCGGCTGCGAAGTGCGAGCGGATTTGATCGTCGTCCCAAGCCGCTTCGAAGAGCTGAATCAGATCGCCCGACGACGCGACTTCGATCCCCAACGATCTCACGACCTCGACCAATCCGGCATCGACACGCGAGACGTACGGGTTGCCGTTCCTCGGCGAGTATTCCATCGCGACCAGTTTCGTACCGCCGAGCAACTTCGCGAGGCCCGCTTGGAGTTCCTGCCACTTGAGATACACCGTCTTCGATCCCGGCAGATGATCGAGAGCACCGGTCTCGATGCGATGCACCAGCCGCAGCGGCTCGCCGTGGGCCGGCACGCAGTAAAACCACCGCCGCGACGTGACCGGCATCTCACCCATGCCGAGCACTCGCCGAGCCAGCATGTTGCTGCCCCGAAAGTCGTACAGCAGCCAGCCATCAAAACCAAACTGCCGCAACGCCTGCTGCACCGCATCCAACGCAAACATCTCGACCTCCGTTGTTGAATTCGTGGGGCACGTTGCCAACGTGGCAATGCCGCCTGGCTGAGATTACTCAGATTGCAGCATTCGCTCGGCAGCTTTGACCACGTTTGGATCACGTTCGCGGAGCTTGTCGAGATTCTTGCGAGCCTGCAACTTCGCCTCGGACGATTTCGACTTCGAGGCGGTCACGAAGTAGCACGCAATCGCCTTGCGCGTGTGACTGTCGTCGAAGTCTTTTGCTCCGTACAGCGACATCAGGCGATCCTGGA
>QWQF01000265.1 GCA_003669125.1 Planctomycetota bacterium
GCTCGCCGATTGGTGCTCGACATCGACGACGGGCTGTTCGTGCTCAACCGTCACAAGTTTGAAGTGCTCTGCGGCCTGTGCGACCACGTCATCGCCGGAAGCGAATTGTTGGCCGCTCGCGTCCAACCCATCAATTCGCACGTGACCGTGATCCCAACGTGTGTCGATGTGGAGAAGTTCCGAGTTCCGAGTTCCGAGTTTCGAGGAGCAGATACTCGGAACTCGGAACTCGGAACTCGGAACTTCATCCTGGGCTGGACCGGCACGGCTGCGAACATCGAATACCTCGAAGCCTTGCGTGAGCCGGTGAAGCAACTCGCCCGTGAGTTTCCGATCGAACTGCGCGTCATCGCCGAATCGGATGGCCCGCTGCGGCGACTCGGTTTTGACCGCGACGGGATTCAAACACGCTTCGTGCGCTGGTCCGAAGCGACCGAGATCGCTGATCTTCAAGCATTCGACATCGGTCTGATGCCGATGCCCGACACCGATTGGACGCGCTACAAGTGCGGCCTCAAGATTCTGCAATACATGGCTGCCGGAGTTCCCGCGGTCGCGTCGCCGGTGGGCGTCAATTCCGAAATCATCCACCACGGAGTCAACGGCTGGCTGGCCACGACTCCCGACGAATGGCTGTTCGTGTTGCGGCAGCTCCTGTCCGATCCGAGCCGCTGCGAGACGGTCGCATCGTTCGCACGAAAGACGGTCGAGGAACGCTATTCCGTCCAAGCCCAACTCCCACGACTCATCGCCTGCCTGGAAGCGGTGAGTGTTGGACAGTAGCTTGGCTTTGGTCTGGTCCTCTCCGCGAAGCTCGCAGAGGTTCCGAGCACTCAACCGGAGTCTTGTCGTCATGCAATGCTCGTTTTGGAAGATGGTGTCCTTGGTCGTTCTGGCTGGGGTTGTCAGTCACACGGCCAATGCAGCCGACTCGGCGAAGAAGCCCGCCACGAAGAACGTCGTTGTCATCGTCGCTGATGATTTGGGTTGGCAGCTTGGCTGCTACGGCGACAAGCAGGCGAAGACGCCCAACATCGACAAGCTGGCGGCCGAAGGGGTCCGCTTCACGCGAGCGTACTGCACGACCGCCAGTTGCAGCGCGAGCCGTTCGGTGCTGATGACCGGCTTGTTCAATCACGCGACCGGGCATTTCGGACACGCTCATGCCGACAATCATTTCTCAACGTACGACTCGGTGCGCACGTTGCCGGTGATGATGACCGAGGCCGGCTATCGCACCTGCTCAATCGGCAAGTATCACCTCGCGCCAGAGGCGACGTACCACTTCGAGACGTACCGCAACGACGGCATTCAAGGCTCGCGCAATTCCGTTCGCATGTCCGAGAACGCGAAGTCTTGGATCGCGGAGAAGGACGACCGGCCGTTCTTCCTCTACTGGTGCAGCACCGATCCGCATCGCAGCGGCGCGACCGGGTTCGGCAACTCGCCCAAGGACGACAACTTTCCGGGAGTCGCGCCGACGCGATTCAAAGCCGACGAGATGCGTGTCCCGTCATGGCTGCCGAACGCTCCCGAAGTCCGGCAGGAGTGGGCGGAGTTCTACGAGGCGATCAATCGGCTCGATCAGGGCGTCGGCACGCTGATGCAGGCGTTGAAGGACACCGGTCATTGGGACGACACGCTCGTGCTGTTCCTCGCTGACAACGGTCCGCCGTTTCCTGGAGCGAAGACGACGCTGTACGACCCCGGTGCTCGCCTGCCGCTGATCGTTCGCGATCCGACGCAACCCCGTGCCACGGGCGTCTCGCTCGCGCGAACAACCGACGCGCTCGCCGCCTGGGTGGACATCACGCCGACAATTCTCGATTGGTGCGGAGTCACGCCAAAGCCCGCGCCGCCTGTCGTCCCGCGCGAGAACGGCGGCTCTTCCGAGGGAGCACGTCCCGCCAAGAATGCGAAGACGCAGCCAGTCACGTTTCACGGCCGCTCGTTTTTGAAAGCTCTCACCGACGAGCTCGCCGCGAAGAACGGCTTTGGCGAGATCTTCGGCTCGCACACGTTCCACGAGATCACGATGTACTACCCGATGCGTTCGGTGATCAGCGGTCGACACAAGCTGATCTTCAACATCGCTCACGAGCTGCCGTACCCGTTCGCCTCCGACCTGTACGCCTCGCCGACGTGGCAGATGGCGCTCAAAACCAAGCTGCCGGTCTACGGCCTGCGATCGACGTCGGCCTACATTCACCGTCCACGTTTTGAACTCTACGACCTCGAAGCCGATCCCGACGAGTTGAAAAACCTCGCCGACGACCCGCAGCACGCCAAGCTGGTCGCCGAGTTGCAAGGCAAACTCAAAGCTTGGCAAAAACAAACCCGTGACCCGTGGATGTCGAAGTGGGAGTACGAATGATCGAGGGCAACAAGCACATCCTGATCGGCACCGCGGGGCACATTGATCACGGCAAGACGCGGCTGGTCGGCAAGCTGACGGGGATCAACACCGATCGGTTGCCGGAGGAGCAGGCGCGTGGAATCTCGATTGATCTGGGCTTCGCGCACTTCGAGCAGGACGGCATTCAATTCGGCGTCGTCGATGTGCCGGGGCATGAGCGGTTCGTGAAGAACATGGTCGCGGGGGCGACTGGCGTGAATCTGGCGATGCTGGTCATCGCCGCCGATGACAGCGTCATGCCGCAAACGCGAGAGCATCTGGAGATTATGGAACTGCTCGGCATTCCAGCCGGCTTGGTGGCGCTGACGAAGATCGATCTCGTCGAGCGTGACTTCGTCGAACTGGTCGCGGCAGACATTGCCGACCTGACTCGCGGGACGTTTCTCGAAGGCTGTCCGATCGTGCCGGTCTCGTCGCAGACGGGAGAAGGACTCGACGAATTGCGGGCAGCAATCGCAAAGCTGGCCGCCGAGGTCGTCTTCCCGGACGCGTTGCCACTGTTCCGATTGCCGATCGACCGAGTCTTCAGCGTCGCTGGGCACGGCACGGTCGTCACCGGTTCGGTCGCGAGCGGTTCGGCTCGTGCGGGCGAGACGCTCGAATTGCTTCCCGAGCAGCGCGAGGTGCGAGTTCGTGGCGTGCAGCATCACGGTTCGCAGGCGGATGACGCGATCGCTCGGCAGCGGACGGCGATCAACCTCGCTGGCGTGAAGACGGACGAAGTCGAGCGCGGCATGGAACTCGCCTCGCCCGGTTATCTGCTGCCGACACGGCGAATCCTCGTCGAGCTGAAACATCTCTCGTCGTCGCCGCTGCTGCTGAAGGACCGGCAAGTCTTCAATCTGCATCTCGGCACGCGCGAGGTGCTCGCGCGGATCAATCTCAAAGGCATGCCGCTGCCTTCGGGCGAGTGCGGTTTCGCGGAACTCCGCACGAAGGAGCCGATCGTCGCTGCGCACGGACAGCGATTCATTCTGCGGCGCATTTCGCCCAGCGTCACGATCGCCGGCGGTCGAGTGCTCGATCCCTGTTTGCCGGTTGGTAAGCGGATCAAGGATCTCGTGTCGCTCGGCACGAAGTGGTCGTCGTCCAATGACGTTGCGCGGCTGTCGGCGTTGATCGCTCAGAAGGACAGTATCGACGACTCGCCGCTGGAAGCCGCGCGGCGAGCCGGCATCGCTCCGGAACGCTATCGGCAACTGTTGGAAGAACTGCGAACGTCCGGTCAACTGATCAGGCTGGGCAGTGCCGAGCGCGGACTGCTCGTCCACAAAGACCGACTCGCCGCGCTGTCGGCGTCGGTGATGAAGACGATCCGCGAAGTTCTCGCCAAACATCAGCCGCGGCGAGCACTGCCGCGCGAGTTGTTCCTGTCGGGCTGTCGCGAGATCACTCACTCCGCGCTGCTGGACGCCGTCTTCAACCATCTGTTGGTCAAAGGCGCACTGGTCAAAGTCGGCTCGCACATCGGACCGGCCGACGCGCAAGTGAAGCTCACGAAAAACCAACAGGCCGCGCGGACCAAACTGCTCGAAGAGATCACCGCCGCCGGACTGACTCCGCCGACGACGAAGGAACTCGCCACAACTGTCGGCCAAAAGCTGGAGCAAATCGAACCGCTGCTGCACGTCAGTTGCGAAGACGGTTTGCTCGTGAAGGTCGCCGAGGACTTGTACTTCGCCACCGAAGCGATCGAACGAGCACGACAACTCTGCGCCGATTTCCTCGCCAAGAACGGCCCGGCCACGATGGCTCAGCTTCGCGACGCCTGGAACGTCAGCCGCAAGTTTTCAGTGCCGCTGTGCGAGTTCTTCGACGCCAGCGGCCTGACCGTTCGCAACGGCGACTTGCGAATTGCGGGACCGAAAATGAGCCAACCTTTGGTGTGAGTGAGGTCCATTGCTCTTCCGTGGACGCGTCCCGAAGATCGCGCGGTCACGAATTCCGCGAGGCACACATGTCCGACGTCTTTCAAGCACTCATCACTGAATACATCCACTCGCGACCGAACGCCAAGAAGCTCGATCCGAAGCGTGTCGCCAAACGGCTGAACATTCGCAAGCGAGACTTCGAGGAATTCCTGACCGCTTGGCGGACGATCTTCCAGCGTGGCGTGGCGAGCCTCGAACAGGATCAGCAGCATTCGGGCGAGGGTGTCGGCGAATCAGAATCGAGCGACGTTCCGTCGGAGAAGACGAAGCTCAAACCGGGTTCGCTGTCGGGCGTCATCAAGAAGATCGGCGCGCGCGGCGCGGTGTTCATCGCGACGGCCGACGCGGCGGGGCATCGAGCGGGAATGAAGCCGCTGGAGGTCTCGATCACAACGCGCGATTTGAAGGATGCCCAAGTCGGCGACAACGTCATCGTGCAATTGGTCGGACGGCCACGCGAGGGGGAGCGAGCCTACGGCAAAGTGGTCGAAGTCACCGAGCGAGCGACCAATTCGTTCGTCGGCACCTACGACGAGTTTGACGGCCAAGGCTATGTGAAGATCGACGGCCGCAACTTTGAAGATCCGATCACGGTCGGCGATCCGGGAGCGAAGGGAGCCGCCCCGGGCGACAAAGTTGTCATCGAGATGCTGCGGTTTCCGTCCCACGCGCATTCCGGCGAAGCGGTGCTGACGCGAGTGCTCGGCGCGAAGGGCGAACCGGGTGTCGATCTGCTGTCGATCATCCACGAGTTCAACCTGCCCGACGAGTTCCCGCCCGAAGTGCTGCACGAAGCGGCTCGGCAAGCGGAACTCTTCGATGAAGCCGATCTGCGAGGCCGACTCGACCTGACGAACGACACGATCGTGACCATCGACCCGTTCGACGCTCGCGACTTCGACGACGCGATCTCGTTGAAACGCAACGAAGTCGGCCATTGGGTGCTGGGAGTTCACATCGCCGACGTCGCCCATTTCGTGAAACGCGGCAGCGTTCTGGACCGCGAAGCTCGCCGGCGCGGCACCAGCGTCTACCTGCCGACGCGCGTCCTGCCGATGCTGCCGGAAGTCATCTCGAACGGTCTGGCCAGCCTGCAACAAGGTCGCGTGCGGTACACGAATTCGGCCTTCATCGAGTTCACCCCCGATGGCGTCCCGGTTCACACCGAGTTCGCCAAGTCGGCGATCAAAGTCACGCAACGGTTCGCGTATGAAGAAGTGATGCCGCTGATCCGGGAGGGCGAGGCTCCCGCCGAGCCACGAAAGATCAAAGACGTCGTTCGAGCAGACGGCTCGGCGGGAACTTCGCCTTCCCATTCGCATCCCGTCAGTTCGGTCGTCCGGCGGCTTCTTCACGATCTGCACTCGCTGGCGATGACGCTGCGACGGCGGCGCTTCGCGAAAGGTTCGCTCGATTTGAACTTGCCGGAAGTGAAACTCGACTTCGACAAAGAGGGCCGAGTCATCGGTGCTCACGAAGTCGAGCACGACGAGAGCCATCAACTCATCGAAGAGTTCATGCTCGCCGCGAACATTGCTGTCGCGACGAAGCTCAATGACCTCGAAGTCGGTTTCCTGCGGCGAGTTCACGCGGAGCCGGACTCCGTCAAACTGCAAGCCTTCGCGAAGTTCGTCGCGACGCTCGGTTTCAATGTCGGCGAACCGCAGCCCCCCAATCGCGAGCAACTTCGCGCGAAAGGCAAACAAAATCCTCCGCGGGCCGGGCGGCGTCAGTCCTCGGACGTCGCCAAGCTCAAATCCGCGCCGTCGCCGTTCGACAGTCCAGTCATCTTGTCGAAGGCGGCGTTGCAAAAGCTGCTCAAAGACGTCGCCGGCACGCCGGCCGAGCACGCGGTCAATTACGCCTTGCTCCGCAGTTTGCGGCAAGCGGAGTACTCCGGCACACCGATTGGGCACTACGCGCTGGCAGTCACCCAGTACTGCCACTTCACCAGCCCGATCCGCCGTTACCCGGACCTGACGATTCACCGCTTGTTCGAGGAATTTGCCAGCGGCAAGTCGCCGCACGGGCCGAGCGACGTTGAACTCGAAATCCTCGGCACGCACTGTTCCGACACCGAACGTCGAGCGGCTCAGGCGGAGCGCGAACTGACGAAGATCAAGCTGCTGGCGTTCATGTCCACGCGAGTCGGCGACGAGTTCGACGCGATCATCACAGGCGTCGAACGCTTCGGCATGTTCTGCAAGGGGGTGGAGATGCCCGTCGACGGCTTCGTCCACATCAGCACTCTGGCCGAGAAAGATTATTTCGACTTCGATCCCGCCAGCGTCAGCTTGGTCGGCCGTCGAACCGGGAAGCAACTTCGTCTCGGAGACAAAGTCCGCGTCCAAGTTGCCTTCGTCAACGTCGACCGCCGCGAACTCGATTTCCGTCTGGTGCTCGGCAGTTCGTCCAATCGTCGTCCTCGCGGAGAACGAGCGGTCACGCCAAACCTGCCACGAAAAATGCAGCCCCAGTCGAAGGAACGCAAAGAGCCGCGACGACCAAAAAGTCGGTGACTCCCTCTGCGATCAATTCGCGGCGAAGGCTCGCTGCAGCGTGGAGTGGCTGCGGGAGCGGACGGCTTGGAAGGCTTGGACAGTGGCCCAGCCGTCGCTGCTGTGCAGCGCAGTCAGCAACTTGTCGCGCGGTGGTGATGGCTCGACGCGGGCGTCGAGTTGAGAATCGGAATGAGACTTCTTTGATTTCAAATTTGAGATTTGAGATTTGAGATCGGCCTCCCGCGGAAGGCCGAGGAACTCGCGGTCGTGGCGCAGAGTCCAAGCGGAATTTGGTTGCTGCGCGGACGAATAGTTTTCCTGCGACGCAAGGTCGATGGGTGAGGCGAAGCTCGGCAACGAAAAAGTTGCAATCGGAGAGAGTACGAACGACGCGAGCAGGCAGACGCTCAGGAACGACGCGGCTTGGCGAGCTTGTGCACAGCGGCGGGCTTGTCGATAAGCGGACGTCGCGGCGTCCAAGACACGCGCACGCAGGCGGTTCGACAGCGCCGGCAGCGTGTTTGCGCTGCGCAGCAATTCGATCTCGGCCGCGAAGTCGCGACTGGGTGAATCGAAGGAGTGCTCAGCCATGTCGCACCTCCTCGGCCAGCGACTGCAGTGTGCGTTGTAATTTTTCGAGTGCGTAGCGATATCGACTGGCGGTGGTGTTCGGTGATTCACCCAGGATGTCGGCGATCTCGGCGAAGGTCAGTTCTTCCCAGATTTTGAGGATGACGACTTCGGCTTGTTCGGGCGGCAGGCGTTTGACAGCGATTTGGATTTGCTCGCGCCAGTCGTCATCGGGCAGCGACCAGAAGCGCGGGCGAAAGACCCAGGTTCGCAACAGCTCGACGACGCGCGAACGGCTGCGGCGCGACTCGGCCAGCTTGAGCGTTTCGTTGCGGACCATCTTCACGAAGTACGCCCACGGCTGCTCGGCCTGCGCGAGGCGTTCCGGATGCTGAGCCAGCTTGGTCATCGCGGCTTGCAGCGCGTCCTCGGCGTCTTCTCGCCGACCGGAAATGGTTTCGGCGTATCGCACCAGCCGAGCGGCGGTCAGATCGAACAGTTGTCCGAGCGCGGCGACATCTCCCTCGGCCAGTTGCAGACACAACTGCCAGACTCGCGTCGCCAGCGATTCGGAGTGATCGGGCATGTTCAAAGTCGGGAGGCGGAATTCGGAAAGGACGGAGAGTCAGTCGTTCCGCCTTCCGACTTCCCCGCTCCGCCTTCCGTAGATTCCTGAGGTCGTGGATTTTGTCTAACTCAGCCCTTAAATTCCCGTCCGAAATTGGTCTGATTTCCAAAGATTCTCCGACCCGATCGACTGCTCATGACTGAAACCGCTGAAAATGCCGCCGCGCCGATTGATCGCCAAGCACTGCTCAATGAGCTGCGTTGGAAGAAATTTCCCGTGCTGGACGACGGATTTGTCTGTCTGGTGGACATCATGGGGGACGACAGTTCGATCGTGCAGGCGGCTCGCGTCAGCTACGGCGAGGGGACGAAAAAGGCCTCCGACGACCGCACGCTGATCCGGTATTTGTTGCGGCATCGGCACACGACGCCGTTCGAGATGGTCGAGCTGAAGTTCCTCGTCCGCGTGCCGATGGACTGCTGGCGGCAGTGGATTCGACACCGCACGGCCAACGTCAACGAGTACAGCACGCGGTACTCGATCGCGATTGATTCGACGCAGACAACTCCCGTCGACGAGTGGCGCAGCCAGTCGCAGACGAATCGCCAAGGGAGCGAATCGTACTTGCCGGCCGACGTCGGTGAGCGGCTGACCGCGACCGAACGAGAACTCCAGGAGCACACTCGTCGGGTGTATCAGGAACGGCTGGACCTCGGTGTCGCCCGTGAACAGGCTCGCAAGGACTTGCCGCTCTCAACCTACACCGAAGCGTATTGGAAAGTCGATCTGCACAACCTGCTGCACTTCCTCTCGCTGCGAATGGACTCGCACGCGCAGCTCGAAATCCGGGAGTACTCGGCGGCGATCGGCCGGAAGATCGTGCAGCCGTTGCTGCCGATGGTGTGGGAGGCGTTCGAGGACTACCGCCTGCACGCGTCCGGTCTGTCTCGGCTGGAGATCGGTTGCATCCAGCGGCTGATGCAGCACGCGGCTGCGAATGGACGAGTCCCGCCGCTGTCGGTCGAAGATTTCTTCGTCGCACAAGATCCGACCTGGCGCGAACTGACTCGCAGCCGCGAGCGTGATGAGTGCCTCGCGAAGCTGCAGGAGTTGGGTTTGGTGGCGACGTAGCACAGGCGTCTCGCCTGTGATTTTTCACAACCGCTCACAGGCGAGACGCCCGTGCTGCGAGGCAACTACTTTTGTTGCAGATACTCTTCGATCCGCTCGGCCTTGCGAGTCAGATACGGGATGTGCGAGTTGTTGGCGTCGATGAAGCGTTGCAGGTAGCGCAGGTGTTGCTCGAACTGCTCGGTGAATTTCAGGTTTTCCTGGTCGCGCCAAGTGCTGCTGAGCGAGTGCAGTTGTGCGGACAACGCCGTCGTTCGATCGGTCAAGTCTTGGTTGAACTGCTTGAGCATCTGCGCGAAGAGCCGCAGTTCGCCGGGATCGACAATGGCTTGAGTCATGATTGAGTCGCGAATCCAGAGTCCAGAGTGGAGAGAAGCGGCTCAGATCGAGCCGACGGCGGCCGAGAGTTTAGCGAACAACCGATCGACTTCACGACGAGTTTCCTCGTCGAGCTGAAATGCGACCGGGCCGCGGATCAGCATGTTGGGAAAAATGCCTTGCTTGTGCAGCAGGTATTTTTCGACGGCCAGGAATCCATCGAGACCAGTTTGCAGCGCGACGAGCGCGGAGAGCGGCAGCGAGAGTTCGTACGCTCGTTGGTCGTCGCCCGCTTGCAGGGCACGCCACAAGGCCACGAGGGCGTCGATCAAGTCGGCTCCTGGCATGGTGCCGACGACGCCTCGGCGAAAGCTATCGACAAGAGCGATGCCGCCACTTCCCTCGAAGACGGCAGCTTGGCCGTTCGTGGCGTCGCGAAGTTCAGAGAGCCGTTGGCCGATCGGGACCGCTTCGGGCTTGAAGAGGACTCGTGGGTGAAACTCGCGCCACATCCGAGCCTGCAAGGCGATCGACATGGGCCGGCCGACGTAGCCGCTGGCGTCTTGCACGATCAACGGAATCGACACCGCTCGCAACAGCCGCTCGAAATAGCGCAGTTGCTCGGACTCGCCAACCGCCACCGAGACCGGTGGGATCGCCATCAGTGCCGTTGCTCCCGCATCCGCCGCGTGTCGCGCGAGCCGCTCGGCCGAGTGCGTACTTTCCGCTCCAACGCTGATGACCACCGAACCGCGCGACAGGCCGCAGCGGCAAGCGTGCTCGGCCAGCGATTGCCGTTCGTCGGTCGAAAGCCGCAGAGTTTCGGAGACCATCGCCATCACGATGCCATCGGCACCGCGATCAAACAGCCAGTCGATCTCGCGCTGGAGCGTGTCGAAGTCGATGGACTCGTCGTCGTGAAACGGAGTTTGAAAGACAGGCAGAACACCGGCGAGTTTTTTAGGCATGATGGCGTGGTGACTGAAAAATGATCGGAGGACCAACTTTGGCGGATTGATCCAGGAAACTGAACAGGGAACGCGACTCACTAAAATTGTCCTGCTTCGTGTCGGTCGGCTCAACCGAGCTCGCACGAATTGGACGACAACGCTCACAAGTTGAACGGTTCGGGAGTGCGTAGCGTGAAGAACTTTCGGACGCACTTCGGCACATGCCAGTACGTTGTCAGACCGCGCGGGAAATGAGCGACGTCGCCAGCCTTCAGCGTGTGCGTCGCGCCGCCTTCTTCGCGGATCGTGACTTCCCCTTCGAGAATGCAGACGAACTCATCCCACGAGAAGACCCACTGAAACTTGCCCGCCGTGCAGCTCCAAAAACCGGACGACAACAATTTGTCCTGCGATTGCGTCAGCACCGCTCCACAAGCGGTCGGTGTGCCTTCCTGAACCCAGGCCGGATCAATCGGCATCGGCGGCAATTCGGAGGGAGCGTGAGCGGTCTGGATTTGGGGCTGGCTCATCATGTTCTCCAGGGGTTCGCGGATTCTGAAAGTTTCGTTCAACGCCACTTCTTGACCACCCACGGAAGCAGTCCCAGCAGCGTGAATGCAATTGCAATTTGGACGGTCGGCAAGCCTGCCAGGCCTTGCTCCGCGAGCAAGCGCAGGCTCGGTGCCGACGCGCCGACGTACACCCAGATTAACGTCGCCGGCAACATACCGAGCTGGCTGACCCACCAAAACGTGCGTGCCCGGATCGGCGTCAGCCCCATCGTCGCATTGACGACAAAGAACGGAACGACCGGCATCAGACGCAACGAGAACAAGTAGAACGCGCCGTCGCGTTCGAGTGATTCGTTGAATCGCGCCAGTCGATCGCCGAATCGATGCTGCATGGCCTCACGCAACAAATACCGCGCGAGCCAAAACGCCAAAGTGGCTCCGGCCGTCGATGCAAAGCTGACCAGCAACGCCGCACGCCAAAACCGAAAGTACCAGCCGCAGATCAGCGTCAACGCCGTGGCGGCCGGAAGCGACAGTGCGGTCACCGCCACATAAATTGCGAACGCGGCAAAAAAGACGAACACGGGTCGCTCGGCGTGCAGATTCCTGAGCCAGTCTTCGTACTTCACCAGGTTGGTCAATCGCAGGTCGTCGCGATAGATCGTCGCAACGGCTGCGATGACTGCGACCAACGAAATGGCCACGATCAATCGCCAGCGATCAGACCGATTCAGAGCCGTCTTCGAAATGCTTAACATGTGTGCCACCATTTGGCCGCGAAACAACCGCGGCATGATTGTCTTCGTGGGTTCCTCGATGATCGTTTGATCCTGCGCGAACCGCCGGTCAAACGCCGGCTTCGGAAATTTGACGAGACCGCTGGGGGTCGCCGCCGAGGACCGTGTCCCACTCGTGAGGAGCTGCTTTTCCCAATCGTCGCGGGCGGACCAATCTGCGCGAGGACCAGCCGATCATTGGTCGGTTCGCCGTCCAGATTTTTTTGCCGCTTCATCACTTCAAACCATCCGTCGGCGACAACAGAAAGGCCGTCAACAGCGGCCCCTTTGTGAAAAAGCTCCTCACCATCCGGCAGAGGCACCCACTCCAGTTGTTCCTTCAGTCCATTCAAATGCGACCGGTTCACTTCGCAAAACAGCGACGTCTCGGCGATCAACTGAACCAACTCTTCTGGCGAACGGGTCTTCAAGGGATTGTCCATCGGCAAGTTGCTTCCAGCGGTATGGAGGGACGGTGATGCTACAGGCTCGAACGGTACCTCGAAAGAAATGTGCGGACTGTGAGCCAATCGAACCCGATGCTGGCGCGGCACACTTCGCTAGAATTTGGAGGTCAAACTTTGTTGAGCAAGAATCTGAGATCATGACAACCATCACGGCCGACGCTTGGAATTTGCCTTCTACGGCGCGGCAGTCGGGACGAGGGAAGTTGATCCGAGAAGCGTTCCGGAGCGAGGTGCTCGCGGCGTGCGATGTGAACGAAGGCACGCGAGTCATTGCGGTGCGTTTTGAGGTCTCATCCGGTTCGCAGAAATTCAAGTGCGCGGCGTCGCGCGAAGCGATCGAGGCCGCTGGTTCCGAGTTGCACTACTTGCCGCCGTACTCTCCCGATCTGAGCCCCATTGAGTTGGCCTTCTCAAAACTCAAGAAACTGCTCCGCGACGGAGCCGAACGAACCGTCGACAAGCTCTGGACCCTCTGCGGCAAAGCCCTCGACGAGTTCAACGAACACGAATGCCGGAACTACTTCAAGCACTGCGGCTACCGCTACACATAAAACAGAACCGCACTAAAAGCGACGGGCACTGCCCCTTCGGAGCCACAGCTTGTACCGGCTCAGTACAAGCGGAGTCAGTTGAGTGCGCTTCCAGACAAAAACGAACCGAAGTCAGGCAACGTCCGACCCTCTAACGCAGTCGCCATAACTGGTTCTCCAGACAAAAAAAGCCCCCGCTGACACATCTGGTCAACGGGGGCTTCCGAGTGGAGGATAGGGGACATCGCTTCATGTGGCGTAAGTGTTGATAAATAAGGAGTTGCGAAAACTGGAGCAACTCTTATCTGACCCGGTTTTTCTGTCGGTCAGATTACCGGCGAAATGGATGAAGGTGAAACCTACCGCTTCACCGCCCCAAACGCAGCGAAGCAGGAATTCTTGTGAAGGATTTCGACTTCACCGAAACCAACCGTCCGAAGCAAAACCAACTGAAACATCACAGATCGTGGCGTGTCTTCTTTGGCAACGTAGCCTCATCCGAAGAAAACGTAAAAGAACGTCTTCGAGACCAGAAAAACCCGGCGACGATTTGGAATACCACATTTGACGTTGAGTGAGTTCACGGCGTCATTTGAAAGAGCTTGTAGGTCTTGTAGCCGCCGCCAATGTTGGCCACCGAGAAACCCGCTTGTCGAAGAATGCAAGTCGCCAAGTATCCTCGTTGTCCGACCTGACAATAGGCAGCGATGTCTCGGTCGTGTGGGAGTTCATTCATTCGGGACCGGAGTTCATCGACGGGAATGTTCACCGCTCCGGGAAGATTTCCGGCTGAGAATTCCTGGGGCGTGCGAACATCCAACAACAATGGACGCTGATCGGCAGGAGCCGCCAAGATCGTTTCTACATTAACCTGCGGATGGTCATCTCTCAGCAATCCACCAGCGACAAATCCCGCCATGTTGATTGGGTCTTTGGCGGAGCCGTATTGCGGTGAGTAGGCCAATTCCATCTCTTCCAAATCAAAGACGGTCATGCCTGCTTGGATCGCAACGGCCAACACGTCGATTCGCTTATCTACACCGGCTCCACCGACGGCCTGAGCACCAAGGATGCGTCCCGACTGCGGATCGAACAAGAGTTTCAGCGACATCCCTTCGGCACCAGGGTAATAGCCAGCGTGATGAGCCGGGTGAATGTAGATTTTTCTGAATGGACGTTGGCTTCTTCGCAAGACTTTTTCGGAAGCCCCGGTCATCGCCGCTGTTTTGTCGAACACTCCAACGATGGCGGTGCCCTGCGTTCCTCGATACTGGACGGCACGCCCAAAGATATTGTCCGCAGCGATCCGTCCTTGTCGATTTGCTGGCCCCGCCAACGGCACTTGGGTTGGATCGCCGGAAACAAAGTCCTTGACCTCGATGGCATCACCGACCGCATAAATATCTGGATCACTGGTTTGAAGGTGATCGTTGACTCGGATTCCGCCACGAGGTCCGACCTCCAGGCCAGCTTGCACCGCCAAATGATTTTCTGGACGCACTCCAACTCCCAAGATGACGAGTTGAGCTGTCAATTGCTGACCGGACTTCAATCGAACAACCAGGCCATCAGCGGCTTGCTCGAAAGCATCAGCAGACTCACCCAGCAAGACGGTCACGCCTTTCGCCAGCAGCGTTTCGAGAATCGGTGTCGTCATCTCTTTGTCGAATGGCGGCAGAATTTGGTCCTGCAACTCGACGACGGTGGTGGTGATGCCACGACGCACGAAGTTCTCCACCAATTCGAGACCGATGAATCCGGCCCCCACCACAACGACCTGCTTGATCCCTTGGTCCACTCGTTCCTTGATGCGGTCAACGTCTTGCAGATTTCTCAACGTGAAAATTCCAGGCAGGTCGATACCAGGAATCGGAGGACGCAGGGGTGCTGCTCCGGGAGCGAGGATCAGCTTGTCGTAGGGTTCCTCGTAAACACGGCCTGAAGCGAGATCATGAACACGAACGGTTTTCGCAGTGCGATCAATGGCTTCGACAGACGACAGAGTTCGCACATCAAGGTTGAACCGTGACCGCAATCGCTCCGGCGTCGTGACGAGCAGTTTTTCTCGTTCGGCGATTTCTCCGCCAACGTAATACGGTAGGCCACAGTTGGCGAAGGACACATCGGGACCACGTTCAAACAGGACAATGTGCGCCTCTTCGGACAGGCGACGGGCACGAGCAGCAGCGGAAGCTCCACCAGCCACACCACCGACAATCAATAGATTCATAATCGAGACTCCTTCACGGTTCACTTTGAAACATCAACGAGTGCAACAAGTCGTTTGGGTTTGGCGGCACCGATTCCACGGCATACGAGCCAGCAACATGCCCATGCCGCATGTGTCGGTGATTCCAGAGAACATCAACCCGGCTCCCACGAACGCCGACAAGCCGATGAATGCAGGATTCACGAACGCACCCAATCCGGCCCCCAACAACACGAGCAAACCGGCAGAGATACGAACTTGTCGCTCCAGTGAAATCGCCTTCTTGCCACGGACAACCGGAAGACCAGCTTCCACGCAAGCCAGAGTGCCGCCCTCAATGTTGACGATGTTGGAGAAGCCCGCCTTCAAAAACTTTTCGCACGCCTGCTGGCCACGACTTCCCGAACGACAAATGACGTACAGCGGTTCGTTGGCCAAGCCGTTGCGAGCCTGCATCAAAGCTGTTGGATCGAGCTGGTCCAACGAAACATTGCGGGAGAACTCGACGTGAACCTCTCGATATTCAACGGGCGTGCGAACGTCGATCAGGTCGATCTTCCGGCCTTCCTTGCAGAGTTCTGCAAGTTTCAGCGGTGTGATAACAGGGATACTCATGGCAATCTCCTCTTCGATTCTTGTTCAGATTGGTCTTGGTCACTTTGGTTAGCCCGTATTTCCCAGATGAGTTCTCGATCTTCGGCATGTGATTTGCGCCAGACCCTGAAAAACCAGGGCGATTCTGCCAATTCATGTCCTGCTGACCGAGGAACCCGATGGGTGACTGCCAACAGAGCGATTTGCGGGTCGGTTTCAAC
>QWQF01000331.1 GCA_003669125.1 Planctomycetota bacterium
ACGATGTTGCACGAACTCGGCCACTCGGTTTATTCCAGCAAGAATATCCCGGAGTCCGTGCCGTACATCCTGCGCGGAGCATCGCACATCCTCACCACCGAGGGGGTCGCCATGCAGATGGGCCGGCTCGCGAAAAGCGGTGCGTGGCAGGAGGCGATGGGGATCGCCTCCAAAGACGCCGCCGAACGCAAGAAACTCAGCGAGGCCGGTGCACGAGTGCTCCGCAATCAACTGCTGATCTTTTCCCGCTGGTGCCAAGTAATGCTCCGATTCGAGAAGGGGCTGTACGACAATCCGGATCAAGACCTCAACAAACTGTGGTGGGATTTGGTCGAGAAGTACCAGTTGCTCCACCGCCCCGAAGGCCGGAACGCTCCCGACTACGCCAGTAAGATTCACATCGTGGCCGCGCCGGTTTACTACCACAACTACATGATGGGCGAGCTGTTCGCGTCGCAGGTGCATCACACCGTCGCTCGCGAAGTCTACGCCGGAGCCGATCCTCGAACGGTCGCATACGTTCGCAATCCGAAGGTCGGCGACTTCATGAAGTCCAAAGTCATCGCCCCCGGCCAAGTCCTGAGCTGGAACGAACTCACCAAGTTCGCGACCGGCGAGGAACTTAATCCGAAAGCCTTTGCGAAAGACTTTCGCTCCGAGTGAGTCGCAACGCGCGGATCACACGTCACGGCTGCGTCGCTGCCGCCTCGCCTGCCTCTGTCACTGGTCGTTCAATGACGGGCTGCTGCGAGGTCGCAACTCCGACGAGCGGCAGTGGCTCTGCCTTCGGCGGTGGGCCGGGAATGTAAACCTGATCAAGCGGCGCCCCGTCATCGCTCTGCCGCAGCAGGAAGTAAATCACCGTCGTGGCCGACCAGAAGTAGCTGACCAGCACGGCGAGGCGAAGTGCGGCTTGTACTTCTCCCCAAACGGCGGTTCCGGAGTGTGGCAGTTGAAGAATCGAACCTGTCAGCCAACCAGCGATGTCGAAGAACCACCAGACGAAGGACGTCATGATCAAGCCCACTCCGCACGCCAGAGCGACCAGCCAGAGCAGATACCACGGACGGTTCATCACATATCCGAAGGCTCGACTCAGTCCGTCGAAGCCGTCGCTTCCCTCGGTGCTGATGGCCGCGACCATGAGCGGCCAACTGATCGCTGTCAGGATCAAGAGGGCCGCCATGAGGAACCCCAGAATCAACGGGATCCATCCCAGCAACAAGAGCACCCAACCGTTGCTGTTTCCGACGCCTCGCTCCAGCCAACCGACGGTGTGAATGCCCAGCGACAAGATTCCGATTCCGAGCAACGGCAATAACGGGCCATAGAGATGACTTTGCCAAAGTCGAGCACTCGAAGCGACCGCTCTTCCGACCGGCACGGATTCATCGCGAGCGAATCGCACCGCGACCATCCGGATGATCGCTCCGCCAAGCGTTCCCCAAATCAGCAATGCCCACAGTAATCGAGTCCAGGCGGATGCCAGACTCACCCAACTTTTGTTGGGGCGAAATAGCTCGCGAGCCGGGGCATGGACCGTTTCCAGCGGCCAACCCAGCCACCCGGGAGCAGGTGGCGAGGGCCAACCGTTCCAAATCACCATGCTTTCCTCCGGAACGATCGAAGGGAGCGGCCGGAATCTCGCCACTTCTCGCAGAGCGACGGACTCCCGCTCCACATCGGGAACCAGAAAGTTTGCGCCAAATCCATCCGGATTCACAAACGGCAGTGAGTTGATCGCCACTCGCCCAGCCGAAAACAGGATCACCGTCAACAACGCCAGCAACAAAACTCGCACACGCAACGCCAACTGAGCCGCTCGCAGCAAGTGCAGGCACGGGAGCACGCTGTGCCAGCGGATGGAGTCCACCGTGATGTGTTTGTCGGTCATCGTCGCCTCCTGCGAACGTGGCGGTTGGTCGGGATTTGGCCGGGCATGGTAGCCAAGGAAATGTCGAATGACCCAATCACGGAAGAATAACGAAGCTCGAAGGCTGCGCTTGGCAGGGTCGGGAGACCCGCGCCGAGCGCGTCGTCATTCGTCCTTCATCTTCCTATACTCCCCCCCGTTTGAAACCCCAAGCCCCACGGAGTCGCCCCTCATGGATTTGCTCAGCACGTTGCCCGGTTCGTTGATGGAAGGATTCTTTCCCGCTGGTTGGGACTTGGCCAAGATCGACAAATGCGTCGATGACAACCCGGCAAACATCACGGTTCGGCAAAAGTCCTGGCACCGCCTCTTTGAGCCGATTCCCTGCGCGAGCGTTGCGGATTTCGACATGATGCTGGGCCACGAAATCGCCATGACGATCAAGAAAGCCCGCGATGCCAACGAAGAAGCATTGCTCATTCTGCCCGTCGGCCCGATGGGCATGTATCGCTGGGCCGTCTACTTCCTGACCGAATGGAATGTGTCGTGCAGCCACGTCTACGGCTTCAACATGGATGAGTGGTCCGACGCCGCCGGCAACACGCTGCCGCCAGAAAACCCTGGATCGTTTCAGTTCTCGATGGAGAAGGCGTTCTACGGGCCGCTCGGAAAACTGACGCCGCCAAAGAGTCAGCGGTACTTCGCCACCAAGAAGATGCTGCCAACCTACGCCGCCCGCATCAAAGAGCTTCGCGCGAACGGTGCCAAGCTGACGGTCATTTTCGGCATCGGCCGCGTCTGTCACATCGCGTTCTGGGAACCGCAATTCGCCTCCGAATTCGCGGCCGAAAATGAATGGAAGAAGCAAACGCATCGCCTCGGCGCGAAGCTGCATCCGCTGACCGTCGAGCAAAACGCGATCACCAGCTTCAAGAGTCGCATTACACAGGTGCCCGCGTACGCCAACACGATCGGCCCCGGCCTGTTCCTCGGAGCCGACAAGATCATCGGCGGCGCGGACGGCTCGCTTGGACGCGGCATGATGTGGCAAGGACTCAGCCTCTGGATGACGCTGCGTCACGCGCCGACATCATGGATTCCGTCGACGTACATGCCGACGCAACCCGGCCGATTGTTCTTCCTCAAGGAACTCGCCGGCCCACTCGTCCCGGACTGCAACTGAGCCTTGGGAGTGCAGGCACTTCGCATTTCGTGGGGTAGGCTTCCAGCCTGCCTTTCGACAATGGCAGGCTGGAAACCTGCCCCACGACAGGAGGATTCATGGCCACATCACGAAACTACTCGCCGTACCAAGACAAGATCATCAAGCGGTTCTACGACAACCGCGAGTCGATCGACCAAACGCGGCTGAGTGATCTCGCCGCCGAGCTGTACCTCGCCGAAGGCAAGAAGCGTGAACGGCTCTGGAAGCAAGCGGGCGAAGTCATGGAACGGCTCGGTGTGCCGCAGTCGCGGCTCGATCACGTCCTGAAATCCGCCGACCCCGCGATCCTGGCCGAGGTCGTCCAAGACGTGATCAACGGCCACATCCAACCGCCACCGAAGAAGAAGCCCGGTACGCCGTAGACCAAACGCCCACGTCCGGTCTGTTCTGCGGAAGTCCAGACGTTGGCGTCCGAACTACAAACGGCACCGGCATTGTTCATCGCTGCTCGCGGAGGATTTCCACGACAGCCATCGCCGCTTGCGGCTGGGCGAGAACGCGGAGGTTGTTGCGGAGTCGATCTCGCAACGAAAGATCGCTCAAGAGTTGGACGAGTGAGGCTCGCAAGGAGTCGGCGGCGGGCGAGGACGGTTCGGCCACGAGGGCGGCGGAGTGGTCGGCGAACAGGCGGGCGTTGAGACGCTGATGGTCGTGAGCCGAGGTCGGGAGCGGAACCAAGAGGGCCGGCAGTCCCGCGCACGCGAGTTCGGCCAGCGTGGTGGCTCCCGCTCGCGAGACGACGCAGGTGGCCCGGCGGTATTGCTCGGCCATATCGCGAAAGAAGGGTTGCACGTCGGCAACCAGCGACAGCGCGGCATAACGCTGTCGAATCGCGTCGAGATCGGCCGCTCCGGTTTGATGCACGATTTGCCAGCCAGCGAGTTCGGTTCGCAGGGTCGCGAGGGCGTCGAGCACCGCGGCGTTGAGCGACGCCGCGCCTTGGCTGCCGCCCAGAATGAGCAGCGTCGGGTCGCTTGTAACCCGACGCGTGAGCGAGGGACTGGAAGAGTCGGCCCTCGCTGACGCTTCGGGTTGAAATTCTTCGTCGGCTAACCGCGCAATCTCGGCGCGGATCGGATTGCCGGTCACCACCGTCTTCGCGCCGCGAGGCAATCCGTTCGCGGCTTGTGGCCACGGCAGGCAAACGACCTCCGCGAATCGGCTCAGCCAGCGAGTCGCTTTTCCGGGCACGACGTTCTGTTCCAGCAACACGATCGGCACACCGGCTCGCCACGCGGCCAGGACCGGCGGAACGCTGGCGAAGCCGCCGAGTCCCACGACGACGCTCGGCCGTTCACGAGCCATGATCGCACGAGCCTGCCGGTACGCTCGCCAGTTTTTGAGCAGTGACGATCCAATGCGTGTCGGACTCAGCGACGGCGAGACCGACGGCAACGCGACATGCTCAAAGCCCGCGCCGCCGACGATGTCTGATTCGATCGGCTTCTGTGACCCGACGAACAGCACGCGCGCGTCCGGTTCGCGAGCGAGCAACTCGCGTGCGACCGCGATGCCCGGAAACAAATGCCCGCCGGTGCCGCCGCCGGCAAAGATCACGCTCCGTCGTGTCGAGGCATTCGTCATGTCGCTAATGTAGTCCAGCCCCGTCCGATTTGCTGCCTCTTTGGACTGCTGCAACCGGAGTCGCCGATTTTCAAACGACCCAGTTGATCGGTTGGCATCCAATTTTGGAAAATGTCGCGTGTTGAAAAGCGATGACTCTGGTCGTCGCAGCCCAAATTCTGTCGAGGTGTGGCATGGCAAGCTGCCTGAAACTCTGGCTCGTCGCGTCGCTGCTACTGCTGTCGAACAGGTCGCTCGCCGCCGCCGATGCCCGGCCGAACATGTTCGACACGTCGCTGCGAGTCCCCGCTCTCATCCGTTGGCCGAAGTCGATCCTGGCCGGGAAAATCGTCAGCCGCACGGTGACGCATCTTGATTGGTTTCCGACGCTGCTGGAGGCGACCGGCGTCGCTCTGCCCGCCGGAGCAACGATTCGCGGACGCAGCGTCCTCAATCTGCTGCGAGGGGCGGGCGACTTCGACCGCTCCGACGACCTCTACACGGAGTTCAGCGTGCAGCACACGATGCGGGCGGACATGCGCAGCTACCGCACGTCCGAATGGAAGCTCAAACAGGATTTCTTGAACACCGACCGGGACGAGCTTTACGACTTGCGGAACGATCCCGGCGAGACGAAAAACCTCGCGACTTCCGACCGTCCGGAGGCCCAGGCCGCGTTCGCGAAGCTGTCGAAACTCATCCGGCAGCGGATGACCGATCTCGGCGATCCCGTCGGCAAGACGCCGGCCGACTGAGCGGCCGTGGTGGCAGCCGTTCCCGGTCTTGCAAGTCGGTGGCTGGTCAATATACTCCCGCCTCCCAAAGCGAACCGCTAGACAGCTTTCCGTCTCAAAAAGGGTGTGAACGTCATGAGTCGCATGTGCGAAATTTGCAAACGAACCGCTGGCCGAGGCAACTCGAAGATCGAACGCGGGAAGGCCAAATACCTGGGTGGCAACGGCCGCAAAACGACCGGCATCACCAAGCGGCATTACTTCATCAACCTTCAGACTGTGCATATCGAAAAGCCGGAAGGCGGAGCGATGACGTCTCGCGTGTGCACCAAGTGCATCCGCAGCGGCGTTGTTCGCAAGAGCGTCAAGCGCAAGCCATTCACGCTGGCTGAAGCCAACTAATCGCTGAATGGATTCGCATTGAATTTTCCAAACCCGGTTCCTCGCGGAGCCGGGTTTTTGTGTTGGAGGATGGGTACTCCTGCCCGTCCCTGTCTTCGAGCCTGCGGGCGGGCAAGAGTGCCCATCCTCCGGAGTCGACTCATGGCCGAACCGCTCACGAAAGAGACCGTCAAGAAAGTCGCGCACCTCGCGCGACTGAAACTGACCGATGCCGAGTTGGACCTGTTCACGACTCAGCTCGGCCAAGTGCTTGGCTACGTCGAGTTGCTCAACGAACTCGACACGTCCGCCGTCGAGCCGATGGCGCACGTCGCCGACATCGCCAACGTCTTCCGAGACGATGAAGTGCGACCGTCGTTGCCGCGAGTTGCCGCGCTGTCGAACGCTCCGAAGTCCGACGGAAAATACTTTGTCGTTCCGCAGATCCTGGAAGAAGGATAGAGGCATCGTACCGCGACACAATCAGCGAGCCGGAGGGCGTCAGCCCCCGGACGATCAACGAATCACTCAGTCCGGGGGCTGACACCGCCCGGCTCACCACGGCACCGGCGAAGAATCATGTCCGCAACAGAACTTGTCGCTCGGTTGAATCGCGGTGAAGTCACCTCCGTCGAAGTGACTCTGCAGTCTTTGCAAGCGATCGCGGGACAAGACGCGAACATCCGCGCGTTCTTGTCGACGAATGCCGACGCCGCGATCGCTCAGGCCAAGTCGATTGATGAAAAACGTAAAGCCGGCCAGCCAGTCGGCAAGCTGGCCGGCTTGCCGATCGCGCTCAAAGACAACATGTGCGTCACGGGTGTGAAGACGACGTGCGCGAGCCGTATCCTTGAAAACTTTGTCCCGCCGTATGACGCGGGAGTGGTCGAGAAACTCAAGGCCGCCGACGCGGTGCTCATCGGCAAGACGAACCTCGACGAATTCGCGATGGGCTCCTCGACGGAGAACTCGGCGTTTCAGGTGACTCGCAATCCGTGGAATGTGGAGCACACCGTCGGCGGATCGAGCGGCGGATCAGCGGCGGCGGTGGCCGCGCGGATGGTTCCGTGGTCGCTCGGTTCCGACACGGGTGGTTCGATTCGTCAGCCCGCCGGCTTCTGCGGAGTCGTCGGCATGAAGCCGACCTACGGCCGAGTCTCTCGCTACGGGTTGGTGGCTTACGCGAGTTCGCTCGATCAGATCGGCCCGTTCGCGACCGATGTTGCCAGCGCGGCGTTGCTTTTAGAAATCATCTCCGGTCACGACGGCCGCGATTCGACCAGCGTGGATCGGCCGGTGCCGGAGTATTCGCAAAGCGTCGAGCAACCGCTGAACGGACTGCGAGTCGGCATCGCTCGCGAGCACTTCGTCGAGGGACTCGACCGCGAAGTCGAAGCGGCGATCAAGCAATCGCTCGACGTGTATCGTTCGCTCGGAGCCGAGGTCGTCGAGCTGTCGCTGCCGCACTCGAAGTACGCCATCGCGACGTACTACTTGATCGCGGCGTCCGAGGCGTCGAGCAATCTGGCTCGGTTCGACGGCGTGCATTACGGGCATCGCGCGGCGAAGTTCGACAACCTGATCGACATGTACTCGGCCAGCCGCGGCGAGGGTTTTGGCGCGGAAGTGAAACGCCGCATCATGCTCGGCACCTACGCGCTCTCGGCCGGCTACTACGACGCCTATTACCTGAAGGCGTTGAAAGTCCGCCGCCTGATCCGCCGCGACTTCGACGCCGCGTTCGAGCGTTGTGACGTCCTCGCCTCCCCGATCGCCTCGACCCCCGCGTTCCGGCTGGGCGAGTTGGTCAACGATCCGCTGGCGATGTACCTCTCGGACATCTACACGATCAGCGCGAACCTCGCCGGCATCCCCGGCCTGTCGTTGCCGTGCGGCCTCAGTTCAACCGGCCTCCCCATCGGCCTGCAACTCCTCGCCGCGCCGTTCGAGGAAGAAAAACTCCTTCGCGCCGCTCGCATGTTTGAGCGAGCCACCGACTGGCACACGAAGCGGCCGTAGCGTTACTCCACCTCACCCGATGTGCTTGAGGATCGAGCGTGTCAAATCGGTCAGGCGGGTTCGCTGTTGGCCGTTCGCGTCGAAATTGTTGGGGGCGAGCCACAGTTCAAAAGCTTCGCGCAGAGCGGGCCATTCGGTGTCGATGGCGGCGTACCAGGCGGTGTCGTGGTTGCGGTTTTTGTAGACCGTGGCCTGTCGGAAGATTCCCTCGAACGACAGACCTAATCGTTGAGCGGCGACTCGCGAGGGGGCGTTGAGCACATCGCATTTCCATTCGTAGCGGCGGTAGCCCAACTCGAACGCGCGCTGCATCAGCAAGAATATCGTTTCGGTCGCGGCCGGGCGGCGCTGCAAGCGCGGGGAATAATGAATGTGCCCGACCTCGATGGACCCGCTGGCCGGAGCGATGCGGAGATAGCTCGCAACGCCTGCCGGCTGACCGTCGGCCAAGTCGATGATCGCGAAGAACAGCGGATCGTCGCCGAGGCACGCCGTGCGCATCCACTCACGATAGCTGGCAAGAGTGGCAAGCGGGCCGTAAGCCAAGTAGGTCCAACTGCGTCCGTCTTCATCGGCGGCATTTGCTACGAACAACGCCTGGGCATGTCGGTCGGGATCAAGCGGTTCCAAGCGACAGAAACGTCCCTGCATTGGCTCGTGCGGTGGCTGGGGAGGAGGCGATCAAGTCAGCAATGGAAAGCCGATTGGTTGTCCGAGTTTGTTGAGTGCGGGTTCTATGTCGCTCAACCCTTCATCACCTTTTCTGCAGCAGACTCGCCGCTGGCAATCGAGTCGGGAATCCCGACGCCGGTCAAGAAGTTGCCGGCGAGAACCAAGCCGGGCGATTGCTTTGTGGCGGCTTGAATGCGGGCGACGAGATCGAGATGTCCGACGTGATACTGCGGCATCGCCCGCGTGTGTCGGAAGATGTTGAGGAAGTCTGGTTCGCCGCGCACGCCGAGTAACTCGCGCAGTTCGCGGCGGACGAGGTCCACGATCGCAGCGTCGTCGAGGTGGCAGAGTTCCGGCTGCAAGGCTCCACCGATGAAGGTGCGGAGCAGGACGCGGCCATCGGGTGCTCGGCCGGAAAATTTGCGGCTGGTGAAGGAGACGGCCAGGAGCTTGCGTCGCTCGATGTGTGGGATGACGAGGCCGAAGGCATCCAGCGGATGCTCGATGTCGGCGAGCTTGTGGCCACTGGCGACGACA
Organism: Planctomycetota bacterium; assembly: GCA_003669125.1. Taxonomy (GTDB): domain Bacteria; phylum Planctomycetota; class Planctomycetia; order Planctomycetales; family Planctomycetaceae; genus SXKJ01. The sequence continues at coordinate 9,005 of QWQF01000331.1, forward strand.
ACGGTCGAGGCATATTCGATTCGGTTTAATTCGGCGGAGAGTGTTGGGCATCCGTCGGCAAGCACGTTTGCCGCGACGAACGACGGCACGGCAAGGATGACGGCATCAAAATGCTGCGTGACGTCGGCGTCGAGCGTAAACGTCGCTTGGCCGCCCTCGTCCGAGCGATCGGACGTCGGCGTCCAAACTACACGCCTCACCGGAGCTCCGTAGCGGATTTCGGCAAACTCGGCGACTCGACGTGAAAGTGCGGAGACCAATTCTTCGATGCCGTTCGGCAGACTCACGAACAGGCCGTATCGTGCGCCGCTGGTTCCGCTCGCTTCGCCGCGAGAGCGGTCTCGAGATTGACGCAGCGCGGCGCGGATCAGGCTGCCGTGTTGTCGTTCCATCTCGATGAAGCGCGGCAGCGTCGCCTTCAGGCTGAGCTTTTCAGGATTGGCGGTGTAGATTCCGCCGACGAGCGGTTGCACGAGCCGCTCGAAGACTTCGTGTCCGCAGCGGCGACGGACGAAGTCGGAGAGGCTCTCGTCGGCTCCGTCGCGGCGCGATCGGACGAACGCTTCGGCGAGCAACCGCAGCTTGCCACGCCAGCTCAATAGCGGCGAGCGGAGCATCGGCCAAGCTTGCTCCGGCACCATGAGCTGAAAGCCTTCAGGGACCGGATGTGCTTTGCCATCGCGCAGGACGAGCGACTTGCGGAATTGTGCGTTCGTCGGGATCAGTCGCTCGGCAAGTCCGAGCTTCTCGCACAACCGAGTTGCTTCCGGCTTGTTGGTGATCCACATGTCGGCGGCGTGCTCGACGAGGTATTCGCCGATCCGTTCGGTGCGCAGGACTCCACCCAGTCGGTCAGAGGCTTCGAGCAGCGTGATCCGCACGTCGCGGCCTTGTTCGGTCGCGAGTTCGTGAACTCGCAGTGCGGCTGAGAGGCCGGAGATGCCACCGCCGATGATCGCGATGCGGGTCATTCTTCGGCCAACTCTCCATCGGTGGAATCGAGCTCGTCGCTGGTGGTTCGACCGCGATTGGATTCCGGAGTTCGACGGAAGACGGCAACGATGTCGGCGACTGGGACGACGAACAGCACATTGGTCTGTTCGAAGTCGACGGGGATCGCGTTCTTCGGATGGAACAGCACCTTGTCGTACTTCTCGATCGGGAAGTCGCTGTCGTTCTGCACCTGCACGCTGACTTCGACGATGCGGCCGGTGATGGTCGGGATCTCGGCGTGATCGGGCAGCACGATACCGCCGCGAGTCTTCTGGCGGCCTTCGTCCTTGCGGATCAAGACGCGCATGCCGAGCGGTTCGACGTATTCGTTCACAGTTCGCTTCCTTTGTCTCGCTGACGAATCGCAGCCGATTGACGCGTGTACGAAGCAAACGCAACTCCCACCGATCCCGCAAGCATGCTCGTCACCAGCCACGGCAGTCGTGGAAATTCGGTTCGCTCTTGTTTGCCCCCAGAATCGTCCGCACAGATGCAGTAGTCAATCCGCCACGGAAACGCCAGACCGTACGCGCGTGTCGTGCAAAACTCAAACTCTGGATTACGAATCCAACTCATGGCTGCGAACAACAAGGCGATCACAAGGAATCCGAACGCGAAGTGCTTCATGTCACAGTACCGCCTCGATGACGTTGCCGCGGCTGATTGGGAACGGGCGGCCGACGGTGTCGTGCATTTCGGTTTCGGGGGAGTAGCCGAGGCAGTGATAGACGGTCGCCAGCATGTCGGCGGGCGTGACTCGGCCTTCGATCGGGAATCCGGCGTCTTTGTCGGACTTGCCGTAGACGACTCCGCCGCGAATGCCGCCACCGGCCAACGCGATCGAGAAGCAGTTGCCCCAGTGATCGCGGCCGGCGTTGCCGTTGATCTTCGGCGTGTGTCCGAACTCTCCCAGCCAGACCACCAACGTTTCGTCGAGGAGTCCGCGATCAGACAAATCCTCCAGCAGCGCTGAGTAGCACTGATCCATGATTGGCATCAGGAACGATTGCAGCGCTTTCGCATGAGTCGCATGTGTGTCCCAACCTCCTTGGTTCGGTTGGTCTTTGATCCGCGTCCAGTTGATGCGGACGATCGAAACACCCGACTCGACCAGCCGTCGCGCGAGCAACACGCTTTGAGCGTATCGCGAACGGCCGTAGCGGTCGCGCACCGAGTCCGGTTCTTGCGACAGATCGAACGCTCGGCGCGCGGCGGATGCGCTGAGCAACCCGATGGCCTGCTGAGCGTCGTCGTTGAAGCGTTGGACCGGTCCGCCTTGCAGCGTTGTGTCGAGATGTCGGTTGACTTGTTCGAGCAGGCTCCGCCGCGCGTCGAACCGCAGCGAGCTGATTTCGTCAGGGAAGGACAAGTCGGGAACACGGAACTGCGGCGAACTGGGGTCGCAGTGAATCAGCCAGGGATCAGCCTTGTTGCCGAGGAACCCAGCGTCCTGTCCCGGCCACGGAAAGTTGCCGTCGTTCCAAATGTGTTCGGGAAGCACGACCGATGGCGGCAAGCCGTTTCTCGCCGATCGCAGCGAGCGCACGATCGAGTCTGCGCACGGCCACAAGTTCGGAGCTTTCGAGGTCGCGCTCTCGGCATTGAGCGGCACATGCGGCGCGCCGGTCAGCATTTGATAGCCGCTCGACGAGTGCGCGTTGTCGCCGGTGACGACCGCTCGCAGCACGGCGATCTTGTCGGTGAGCATCGCAGTCTTCGGCATCAGTTCGCCGACGAACAGTCCGGGAGTCTTCGACGCGATCGGGCCGAACGAACCACGAATCTCCGGCGGAGCATCCGGCTTTGTGTCCCATGTTTCGTGCTGCGGTGCTCCGCCCGTCAGCCAGAACAGGATTACCGATTTCGCTTTCCCGAATGCCGCTGCCGGAGCCTTGTTCGTTCCGCTAGCCGCTCGCGCGGCGTTCTTCGCCGCCAGCAAATGTGCGAGCGAAAGTCCTCCCGCCCCCAGGCTGCCCGCACGAATCCACTCGCGTCGGTTGACGCGGTCGCACAGTGAAACGCCTTCGTCAAGAATTGTCAGCATGAGAACCTCCCGTGGACGGGCATCGTATCGGGTTGATCGGCTGCGACTCCAGCGCAGGTTGAGTTTGGACGCCGTCGGCTTCGCGGGGCATTCGCCTCGCCGTTAGAATCCGCACGTTCAAACGGTTCATAGCGGACAACGACGGCAAGTTGAAACGCAAAGGGCAGTGACCGACATGACGCTTCGACGGACTGGCGGTGTGATCGCACTCTTGTTGGCGAGTTGCTCGGTGACGCGAGCGGACCCGAAGGACGAAGCGGTCTCATTCAACCGCGACATCCGGCCGATCTTGTCCGACGTTTGTTTTCAGTGTCACGGCCCCGATGCGAAAGAACGCAAGGCGGACTTGCGGATCGACAACGATGAGCAACTGTTCGCGGAGCGAGAGGGGCATCGAGTTCTCGTTGCTGGCGATCCAGCGAAAAGCGAGTTGTTTCGCCGGCTGATCTCGACCGACGACGACGAACGGATGCCGCCGCCGAAATCGGGCAAGAAGCTCTCGACGTCGCAGATCGCCACGGTCCGCCGCTGGATCGAGCAAGGGGCGAAGACTCAGGGGCACTGGGCGTTTCTCGCGCCGACGCGGCCGCGAGTGCCACAGAGTTCAAATCTCAAATCGGAAATCCGAAGTCCGATTGATCGGTTCGTGCTTGCTCGACTGGAACGCGAAGGGTTGTCTCCGACGTCGGTTGCCAGTCGGGCGACGTTGCTGCGGCGAGTGACGCTCGATCTCACCGGCCTGCCGCCGTCGATGGACGAGATCGAAGTGTTTCTGTCGGACGATTCGCCGGATGCCTTCGAGCGGGTCGTCGATCGCTTGCTCGCGTCACCGAGATTCGGTGAGCGATTCGCTCGGCCGTGGTTGGATGCGGCGCGATACGCCGACACGTCCGGCTATCAGTCCGACGGCGAGCGAAGTATGTGGCGCTGGCGCGATTGGGTCATCGACGCCTTCAACGACAACAAGCCGTTCGATGAATTCACAGTCGAGCAACTTGCCGGCGACCTGTTGCCAAAGGCGACGCCGGATCAAATTCTGGCGACCGGCTTCAACCGCAATCATCGCGGCAACGCCGAGGGGGGCATCATCCCGGAAGAGTACGCGGTCGAGTACGTCGTCGATCGCGTGGACACGACCGCAACCGTGTGGCTCGGCCTGACGCTGGGCTGTTCGCGGTGTCACGATCACAAGTTCGATCCGTTCTCGCAGCGCGAGTACTACGAACTCTTCGCGTTCTTCAACAACGTGCCAGAGCGTGGGCGAGCGGTGAAGTTCGGCAACTCGCCGCCGTTCGTGAAGACGCCGACGCGCGAACAACAGCAGCAGCTTCAGTCGAAACAGTTTCAACGAGGCTTTGCGGAGGGCTTCCTCGAACAGGCATTCGAATCGACCAAGTCGGCTCAGACCGAATGGGAGCGGCAGGTTTCCAAGAGCCGCGAGAAAGTCCCCGATAGGACGGTGACTCGTGGCGAGTCGCTGCACTTGCCGTTGGACCGCGACGGCGTGCCGAGTCCGCAACGAGTTGACCCGGAGAAAAAGGACCGCGTGCAGCCGACGCCGCTCGGCCCGACGTCCGGAGCGCCGGTTGTCAAAGAGGCGGATCGTGCATCAATCGTTTTAGGCGCAGGGCGACTCGGCCAAGCCGCGATGTTTGACGGTCAGCGGCGGCTCGCGATCGGCGATGTCGCGAACATTGGCTTTTTCGATCCGTTCTCGATGTCCGCCTGGATTCGCGCGGAGTCCGCGTCCGGCACGATCCTTTCGCGAATGACCGACAATCCGAACTCGGACGGATACAATCTGTGCCTCGACAACGGCAAGCTGCAGCTCAACCTCATCAAGCGTTGGCTGGATGATGCGCTGCGTGTCGAGACCGAGCAGGCGATTCCGCTCGACCGCTGGGTGCATGTCGGCGTGAGCTACGACGGCTCGCGCTTCGCCGACGGAGTGCGTTTCTTCGTCGATGGCAAGCCGGCCAAGTTGCACGTCGTCTTGGATGAGCTGAATCAGGCGTTCGCGTCGAAGGACGTGTTTCGCATCGGATACGGCGGTTTGACTCCGCCGTTCCGCGGCGCGATCAACGACGTTCGTCTGTTCGATGTGCGATTGACCGACGATGAGGTCGCAATCCTTTCTGTTCCCGAAACGATTTCGCAAATCGCCGCGTTGCCGACGTCCGAACGCTCGCCTGCTCAGGCCCGCAAACTTCGCGAAGGCTTTTTGGCCGAGCATTCGCCGCCGGCGATCCGCAAGGCACATCGCGAACTCCAGCGGCTGCGGTTTGAGGAGCAGCAGTTGGTGGACTCGTTCCCGACGACGATGGTCATGCAGGAGTTGCCCGAACCGCGTCCCGCGCATGTGTTGCTTCGGGGCGCTTACGACCGTCCGGGCGAACGGGTCTCGCCAGCGATGCCGAAAGCGGTGCCGGTCGGATTGCATCCATCGAAGTCCACCAATCGCGTCGATCTGGCCCGCTGGCTGGTTGATCCCGCGAACCCGCTGACGGCGCGAGTCACCGTGAATCGCCTCTGGCAACAACTCTTCGGACAGGGACTTGTGAAAACGGTCGACGACTTCGGTTCGCAAGGGGACTGGCCGACGCATCCGGAATTGCTCGATTGGCTGGCGGTGGAATTCGCCGATCCCGCCGACAGCCGACAACAGACCGCCGATCGCCGAGATCCCGTTTTTCAAAGATGGGACATCAAACGCCTGATTCGCAAACTCGTGACTTCGGCCACTTATCGGCAGTCGTCGCAGACCAGCGCCGAGATGCTGACTCGCGATCCCGACAATCGGTTGCTGGCGCGCGGCCCGCGATCACGGCTGTCGGCGGAGATGGTCCGCGATCAGGCGCTCGCGGCCAGCGGTTTGTTGACGGAGCAACTCGGTGGGCCGTCGATCAAACCGTATCAGCCGGAGGGCTTGTGGGACGATCTGCAAAGCACCGAGAAGTACGTCCAAGATCACGGCTCGGCGTTGTATCGCCGAGGCTTGTACGTCTTTTGGAAGCGAACGATTGCTCCGCCGGTGATGGTCACGTTTGATGCGGCGGGCCGCGAGACCTGCATCGTTCGCGAGACGCGCACCAACACGCCGTTGCAGGCGCTGACGCTGCTCAATGAAGTCAGCTTCGTCGAGGCCGCTCGCAAACTGGCCGAGCGAACGCTGACCAGCGGCAGTACCGACGTCGATCGCCGCCTGCGATTCGCCTTCCGAGCGGTACTGACTCGCGATCCGACCGCTCGCGAGTTGGCCGTGCTGAAACGTGGCGTCGAGCGTCACCTGACTCACTACCGCCAGCATCGCGACGAAGCGATCACCGTGTTGCAGACGGGTGAGTCGGTCGTTGATGCGTCGCTGGACCCCGTGGAAGTCGCGGCCTGGACCGCGGCGTGCGGGCTGATCCTGAATCTCGACGAGGCGGTGACGAAAGAGTAGCGCGGCGAATCCGCAACAGTAACCCGAAGCGTCAGCGAGGGCATCGTCACGGTTCGCCCTCGCTCGCGCGTCGTGCTACTTCGTCAGCTCATCAAACAGCGCTCGGTAGTATCGCATCACGCGGACGGTGTCGGTCGTGGCCGGGCTTTCGGA
>QWQF01000215.1 GCA_003669125.1 Planctomycetota bacterium
CGCGGTCCAACGGCGGCAGATGCTCATCGAGTCCCTTCTCGACGTCGTTGTGATGATCCCAATTCCCCGTGTTGATGTTCACGCAGCGAGCACCCGCTTCGACCAATCGCCTCGCGAGCAAGGCACTCTGCCCGTAACGGTGCCGACCGTACTGATCACGCACCTTGGGGTCTTCCGCGTTGAGGTTAAACGCCGCTCGCATGCGATCGCCGGCGACCATCTCCAGCGCTTGCTGCTTGAACGTGTCGAGTCCCTCCATCACGCCGGTCTCGTCGATGTCGCGACGCAGCGTGTCGAATGTCTTGAGCAACGTTCGCCGCGAATCGACGCTGCGTGTCGTCAGTCCATTCGGCAGCGACAGGTTCGGAACTTTGAAGTCCTTGGCGTTCGGATCTGCTCCGACCTCGAACGGATTGAATGCCTTGCCGAGATAAACCGCTCCCTGATACCCGAACGATTCCGACTTCGGGATCGTTACGTAGGCGGGCATCGGTGGCTGACGCGAACCGAGCGAACGCGCAATGACCGAACCCAACGACGGCTTCTGCGCGGCGTTGCGAGCCAAAGTCGGGCCGAAGTAACCGGTCTGCATCCAGTGAGCCGACGGGGCGTGAATGCCGTTCTCGTGATGCACCGAACGCACGATCGACAGCCGGTCCATGACTTTCGCTTGGAACGGTAGTCGTTCGCTGAGCGCGATGCCGGGCACGCTGGTGCCGATCGGCTGATACATGCCACGGTACTCGGCCGGCGCGTCGGGTTTCACGTCGTAGCTGTCCTGCTGACTAACTCCGCCGTCCGTCCAGAAGATGATCAACGATTTTTTGCTGCTGCTCACGGGACGCCCCGCGTCCGCCGCTTGCGAATCCAGTCGCAACAGATCAGCGATCCCCAAGCCCAGCAGCGGGGCACCGATTTGCAGAAAGCTCCGGCGTGTGACGCCGGAACAGTTCTGGAATGAGTGGCCGTCGATTCGCAACATGACAAGGACTCCGGACAGATCAGTGATTGAACAGGAACTCGTTGGTCGCCAACAGCGACCACAACAGTGAGCGGCAGGCTTCGGCTCGGTCAGGTTCGGAGGCAAGGAAGTCGATCGCGGCCTGCAGTTCGTCCGGTCGCGGCCGTCGGGCCAGCACACGCTGAAACACTTCGCTCGCGAGATCGGCGTGCGACTTGTCACTGTCGGCGAGTCGCTGAGCGTAGCCCGTCTTCTCGGTCAGCTTTCGTTGGATCTCCGCCGAGTTCACCAACTCCAACGCTTGCGTCAGCGCCGGAGAATCGACTCGCTCGCATTCGCAGGCGGACATCCGCGAGGGTCGGCCGAAGACATCCAGGAAATGCGCGGCGACGTTTTCGTCCGGCAGTTCGATCGCGCGGATGCCGACCGGAACACCAGGAAAGTTGGTCGGCACATCGAGCACCTGGCTGAGGCCGTCGAGCAGCACCTCGGCCGTCACTCGCCGAGGATAGAACCGCGCGAACGTCTGCGTGTCGCCGGCGTTGCCTGGATGCGGAGCCGACTCCAACCCGTAGGCGTAGCTGCTGGTGATGACTCGGATGAGATGCTTCACGTCGAAGCCGCTGGCGATGAAGTCTTGAGCCAGCGCGTCGAGCAGTTCGGGATTGCTCGGCGGATTCGTGCTGCGTGCGTCGTCGATTGGGTGAACGATGCCGCGACCAAGGAAGTGTGCCCACATCCGATTCGCCATCGTCCGAGCGAAGAACGGATTGTCGGCGCTGGTCATCCACCGCGCGAGGCTGTTCCGCGGATCGTCGTGCAAGCCAAGCGAAAACTCCGTCCCGCCGAGCGGTCGCGGTTTGAGAATCTCGCCGGTGCGCGGATGCAACACGTCGCCCCGTTCCTTCAGGAAGATGATCTCATCGGTCGGCACTTCGGCATCCGCGAAGCCTCCCTTGCGACCGACGCGCGAGAAGACGGCGGCCAAACCAAAATAGTCCGACTGGCTCCAGCGCTCCGTCGGATGGTGATGGCACTGAGCACACTGCACGCGGACTCCGAGAAACGCCTGCGCGACCGACTCGACGTACTCCGGCGACTTCCGCACGGTGCGGTACCAGATCGCCGGCGGATTCTCGTTCTGGCTGCCGCTCGCGGTGACCAACTCGGAGACGAATTGGTTGTACGGCTTGTTGGCCGCGAGCGAATCGCGAATCCACGCGGCGAACAACGTCGTCCCCGCGCGCTGCTTGCTGGTCGAATAGCCGGCCCCGCGATTCTGCAAAATGTCGGCCCACTTGAGCGCAAAGTAGCTGGCGTACTCCGGCCGCTCCAACAGTCGGTCAATCAACCGCGAGCGTTTGTCGAGGCGAGTGTCCGCCAGATATTCCGCGACCTCATCGCTGGTCGGCAACGAGCCGCAAATGTCGATCGTCGCGCGGCGGAGAAACGTCGCGTCATCAGCCGGAGCGGAGGGAACGACTCCCAGCCGTCGCCACTGTCGCAGCAAGTGGCGGTCGAACGAAGCCGCTCCAAGTTTCGGTTCCAACTGACCGAGTTGTGACTGCGCGGCAGCCATCTTTGTCGGATCACTCGCAAACGGGACGGCGGCATGAAACGTGGCGATCTGCTCGCCAAACCGAGCCATGATCGACACCAGTCCGTGCTGCGAACCGGTCTTCACCAGCCCATCTGCCTCGACCGCCGCGATACTCGGTTCGTTCGATTGATACACCGCCTGACGAGTCACCTCGCGCGACGTGCCATCCGAAAAGAACGCCGTCACACGCAGTGGCTGGATCGAGTTCGTCGCGAGGATTTGCTCACGTGGCAAGAGTTCGATGCGCACCAGTTTCGGATCATCCTCACGCGGCGCGGTCGCTCCCTGAACGATCCAGTCGCGCAGAATTCGGTAGTCGTCGCTGGACTCATCCAGCCGCCGACCGCCGCCGTGCGGCATGCGCGACGTCGCCTTGAGCAACAGCAAGCTGCGATCCGGCGCAGAGTGATTCAACCGCCGGCCTCGTGCATCGGTGACGAGCGCGTCGTAGTCCACCTCCGGCTCAAACCCGAACAGCGAGAGCTTGAATCCGTTCTGCCCCGTCGCCTTCCCGTGACAGCCGCCACCATTGCAGCCGAGCTTAGTCAAAATCGGTACGACATCGGTTCCGAAACGAACGACTACTTGAGCGGGTTCCGCTGCGATCACGTCGCCCGAAAACATCGCGAAGGCCAACAGCAGCCAATTCAAAGTGACGAGTTTGAGTTTACTCATGGGCGGATCCTGAGATTTGTCCGATCACTCCACGATCTCCAACGGGAACAAACTGCTGCCGAAATGAGTCGCCTCATCTTCCACAACTCCAACGGTGAGCAGCCGCAGGAACTGCTGTCGGCCGAGCGGGGCGTCGTCGTTGATGACAATTTGAAGAGTCCCTTTGTCGGTCTGACCGGTGAAGGTTTCGCCTCGCCCGCGCAGGCCGATGACGTCCGTCACGCGACCGGGAGCGGCCAGTTCCGTGTGCATCTTGCCGATGAAGCCGTTGAGCCGCTTTGCCGAATAGCTCACTTTGATCGTGTCGCCTCGTTTGGCCTGCGTCACCGCGAATGGATCGACTTCCACGAGGATCGCGGCGGGCTGCACGTCGAAGGTGATGGGGTTGCTGACGACCGACACCGTTTCCGTTTTCTTGTCGGGCGTGGGAACCGTGGTCTCGGCGCGAACGACCAATGAGTAACGTCCGACGGGCAACGTCGGCGGCAGATAAAAACTGAGATACCCCTTCTGCTGACCGGCCGGGATGACCGCCGTTTGATTGCGAATCGAATCGGGCAACCCGACTCCGATCAGTTTGACTGGCGGTTGATGACCGGTGTCGCGCCGCTCGATGTGAATGGCAACGTCGAGCACTCCGCCGGGAGAGTGCTTCGCTGGCAGCTTGCCGTAGAGATGATGGTCCAGCGTTTCGTGAGCATCGGCCGTGATCCGCAACGGCGAGTCGCCGGCGACCGCGAGCGGGATTTGTGACGTCATGCGGCCCCAGCCATTCGGAGTTCCCAATCGAACGATCGTGCCGCCTCGCACCGGACGACTTGTCGGTGCCGATTCGTCTGCGATCCCGTCCAGTTTCAACTCACCGAAAAGCGGCGAAGCATTTCGATCCGCTGAAACCACCAACGTCGATCGATCAACTCCCGGGCCGAGCCACACATCGGGGCATTCCACTCCGGCCGGGAGATCCTTGGCGGAAACGCGAATCGCTCCTTCGCAGCCGCGTCGCCGAAACGCGAACAGATCGAGCAACTCGCGACCTCCGCGCCGCACGTTCAAGCCAGCGAGATCATCGCGACGCGGAACCGCCACGAGTTGAAAATCGGGTTCCTCGCGACGGACACTCAGTCGATACGTCCGGCGCGAATCGGCTTGCAGTCCGCCGATCAGATTTCGAATGGCCATCAAATAGCGACCATCCTCCGGACAAACCCAGCGACCGACTGGATCGACATGACTCGTTGGGAATGCACCGCCGATGTTCCGCGCTTCATCGCCGAACAGTGCCAGTTCCCGCTCACCCGATGGGTCGAGCACGCTGATCTGCAAATCGACCGGCGACTGGATTCGATGTCCGAGTGCCTCGATGAAGAACACTTCGCCGCGCCGAGCGGGAATCGCAAACCAATCGCACTCGTCACCGGTGACGAGTTGCCCGCTGACTTCGCACGGAATGACGACCTCCTGCGCCGCCGAAGGAGAGTGATTGCCGTCGTGGTCCAACACCACTGGCGCATCGGTGACACCGATCATCACCGGCGAATGACTGCCGGGAAGTTGAAACGGAAACGATGCTCCTGCGAGCACCGCTTGCGCCGGCAGCATCCGCGCGAGCAACGGCCAAGCCGGTTCGGCGAGAGACGCGGGGATGTCCACTTCCAGGCGATCGAAGTCACTGTTCGTTCGGGAGGGCGAGACTCCCACCGAGCCGGACGCTCCAGTGACTCGTGGCTCGGCGGGAGCGTCGCCCTCCCTCAAGTTCCAACCGTACAGCGCGACGCGCGATGTCTTGCCCCGTTCGATCACGCTCGGCACCGAGAACGCCACTCGCGGTCCAGTGTCGATGTCGAGCCGGTAGTAGTGCTCCGCACTTCCCGACGATGTCAGATCCTGAATTTTCGCGACGTACGAACCATCGGCCGGAACACGGAAGGCGATCAGCGGGTCGATGCCGAAGTAACCGCGATTGACCGCCAACCGTCGGCCGTTGCTGTCGAAGATCTCCAGCACCGCACGCAGTTGCGAATCGATCCGCTCCGCCGAGCACTCGATGACCACACGCTGTCCGTGCTTCGCCTCGAAGCGGAAATGATCCGCGTCGCCGGCCTTGTCGAGTCGCCCGTTGATGACGACGTTCAGCGGGACCGACATCGCTGCCGATGCCGTTTCATTCGGCTCGGTCTCCAACTGCTCGGCTCGATTGCCGATCGCAAACGTCCTCGGCGAACTGACGCCGTTGTCCCCGACGGCCCACAGGTCACACAGCCCCAGCGGTGCGTCTGCTGGAATCGTCAGCCGAATGCGCGTCGGATCCAACCGCTCGCAGCGGACGCCGGGAACACTGCAATGCAGAGTCCGAAGTCCTTGCAGGTTGCTGCCGCTGACCGTCATCTCCACCGACTGGCCGACCTGTCCCCCCATCGGAAAGACCGTATTCAGTACCGGCGGCACTTGGCCGAACGCAGTGCGCCCGCCGAGGATCGCCAAGCACATGGCGACCGGCAGGAGCAACTCGCGAAATCGGCTGCGGACAATCATCAATCACTCCGGATGGGGCATCACCAAAGGTCGACGGCCGCCCCGCAGCATATCGGACTTTGTTGATGCTCCGATAGTTTTATCGGCTATTTCCCGGAATCGGTCGGGTTGCTCAATAGGTACGCGATGACGTCTCGTAACTCTTCCGGCGTCTTGACGACACCGGCCGGCATCGCCGAGATGTCTGCGAGCTTTCTCGCTTCGATGTCCGGCTTGTTGATCGAAACTCGCTTCGTGTCGGGCAGCAGGATTTCCAGCTTCTCGCCGGTTTCGCTGACGATGAGGCCAGTGATGACTTTGCCGTCGGTGGTCTCGATCGTCGAGGACTTGAAGACCGGCGAGATGATTTTGCCAGGAGCGAGCACCGATTCGACGAGGTACGCCGTTGAAAAACGTTTGCCGGAATCGGCCAAGCTGGGACCGCCGCCGCCCGGCTGATTGGCGGTCGCCGCGTGACACTTCGCGCAGCCGAGGGACTCGGCACCGAACAGTTTCTTGCCGCGAGCGACGTCGCCGGTCTTCACCGCTTCGGACCAATCGACCGCAAAGAACTTCGGATCAATCGGCTGCGAGCCACTGCCGGACGACTTCAACCGATCGGCCAGCGACAGACCGTCCGGCTTCTCCGGCAGCGAAAACTTTACGTCGCCGAGATGCTTGAAGTGCAGGTATTGTCCGCCGCGTCCCGATCGCATGCGCACTCGAACGAGAATGTCGTTGCTCCCCGCCAGCAGATCGAGCGGCACGACATCGTCAAGCTGTTGCAGCGGACGGACGACGTCGTTGGTGAAGACCAGCTTGCCGTTGTGCCAGACCTTCACGCCGTCCTCGCTGCCGACGAGCAGTTGCATGCGCTGAGCCGTCGGCACATCAAAACGAACCAGCGAATAGACCGACGAATTCGGCGACGAACCAAACAGCGTGTTGAAGTTGAACAGCGGCCGATCGGGACTCGTCGTCTTCGTCAGCTTCCACTCGAACGATCTTCCGTTGACGACATATTTCGTGGTGAGGTCGATGGCCGCCGTCTCGACGGAATGCACCGTCTCAAAGCCATCCGCATCCGGCACTGGTCCGAGCATCCAGACCTGCGGCTTGACGTGTTCTAACTTCCCGAGCAGATCCAGCCGCTTGTTCTGCACGTCGGCCGTGACCGTGGCAATCTTCGGCTCAGAGCGTGGATCCTTGAGCAACGACAAGAAGTATGCCGCCTGCAAACGCACCTTGTCGTCGTCATCGCCAAGCCGCTCGACCAGCAGCGCGAAGAGTTGCTCCTGCTCGGCGGTGTGCTTGAGCGCCTTCCAATGCTCGGCCACCGTGTAGTTGCCGACGCGGCCGAATTTGCGCAAGTCGATCGGCTCTTTCTCGTCGGCAAAGAGGATGACGTTTGCTTCCTCCTTCTGCTGCGGCGCGAGCGGCGCATCGTCCGGCAACTTGGCATCCAGCGGTGGAATCGTCAGCCGGAAGCCGACCGTCAGCACGCCGGCCAGTCGCTGCGACACCTGCTTCGAGCGACACAACATCTGATGCAGCTTCAGATCGTCGCGGGCGGAGTATTCGAGGCACTCACGCTGAGCGATGTGCGTGCTTCCTTCGGCGACCAATCGACCGAGTTCCTCGGCTTCCATCTTCCTTGCGGCATTGGGATCACGCTCTTGGAGACCTTCGGCGAATCCCGCCACGAAGCCAGCACGAAACGAAGGCGACGAGAAAATCGCTTTCTGATCGTCCTTCCTTTTCGGAAGCTCCTCGCCCCGCCGCAACAGTTCCTGTCGAGCCGCCACGCTGCGAGCGGAATGATTGGATTTGAACTCGTCGTGCAGACGCGAGACGTTGGCTTTCGTCGCGTCGTACCCATCGAACGGCATCGTGTCGGGATCGTCCTTGCGGGTGATGACGACCAAGTCGCTGCGATACACGGGCGAGCCTTCGTTCTGAGCCATGTAGCAGATCGTGACGAAGACTCGTCCGCCGCGACCGACGCAAACGCCAACCGGCCGCGCCTGATCGCTCCCCTCCAACAGGACATGCTCCTTCGCCGTGAAGGTGTTTCCTTTGGCTTCGAGCGGGTATCGCGTGACCTGTCGGCGGCACCAGCGGGCGACGAGCAGATTGTTGTCGTACTTCTCCGGCAGATAGCCGTCCGCGTAATACGTTTGCAGGACCGGCACGAATCGGCCCAACTCTTCGTTGAGGCTCGGCAGAATGTCGGCAAGATCGGGCGATTTGCTCTGCAACCAACCGCGCGGCCAACTGAAGTACGAGCCTTCGGTCACATGCAACAACCGGCCGGGAACGTAGGCCGAGGGCAGCCCCTCGTGATCGTTGTCGTTGGTGAAGAGATTCCAATGCTTGTCGAAGCACAGCCCGCACGGGTTTCGCAAGCCGCGCGAAAAACTCCGCAGATTGGTCCCGTCCGGCCGAATGCGGAAGACTCCGCCGACGCCGTTGTACGGCATCGTCGCCCAATCTTTGTCGCCGACGCGAACCGTCTTGTTCTCGTCGCGCGAAGCTTCGGGATCGCCCTTGAAGAACATCGTCCAATGACCCCAGTGATCCGGTCGAGTGAAGTCGCCGTAGTACCACAGTGGATCGCCCATCGAGACGTAGAGGTCTCCCTCTGGGCCCCACGCGCAGGCATGAAAGCACTGATGGACGTGACCGTTCGGCACACCCCACAACAGCCGTTCGGGAGTGACTCCTTCGCGTTTCAGCCGAGCACCCGCCAGCCGATACACCGCGCTGACCGTGACGACGTAGAGGTCATCGCCTCGCATCTCGATATCGTTGACCCAAGTGTGATCGGGAAATTCACACAGCAAGTGCCGTGGCCTGTACCGCCCGGCCTCGTCGACGTCGTAGACGAACAACGTCTTGCGGCCACCGACAAAAATCCGTCCCGCCGTGTCGAGCCGCACCGACAGAAACGAATCGTCTCCCGACGAATCGAGCCGCACGACTTTCAGGTCGGGATCGAGGACACGGTAGTCGAGTTCCTCGCCGAGTAGCGGAGTCGTGAACAACATCAACAACAGGACCAGACGCCAACTCATGCAAACTTCTCCTGAGGGTGGTTGCGATTCAGCGGAGCAGCGTCAGCGTCACGCGCCGTACGTCCATGACCGATTGGCCAGGGATTTCCAAAGCACGCAGGGTGAGCGGAGCTTGTCCTTTCTCCAGCGTGATCTCGCCGAGTTTCAGCGGACGGAATTCTTTCATCGACGATTCGCCGTGCGGGCGTGGCAGCGTGTCCTGGTTCGTGTAGAGCGGTGGGTTCCAGCCGGTGGTGACTCGGCCGGCGAGGCGACTGTCGCGACAGCTCAATTCAATCAGTGAGCCGACGTCGGGTTCGGGACAGGTGTAGTCGATGACCACTTCGTAGTGGCCGGTCGTGTGGACATCCAGCAGCCAGACCAGGCTGTCCTCTTTCGAGGTCCAGTTCACGAAGTACGAGCAGTTCGGCGCGGGACTGCTGCGACGGACTCCGCCGCGCGGTTCGCCATCGCGAGCGGGCAGCATCGTGATTGGGAACTCGCGGTAGCCGACCGGGATTGGACGGGGATCGACGGCGTTGCCTCCCGCTGCTTTCTGCTGACCTTTTGTCTGCGCGACTGTTGCCGCGGGACGAGCGCCGCTGAACACGTCTTGCCGCCACGCGGTCACGGCCGACTTCAATCGAGCGACGGTCTCCGGTTCGCGGTCGGTGATCGGCTTGATCTGCCCCGGATCGGCGAGCATGTCGAAGAGCTGTCCCTGATCGTCGAGCCGATGCCCTTGCGTCCGCACGCTGATGCGCCCGGCCCACGTCGAGAAAATCATCCGGTCAGGCCAGTCCGTCGATTGCTTGAGCAGCAGCGGAGAGAGATCGCGACCGTCGAGCGGCTTGTCGCCGACTCGCGATACGCCCGCCAGCGCCGTCAGCGTCGGCAACAAGTCGATCGCGCCAGCGATCTGTGTCACCGTGTGATCGGCGGGCAATCGCGCGGGCCAACGGAGGAAGCAGGTCGAGCGCACGCCCCCTTCATCGGTGGTCCCCTTGCGCCCCTTCATGCCGCCGTTCCAGCGCCAACTGTTCGGACCGTTGTCGGAGAAGTACAGCACGATCGTGTTTTCAGCCAGCTTCAATTCGTCGAGCTTCGCCAGCACGCGGCCGACGTTCGCATCCTGATTTTCGATCATCGCCAGAGCGCAGCGCGTTTCGTCGAGCACCTCCTGATCCGCAACAGTCGCTCGTTGCGTGATCGACTTGTCTTTGAAGCGTTGCCAATCCGATTCGGGCGCGGCCCACGGCGAGTGCGGCGTCGTGAACGGGACGTAGCAGAAGAACGGTTTCGATCGGTTGCGGTCGATGAAGTCGAGAGTCTTGTTCGTGCAGAGGTCCACGATGTAGCCCGGCTCGCGGACCATGCGGCCGTTGAGTTCGAGCGGCGGATCGAAGTACTCGCCCCAGTGGCCGGAACTGTGCCCGTAGTACTCGTCGAACCCGCGAGCCATCGGGTGATACGGCCACTGACTGCCATTGTGCCACTTGCCAAACGCGCCGGTCGCATAGCCCGCCGCTTTGAAGGCCTCGGCAATTGTTCGCTCATCGAGATCAAGCCGTTCCTGGCCGGTCGACACTCCGCGCACGCCGCCGCGCGGGTGATACCGCCCGGTCAGGAACTCGGCTCGCGTCGGAGCACAAACAGGACAGACGAAGAGGCGATCGAGCGTCACGCCGCCGCGCGCGATCGAGTCGATATGCGGCGTGCTGACCTGCGTGTTGCCGTTGCGGCTGTAATCCCCCCAGCCCGCATCGTCTGCCAGGAAAATGACCACGTTGGGTTGTGCCGCTGCGGTCGCGACGCCGCTCAGCAAACAGATTAACGCGATGCCGAAGAAAAATCGCAGCATGTGGAGCCTTTATGGACGGCTGTTTCACCGGTTCCGACTTGTCAGCGGAATTGAATCCGGGTGGAATGTCGCATCTGAATTTGACTCCCGCCAGCCAGGAAGACCGTCATGGCTTTCAGCTCTCGCTCGGTGGCTTTTGTTTTGCCTGCTCTGCTCGTGTCGATGCTGATACTCGAATCGGCTCAAGCCGCTCCGCCGAAAGACGCTGCCGCGGTCGAGTTCTTCGAGAAGAAAATCCGTCCGCTGCTCGCCGACAACTGCTTCAACTGCCATTCGACCAACACGAATTCGCAGGGCGGGTTGCGGATCGACGATCGCAATGCGTTGATCGTCGGCGGCAATCGCGGAGCAGCGATCGTTCCGGGGGATGCCGAAAAGAGTTTGCTCATCAAGGCGGTGCGGCAGACGGACAAGCTCAAGATGCCGCCGATGAAGCAGCTCTCCGAGCAGCAGATCGCCGACCTCACGAAATGGATTCAAGACGGAGCGGTCTGGCCGACCGTCGAGTTCACTCTGCCGATGGGTGATCCCAGCCCGGAATACGAACGGCTGCGGAAAGAACATTGGGCATGGCAGCCGCTGCGCGACGTGAAAGTCCCAGCGATCCGCGCCGCTGATTGGGCGCGCGAGGACATTGACCGATTCATTCAGGTCCAGCTGGAAGAGCAACGGCTGACTCCGGTGAGCGATGCCGACAAAGTGACACTGATCCGCCGCGTGACGTTTGATCTGACCGGTCTGCCGCCAATGCTCGAAGAGATCGCCGCGTTCGTGAAGGACGATTCCACGACCGCGTTCGCAACAGTCGTCGATCGCTTGCTGGCCTCGGCCGCGTTCGGTGAACGCTGGGGTCGGCATTGGTTGGACATCGCTCGGTACGGCGAATCGACGGGCTCGGCTCGCAATCTTCCGTACCCGCACGCCTGGAGGTATCGCGACTACGTCATCGATGCCTTCAACCTCGACAAGCCGTACGACCAGTTCCTTCGCGAGCAGATTGCCGGCGACCTGTTGCCCTCGAACTCGGACGCTCAGCGCGACGAGCAACTCATCGCGACCGGATTCCTGGCGCTGGGGGTGAAGGACGTCAATCAGCGGTACAAGGTCCGCTTCGTCATGGACAACGTCGATGAGCAGATCGACACCGTCAGTCGAGCGGTGCTGGGACTGACGGCCAGTTGTGCTCGCTGCCACGATCACAAGTTCGATCCGATTCCGCAGGCGGACTACTACGCCTTGGCCGGCATCTTTCGCAGCACGGATCTGTGCGCCGGCGTGCGGAACAAAATGGGCGGCGGCGGCCTGGACTACTACGACACCGACATGCTGTTGAAGCTGGGTTCGCCAACGACGGTCGATGCCGATTCGGGCACGAAGCGCGGCGAAATCAACAAGGCACTGGCTGAAGCCCGCGCTGAACTGAAGACGCTGAATGAAACCAAAGAAGGGAACGAACTCGCGCCGGACGGACGGCAGAAGCAAGTCGTCGCACGTGAGAAAGTCGCGAAGCTTCAGGCCGAATTGCTCGCAGTCAGCGATCCGGCGATGCAGGGACCGGTCGCTTTCGGAGTCCGCGATTCGAAGACGATCGGCGACACCGAAATTCGCGTGCGCGGCGAGGCCGAGCAGCTTGGACCGGTCGTGGCTCGCGGGTTCCTCGGCGTGATTCCGATTGCCGATCCGCCGCGAGTGAATCCGAATCAAAGCGGCCGACTGGAGTTGGCTCAGTGGCTGACCAGCGAGCGGAATCCGCTGACGTCGCGCGTCATGGCCAATCGAATTTGGCAGCACTTGTTCGGTCAGGGGTTGGTGCTCAGCGTCGATAACTTCGGAGTGACCGGCGATTCGCCGTCGCATCCCGATTTGCTGGATCATTTGGCTCAGCGATTCATTCGCGACGGCTGGTCGATCAAGAAGCTCGTGCGAGCGATCGTGCTGACGCGAACGTATCAACTTGGTTCGGAGACGCCTGAGAGTCATCTGGCGACCGATCCCGCGAATCGGTTGGTCTGGCGACACAGCCCACGGCGGCTCGACGCCGAAGAGATTCGCGACGCGACTCTGGCGGCGGCCGGCACTCTGAATCTGTCTCGCCCCGAAGCTTCGCCCGCCAAGGACTTCAAGGTCATCGAATTGCGAAACAACGGCCCGGAGGCTCAACGCCTGATGGCCGGAGCGGTCAACAGCACGCAGCGCAGTGTGTATCTGCCGCTGGTGCGGAACATCACGCCGACCTCGTTGGACGTCTTTGACTTCGCCACACAGGGCATGGTCACCGGCAGCCGCGACACGACCACGGTGGCGACTCAAGCTCTCTATTTATTGAACGACCCGTTCGTGCGGCGACAGGCATTGGCGTTTGCCGCCCGCCTCCTCAAACAACCCGATCTGACGGACGCCGCTCGCGTGGATCTGGCCTATCAGTTGGCGATGGGACGTGCCGCGACCACTGCTGAGATCGAACGAGCCTCAAACTATCTGACGGAATACGAGACGGCGGCTCGCGAGGTTCTGGTTCCGAAGCTCGCGCAGCCGGCTCGCAAGCCGGGAAAGAAAGCCGCAACGGCAACGCGGCCGGAATCCGCGACCACGAATTCCGTCCCGACGACCGATGCGGATCAAAAAGACCGCACCGATGATCCTGATAAAGAGGAGGCTCTCGAACCAACCGATCCCAAACACGCCGCTTGGATCAGCTTCTGCCAGGCTCTGCTGGGAAGCGCCGAATTTCGATTTATCAAGTAGCTCTGACGTAGGCGTGCGGTCTACGAAGTGAACACCGCTCCAAGGAAGCGACCATGCTCAACCCGCAAACTGAATTGAAATTGCTCAGCCGCCGACTGTCGCGCCGGCAAGCGTTGCAGACCAGTAGTGCCGGTTTCGGATCTCTCGCGCTGGTGGGACTGCTCGGCCAGGACACGATGCGGAATCGCGCCGTGGCGAATGAACCGGCAGACGCACTCCGCCCGTTAGCCCCCAAGCCGCCGCACTTCGCCGTGAAGGCCAAGCGGATCATCTTCTGCTTCATGGAAGGAGCGGTATCTCAACTCGACACTTGGGAATACAAGCCGCAGCTTCAGAAGAACGGCGGCAAGGTCGGCCCCGGCGGCGGCTTGCTGACCGCGTCCAAGTTCAAATTCAGCCAGCATGGACAGACCGGGACATGGGTCTCGGACCTCTTTCCGCACATGACGAAGCACGTCGATGACCTGTGCTTCCTGCGCGGCTTGCACACGGACACGCCGGCTCATCCGCAGGCTTGCATTCAGCTTCACACGGGGACCGCGATCGCGTCGCTCACGCGACCGTCGATGGGGGCGTGGCTGATGTACGGCCTCGGCACCGAGAACCAAGACCTGCCCGGCTACGTCACGATCAATCCGTCCGCGAACTTCGGCGGAGCGATTAATTTCGGTAGCGCGTTCCTGCCGGCTCACTTTCAGGGAACCCGCATCAATGACGTCGGCTTCGTGCCGAACTTGAAGCCACAGACCGTGACGTCATTGCAACGCAAGCAGATCGACTTGATTCAATCGTTGAATCGTGACCTCGCGGCGACACCCGGCGCGCCGGACGAGTTGGAAGGAGTCATCCAGTCATTCGAACTGGCGTTCAAGATGCAGGGCAAGGTGCCGGAGTTGCTCGACATCTCGAAAGAGCCACAGTCCGTGCTCGATGCTTACGGGGTGAAGCCCGGTCCTGCCGGCAGCTTCGCGCGGCAATGCCTGATGGCTCGGCGCTTGACCGAAGCCGGAGTTCGCTTCGTCGAGATCTGCCATCCCGGTTGGGATCAACACAACAATCTGCATCGCGACCTCATCAAAAATTCCGCCGCCACCGACCAGCCGACCGCCGCGCTGCTGGACGACCTCGGCCAACGCGGACTTCTGGATGACACGCTGGTCCTGTTCGGCAGCGAGTTCGGCCGCATGCCAACCGCTCAAGGTCCGGACGGCCGCGATCACAACATCACCGGCTACCCGATGTGGCTGGCCGGTGCCGGTGTGAAGAAAGGTTTTTCATTCGGAGCCACCGACGAATACGGCCTGCACGCCGTCGAAGGCCGCATGCACACCACCGATCTGCACGCCACGCTGCTGGCTTTGATGGGTCTCGACCACGAAAGCCTGACCTACCGCTACACCGGCCGCGACTTCCGGTTGACCGACGTGGCCGGCAACGTCGCTCACGAAATCTTCGCCTGAACCGTTCGATCATTCATCGTTAGTGAGTCACATGGCAACAAGCAAACTCTCGCGATTCGTCGCCACGCTGGTGTTGGTTTCCTCGATTTTCGCGGCGATGCACCGCAGCACACTGGCTGACCCGCCGAAGGTCGGCCTCGAGAAGCGAGTGGCGTGGACAACTTCGCGGATCACGGGATCGCCGGAGGTGCCGCTGCCCTACGTGACCGAACGGGCCTTCCCGGCGCTCAAGTTCAATAATTGTCTCGACATCACCAAGGCATCGGGCAGCGACCGGCTATTCGTCGCCGAGCAAGGAGGCAAGATCTTTTCGTTCTCGAACAAGCCTGACGTGGCGGCGGCCGACTTGGTGATTGATCTCGCCAAAGAGATCAAAGGGGTGCAGGCGATTTACTCGATCACGTTTCATCCCGACTTCGCGAAGAACCGGTACTGCTACGTCTGCTACATCAAGGGAGGAAATCTGGAAGACGGCTCGCACATCGCGCGGTACCGCGTGTCGGACACCAACCCGCCGACGATCGAGGTGGCGAGCGAAACGACGATCATCACCTGGCTCGCCGGCGGTCATAACGGCTGCTGTTTGAAGTTTGGTCCCGACGGTTGTCTGTATATCTCCACGGGAGACGGCTCCGGGCCGAA
>QWQF01000146.1 GCA_003669125.1 Planctomycetota bacterium
CATGAGCCTGACTCTCGAAGATACCCGCGTCATCGAATTCGACGTTCGCACCGACGAGATGCTCGTCAACATGGGACCGCAGCATCCCAGCACGCACGGCGTGTTGCGGCTGTTGCTGCGAACCGACGGCGAGATCATTCACGAGATCACGCCGCACATCGGCTACCTGCATCGCTGTGCCGAGAAGATCGGTGAGAATCTCGCGACGCCGCAGTGGGTGCCCTACACCGACCGCATGGATTACCTCGCCGGGATGAACATGAACCTCGGCATGGCGTTGGCCGTCGAGAAGCTGATCGGCCTGGAAGTCCCTGAGAAGGCGATGACGATTCGCGTGCTGGTCGCCGAACTCGGTCGCATCGCCAGCCACTTGGTCGGCATGGGTGCTTACGGTCTGGATCTCGGCACGTTCAGTCCGTTCCTGTACGCCTTCCGCGAGCGAGAAATTATCCTCGACCTGTTCGAGGAACTCTGCGGAGCACGTCTGACCTACAGCTACTTTACGATCGGCGGAGCGACCCACGACCTGCCGGACATCATCCCGATTCCTCCTGGTCTCGCCGCGCTGACCAAGCGCAACAAGAACATCAAGCTGACCTGGCTGGAAGCGGTCGAGATGTTTCTCAACTGGCTGGAGCCGCGCATCACGGAATATCACACGCTGCTGACTCGCAACCAAATTTTCATCAAGCGGACGGCGGGCTTGGGCATCCTCACCAAAGAACTGGCGATCAGCCACGGCTGCACCGGCCCGGTCCTGCGCGGCAGCGGCGTCGATTTCGATCTCCGCCGCGACGGCGAGCCGATCTACACGCGCTATTACACTGGCTACGACTTCGACGTCATCTCCGCCCCGTTTGAAGACGCCCCGCGTGAAGCGGTGCTCGGCGACAACTGGTGCCGATTCTTCGTCCGCATGATGGAAGTCGTGCAATCCATCAAGCTCGTCCGCCAAGCGATGACCAAGTACCCGAAGTCTCAAGGCACCTACCGCGTGCCGTACAAGATGAGCGCCAAGCTGCCGGTCGACGAAGCGTACCTCGAAACCGAATGCCCGCGCGGCGCGATGGGTTTTTACATCGTCGGCAACGACAAAGCCGAACCGTTCCGCGCCCGTGCCAAAAGCTCCTGCTTCTGCAACCTCTCCGTCACCGCCCCGCTCTGCGAAGGTTTTCTACTGGCCGATATTCCCGCCATCGTCGGCTCACTGGATGTCGTGATGGGCGAGATCGACCGGTAGCTCGACTCTAGTTTGTCTGACTCTTTGGCCAACTCATCGTCTTTGGGATTTGAGGGATGACAGCCATGTCGCCATCCAAAAGCGTTCATCGCCGGGCCTTTCTCTCCGACATCGGCATGGGCTTCACCGGATTGGCGCTGGGAGCCATGCTCAATCGCGACGGCATCGCGCAGGCGGAATCGCAGGATGCGTGGACTCCGCCGAGCGGGCTGCCGGTGCGACGACAAAAGGCTAAGTCGGTCATCTGGATTTTCTTGATCGGCGGCATGAGCCAGATGGAGACGTTTGATCCGAAGCCGGAACTCAACCGGTGGGCCGGAAAGACGTTTGAGGAATCGCCGTACAAGTCGTCTCTCGATTCGCCGTACATCAAGAAGAATCTGCGCGAGGTCATCGCTGGGCTGCACAAAGTTCATCCGCACATTTACCCGATGCAGATTGGCTGGCGGCCGCGCGGCGAGAGCGGGTTGGAGATCAGCGATTGGTGGCCGCACGTCGGCGAGTGCGCGGACGACCTGGCCATCGTGCGGTCGATGTGGACGACCGACAACAATCACGGAGCACAGCTTCAATTTCACACCGGCCGGCATTCGCTCGAAGGACCGTACCCGACGATTGGCTCGTGGGTGAATTACGGACTCGGTTCGCTGAACGACTCGCTGCCGCAGTTCATCGTGATGGGCACGCCGATCGCCGATTGCTGCGGTGGCATCGGGGCACATGGAGCCAACTATCTCGGCCCGGCTCACAACGGCGTGCAGTTGTCGGTCGATCCGGCCAACCCGCTGCCGTTCGCTCAACCTGGCAACGACGTGTTCGTCGAAGAGCAACGCCGCGAGTTCGAATTGCTCGGCCGGCTGAACAAGCTCGCGACGGTCGAGTACCCGAACGACCCGGCGCTGCTGGCTCGCATCCGCTCGTACGAACTCGCGTTCAAGATGCAGACGGCCGTGCCGAATCTCGTGGACTTCGGCCAGGAAACCGCCGAGACGCAGTCGATGTACGGACTCGATCAAGCCGTGACGAAGACATTCGGCCAACAATGCCTCGCCGCGCGCCGCATGGCCGAGCAAGGGGTCCGCTTCATCCAAATCTTCCACGGCAGCAACGGCGGAGCCGGCGCGTGGGACGCTCACGGCAACCTGCAAGCCGGACACAGCAAGCTCTGCAATGAAGTCGATCAGCCGATCGCCGCGCTCATCAAAGATTTGAAACGTCGCGGCACGCTGGACGAAACGCTGGTCGTCATCGGCACCGAGTTTGGTCGCACGCCGGGTGCTCAAAACTCGAACGGCCGAGACCATCACCCCTACGGCTTCTCGATCGTGCTGGCTGGCGGCGGTGTGAGAGGCGGCATCGCGCACGGCAAGACCGATGAACTCGGCTTCCACGCGGTCGAGGACCGCCACTACGTCACCGACCTGCACGCGACGGTACTGCATCAACTCGGTCTCGATGCGAGACGCCTCGAAGTTCCCGGCCGCAAGCGGTTGGAGATCGACTTCGGCCAGCCAATCGACGCGATTCTGTGAACGTAGCCGCCTCGTTCTACGAACGGTCGAGCGAAAAGATTGGCCGGCGGATTTGTTCGAACGGCAGCGAGCGCAGATCGCTCGTGCAGGGGCCAAGCGTGTTGACCGTGTGGCTGTGCTTCGCGATCGGGTCATAGGCTTGGCGATGCGCAACTGCGGCCTTGACGCCGATGACCGACAGCGTCTCTGGGATGATCCCTTGGCTGCGAAGCTGGCCGAGGTCGAACGGCGGCGTTTTGCGACTGGTCAGTAGAACTCGGATGCCAGCATGTTGCACGACCGCACACGGCCCCATGTCGATTTGGACTCCGCACATCGAGGCCAGATGGCTGTGCCGGTCTTCGAGCGTGAATTGGCCGTCGCTGGTGGAGACTAATTCCACTTCGCACGTCACCGGCGAGTCGAAGCGGGGATCGCTGCGTCCACCAAATGTCAGTGAGCCTCGCCATCCGACGGGGCGTGAGTTCACTTCCGCGACCGCGATCGGATCGTTGATGACGACGACTGAATTGCCGATGCCGCTCGCAGCCAGGGCACGAAAGACCTGCGTCAGATCGCCGGGTGCTCCGCCACCGATGTTGTCGGACGGTTCGACGACGATGACCGGAATCTCGCCGCGCGCGACTTCCGCTCGAATCATTGGCAGAACACTGTCGAGCGATGGCGGCACGACGTTGCCTTGTTCTCGACAACGAGTCGCCTCGTCGCAGAGCGACTGAAGCGCGCGGCGGGCTTCGGTCGAATCACCAAACGTCACGGCCATGAAGGACACGCCGGTGTCGGGCGTGTCGGCGAACGAGTAGCTCGCGAAGACGTTGACGGCGGCGATGTCGGGATGCGCTTGTTCGATCTCGCGGGCGAGTTTTTCGAGGACTCGCATCGGCTCGTCCTGAGTGCTGACGCCGGTCGGCGGCCAGACGATGCCGGGAGCAGCGTGCAACGTGACCGGCCAACAGTCAGAGTTCATCGTGCGGTCGAGCAACCGTGCGCCGTCGCACGCCGCTTCACAGGCGTCGGTGTGCGGGTTCTTGCGGTACGCGACGAACGCTTGGGTGGCTTCGGCGAAATCTCGCGAGATGTTGCCATGCAGGTCGAGCACTCCGCCGATCGGGACGGCATTGCCGCCTGAGAGTGCTCGCAACCGGCGGACCAATTCTCCTTCGGGATCGCGGATCGTCTCCGTAGCCATCGCGCCGTGAAGAACGAGGTAGATTCCATCGAGACCGTGTTGCAGCGCTGGTTCGGCGACGGCTCGGAGTTCGGACCAAAACTGCTCGAAGGCGGCATCGTCGACAGTCCCGCTGGGAGTGGCTCGCGCGTCGATGGTCGGGATCACATCCCAACCTCGCTCATCGGCGATTTCCAAAACTCCGGACAGCGGTGAGCCGTCGCCGCGTGCGACGAAGAATTCAGAACCGCGTCGCACGGAGAAGGCGGACCACGGAGTCCGTTCGGTCAAGAACGTGTGCGTCTCGTGGAAGAGGCCAGCAATGAGGACTCGGCGTCGCATGGCGAAATGGTAGACCGCCCACGCCGTGAGCGGAATCTTCGGCTCATGAAGTGAGTCGTCTACTTTTAGCCGACCTTTTGCATCGGCTTCTTGGGGCCGATCGAGCCGGCGGTGGCCGCGACCAGTGGGAGCTTGAGGGTGAACTGCGTTCCGACCCCGACGGTGCTTTCGACGCGGATGCGACCGTGGTGGGCTTCGATGACTTCGCGACACAACGACAAGCCGAGGCCGCTGCCCCCTTGGCCGTTTTCGTCGGCTTGTTTGGTCGAGAAGAACGGGTCGAAGATCTTTTTCAATTGCTCGGGCGCGATACCGCAGCCGCTGTCTCGGACGCCGATCTCCGCGAATCCGGACTCGCGATTCGACGTAACGGAAATCAGCAGTCGGCCGCCGTTGGGCATGGATTGGCGAGCATTGATGATCAGGTTCAGCACGACTTGTTGAATCTGGCCAGCGTTGATTTCGGCTTGCGGGTGCTCGGAGAAGTTGGTTTCCAGGCGAGCGCGGTGCATCTGCAAGTCTTTCTCGACCAGCACCAGAACTTCGCCGACCAGCGTGACGAGGTCATACGGTTCACGACGGTCGCCTCGACCGCGGGCGTAGGACAACATGCCGGTGGTGATCTTCGCGGCTCGCTGGCCGGCGGCGAGGATTTTGTCGAACGACTTGTCTCGCGAGTTCGCGTCTTTGTGCCGCAGGCCCATCTTCGCGTAGTTGATGACCGTCGTGAGGATGTTGTTGAACTCATGCGTCACCGACGAGGCCAGCGCGCCGACGGTGCTCAGTCGCTGCGACTGCAACAGCTTGTGCCGCAAGGCCGCGACTTCCTGCCGCAGGGCTTCGACTTCAGTTTGAGGAGTGAGCGGCTTGGTCATGATGTGACTTTCCGTGTCGTCGTGGCGGATGCTGCCCCCATCCGTGACCGACAGTAGCAGCGTCAGCCATGGATGGGGGTTCGCTAGTCGGTATCGGAGGGACAACCGGCATCTCTTGACGCGCCGGACGAGCCAACGCGATTCGCCGAGACATTACTTGTGCTGAGGGACACGTTGTTGCGCCGAAGCAATCCACGGAACCGGCGCGGTTGGGCGAGGCTTGTCAAACTTTGCCGGTTTCGGGGACGAGCGAGATTGGCCGCTCATACATCCTGACGGAGCAACCCCGAGACCCTTGAGCGACCGGCCAGGTCCTCACCCGATCCGCCGTCGAACGTCTCCAAATCAGCCGAACAGTCGCTGCAAGAGTTGGTCTATGCCGTGTCGCATGGGGCTGGCACGTCGACCTGCTTCACTCTGCCTGCGGTCGGGGAATCCTGAGCAGCACTTGGCCTCGGCTCGCTCGTCGCCGTAGAATCCGACCGACGTTCACTGAGCGTTCCTGCCACACGATACCCGCCTCAACCGCCCTCCGACGAGTTTCCGCATGACGGCGCTGGACTTGCTCGACAATCTGGATGATTCGGCGGGGCCGGTGTCTTTGGATTCGGATCAGACACAAGTCCTGTTTGGTCCGGGAACAGCGAAGCGTCTGGGCAAGTTGGCTCGCGATCTGAAGGGCCAGCGAGTGCTGCTCGTGACGGATCAAGGATTGGCTCGAGCGGGCCACGAACAGCACGCGGTCGAATCGCTGAAGGCAGCCGGCTTGCAAGTCACCGTGTTCGACGAAGTGCAGCACGATCCGACCACCGCTGACGTCGAGCGTGGTTTAGAGGCCGCGAAACAGGCCAACATCGACTTGATCGTGGGGCTCGGCGGCGGTAGCAGCATGGACTGCGCGAAAGGGATCAACTTCCTGCTGACCAACGGCGGACGCATGGAGGACTATTGTGGCTTCGGCAAAGCGTCGAAACCGATGCTGCCACTGATCGCCATTCCCACGACGGCGGGCACCGGCAGCGAAGCTCAGTCGTTTGCCCTCATCGCCAATTCCAAGACTCACATGAAAATGGCGTGCGGCGACAAGAAGGCCGCCGCGCGGATCGCCATTCTCGACCCAAAACTGACACTCTCGATGCCCCCGTTCGTAACAGCCGCGACCGGGATTGATGCCATCAGCCACGCCATCGAATCGCACGTCACAACGACGCGAACCGCACTGTCGCAGCGATTCAGTCGACGCGCCTGGCAGTTATTGTCACTGGCTTTTCCCGCTGTGATTTGCGAGGAACAGCCCGGTCACGCCGATCGGCCGACTCTGCTGACCGACGCTGGCGCGATGCTGTTGGGAGCCCATTTCGCCGGAGCGGCCATCGAGAATTCGATGCTGGGTGCGACTCACGCGTTGGCCAATCCGTTGTCGGCACACTTTGGTTTGACGCACGGCGTGGCGATCGCCGTGATGTTGCCACATGTGATCCGCTTCAATGCGGGCACCGTCGGCGGCCTTTACGGCGAACTCGCGGCCGATGCGGGATTGTGCTCGGCCGATGATCCCAACGCGGGTGTGATTTTGGCGGCTCGCATCATCGAACTCGCCGGTCTGGTGAATTTTCCAACCAGCTTGGCAGCGTGCGGAATCACCCAACAAATGATCCCCGTTATGGCCAGTGAAGCAGCCTCCCAATGGACGGGCAAATTCAATCCACGCCCAGTCGATGCCACGAGCTTGCAGGAGCTTTACGAATGCGCAATGTAAGAACACGGACGGGGGGTTGGGGGTTGGGGGTTGGGGAACCGCAGGAAGGCGAATTGTCTCGACGCCACATGTTGGCTGCGGGAGTTTCAGCGCTGCTGGCGACGCTGCCGGCTTGTGCTCAGGAGTCGAAGTCCGTCAAGCCAGCTGCTGCTGCTGCGAATCAAGATGCCCCGGCAAAGGCCAAGCCAGAGGCTGCGGCCAAGCCCTCGAAGATCGACGCAAGCTGGCCGACGTTTCGTCGCACGGCGGACTTGGCGGGCGTCGCGAGCAGTCCGCTGCCGAGCAAGCTCAAACAGAAGTGGAAGATCACGTCGAAGGACGGTTTCACTTCGACGGCCGCGATCGTCGGCGAACACGTTTATGTCGGAGCACTCAGCGGTGAGATGCTCTGCCTGAAACTCGCGACCGGCGAAATCGTCTGGTCGTATCGCACGCTCGACAAGGTCGAGAAGAACACGTTCCTGCCCGGTTTTCAATCGTCACCCGCAGTCACGGCCGACGGTGTGTTTGCCGGCGATGAAGATGGAATCTTTCACGCGATCGACCGCAAGACAGGACAGAAAAAATGGACGTTCGCTTCGAACGGGCAGATCATCGCATCGGCGAATGTCGTCGGTGACCGGCTGATCTTCGGTTCGTACGACAGCTCGCTGTACTGCTTGAAGGCGACCGACGGTAAAAAGCTCTGGCAGTATCAGACGGAAGACCGCGTGAACGGTTCGCCGGCGATTTCCGGCAAGCACACGTTCGTGACCGGCTGCGATCAGCACATGCGGGTCATCAACATCGAGACCGGCGAACAAGAGACCGACATGCCGCTGGAGCGATTCTTAATCGCATCGCCGTCGGTCAGTGGTGACCTGCTGTTTGTTGGCACACACGACAGCGAAGTCATCTGCCTAGACTGGCGCAAGAAAGAAATCGTCTGGCAATACAGCGACGAGCAGCGCGACCAACCGTACCACTCGTCCGCCGCGCTGACCGACAAACTGGTGCTGATCGGCGGCCAAGACAAACAGCTCCACGCCATCGACCGAACCACCGGCAAGGGGGTCTGGAAACTCGCCACTCGCGGCCAAGTCAACAGCTCGCCGGTCATTGTCGGCGACCGAGTGTTTGTCGGCTCGAAGGACGGTTTCCTCTACGAAGCCAAACTCGCCGACGGCACGCTGATCGAAAAGCATCAAGTTCCCGGCCGAGGGATTTCCGCGTCGCCGGCCGTCGGCGAGGGATGTCTCGTGATCGGAGCTGAAGGGAATGACGGCGCTTTGGTCTGCTTTGGGGAATGAGGCGAAGCCGTCACTGCACCAAGCCTTTGGTCAGTTCCATAAAGGCAGTTTCGAGGTTGACCTCTTCTTCGCGGAACAGCGTCAGCTTGAAGCCGCTCTCCAGCAGCAGGGTCGGGAGTTCGCTGTAGTCGAGCACGTCGGAATTGAGCGTCGCGAAGATCGTTCCGTTTTTGGTTTCGATCGACTGCACGCCTGGGTGTTGTTCGATCAGCGCGGCGGCGGCGTCGAGGCGATCTTTCACTCGGATCAGCAGCAGAATGCTGCGCCGAGCTTTGCGCATGACCTCATCGACGTGGCCGTCCACGATGAGAATGCCTTTCTCAATCATGCCAACGCGAGTGCAGACGTCGGCTAGTTCCGGCAGGATGTGGCTGCTGACGATGACCGTCTTTTTCATCTCGCCCAGTTTTTTGAGCAGGTTGCGAATTTCGATGCGGGCGCGCGGGTCGAGACCGCTGGCGGGTTCATCGAGCAACAGCACCTGCGGTTCGTGCAGCAGCACGCGAGCGAGTCCGATGCGTTGCGTCTGGCCGCGCGACAGTTGGTTGACCATCGCGTCCCGCTTGAAGGCCATGTCCACAAGTTCCAGTTTTTCCTCGCAGACCGCTCGCCGAGAGGGGCCGTTGATGCGATACGCGGCGGCGAAGAATTCGAGGTACTCGATCACCGTCATGTCGTCGTACACACCGAAGAAGTCGGGCATGAAGCCGACCAGCCGGCGGATTTCCTGCGGATGCGTGTAGATCGACATGCCGCAGACGTACGCCTCGCCGTAGTCGGGACTGAGCAGCGTCGCCAGCATGCGCATCGTGGTCGTCTTGCCTGAACCGTTGGGACCGATGAACCCGAAGACGTCCCCTTCGGACAGCTTGAGGTTGATGTTGTTGACGGCGATCAAGTCGCCGTAGCGTTTCGTGAGTTGGTTGGTTTCGATCACGGCGTCTTGCTTTCATTGGGGGCGGAGTCTTTGTCTTTCGGCTTCTGTTCCGTCTCCTGCGGAGTCGGCGAATTGACCTCAATCTTCGGCATGAAGCGAAAACCGGACGCATCCCCGATTCGACGAACCGGTAACAGGAATCGGACGAAGCCGTGATGCCGCGTCGGGGGGCGAGCCTCGCCGTTGAACTGCCATTCGGTGGTCGGTTCGGCGACACGAGCAATCACGATCGCTCGATCCAGCGACAGCAACGGAGTCACGTCAAACGCATGCAGGCTGTGGTGATCCAGCCCTGTGTAACTCTTGCCGCCCGCCGATTCGTGCAGCGTCAGCATTTGCAAGATGTCGGCGGGATCGAGATTCAACACGTTGTAGCGTTCCTTCACGACCAGCACGTCTTCCTGAACGGAGCCTTTTTTGCCCTGCTTCTTCGTCGCAACGGTGCGTTGCAGAAAACCGCGCAGCTCACGACCGTAGTTGCGTTCGTCTTTCGGAGTCCACGGCTGGTCGGCGCGCCAAATCGTGGCTGCCTCACCGGCTCGCGGATGCGGGCGATAGATCCATTTGTCGAACACGACGACCCAATCGAGCAGATCAAATGGCAGGTGATGCACGACCGGACCGTCGAGTTCGCCCGCCACAGTGCTCGTGAGTTGCGACTCAATCAGAGGCGTCTCCGAAACCCAGATCGCCTCCGAGGTCAGCGACTTCGATGACCACTGCGCGATGGGAATTCCGTCGAGCGACGAGCGATCGACGGCCGATCGAGCGACGGCATGCCCGGTGTCAAATCCGCTGTCGCGGTACATTCCTCCCGAAGCGTTCTCCGGAAATCCCAGCCAACTGAGAATCTTTTGCGGACGATTCGCGGACAGTCGCGTGGGAGCGGCCTCGACATGCCACAACGTGTTCTCCGTCGCGTAGGCCGTTGCCCAGGAACGAGCAACCACCTCTTGCCGGGAGGAGTCGATATCGACGACGTCCAATTGAGTCAGCTTCGGCACATCGCCGTTCGCTGCGTGAGCCAGCCAGACTGTCCCAATGCTCGCCACGGCCACCAGCAATGGCAGCGAGGCCCAAGTCCAGTGCGGGCGCTTCAGCAGTTTGTGAACCAGCAAATAATCGAGCGGGCCAATCACGGCCGCGTACACCAGCAACAGTCCCAAGGCTCCCCACAAAGTGGGGCGGCCGATTTCAGGAATGTGAATCGCCGCGGCTCGCCATTGCGACGCCAAGTCGGTGATGCCGCTTTGAGACAACGACGATCGCGCGGACGACTTCGCGGATTCCGAATTGGTCGTGCCCAACAGCAGACGCCTCACAAAATTGGTACGGCCGTCCCATCGCGACATCGGTGCCGCAGTCGGATCAATTCCGATCGCAGTCACCAATCCAAACCCAATTCCCGACCGCGTCAGGTACGGACCTTCCAAGCAAGCGGCGAGAATTTGCCCATCACTTCGTGAAAGCGTCGTGATGGGCACCGGTGTCCGATTTCCACCGAGGATCTTCCGGCCATGAACCGCGAAACTTTCAATGCCGCTCAGATCCGTCGTTCGGGATCGCCCATGAGGCTCCACCACTGACTTGAGCAATCCCGCCCACGGCGTTTGCTGAAACTCATCGATGCCCGTCGCGACCGTCACGACGAGATGTCCGCCACGACGCAGCCAGCGTTCCAATTCCACTCGTGCTGTTTCGCTCAATGCCACGCGGCTGGTCACCCAGATTCCATCGACCCCGTCTAATGCCCAAGGGATTTCGACCGCACGGGGCATTGCGCCCGATCGAATCGCGTGCAGTCCGCTGATCGGCTTCAATAATTCGATCGCCGTACCAATCTCCAACCAAACGGGATCGGACTGTCGCAACGAAAGACACGCAGCGAACTCCGATCGGTCGGAATCGTCGGCAGAGCTTTTCGAAACTTGCGACGCAGACAGCCTCCGGTGCTGAAGCGGCACCGGGCCATCGCCCAGAACTCGCACTTCCAGTCCGCCATCTAATCGACCGCTGCGCACGACACAGGCCCAGCGAGTCAAACTGCTCGCGCCGTCGGCCACTTGTCGCGTGAGCGGATGAGCCACGCCGACACCATCCGGATCAGTAACGATCGCCTCGCAGGCTCGAGCATTCGGAGAGGCGTTCTCGACAACAATCGGTGTCCACCGACCGACCTTGAAGGATTGATCGTACCCGACCCGCACCGACAGCGGTTCGTCGGCAATCGCGACACTGGACCAAACCAACGACATCCAGGCAGCGACGCACAAACACAACAGGACATGGCCAATTTGTCGGAGGCCAGAAGTGTTTGTCGATTTTCCGCCGCTCACGTCGTCCACCGCACCGCTGGTTTGAAGCTGTTCTCTGCTCGCGATACGGCCTCGATTCCGCCAAGCTCCGCGAGGGCGGCGGATCATACGCATCCGCTCAGCGAATCGTGAGCGCGGAGCCTCGGATTCACGAATTTCCCACAGATGGACCGGGCACTTCCACAATCGCGGCGGCGTACTCGACGGGAATCACGATCGATTCCAATGGCTGACCGAGCCGACAAACACAGCACACGGTCTTCAGTTTTCCATGAGCCAGCCGCGTCTCGCCGCGCCAAAACTCGATCTCGTAGTTCAGCGATTTGACTCCCTTTCGCACGACGTTCAGCCGGACTTCCAGAGCGTCCTCAAAATACGCCGGAGCCTCAAACGAACAAGACGCCGAGACACGCGGCCAACCGATCACCGAACCGTCCGACTGCGACTGCATGATGCTCAGCCCCAGTGAGCGGAAGAAGGCGTGCTCCGCCTCCTCCATGTACCGGTAGTAGTTCGCGAAATGAATGATTCCCGCCATGTCGGTGTCGGCAAATTCCACGCGGCGAGTGGTGATGAACTGAGCGGTCATGCGGTTGTTCGTTTCGATGGATTCAAATCGCGCGGACGGCGGCGTCACTCAAGCGGTGCCGAAATCTCCAACAGATCGACCGCTGGCCGGCCATCACAAAAAATCGTCGCCAACCGGCCGAAGGTTTGACCATGCAGCGGCATCTGCACCGCTTCGCTCAATCCCAACCCGGCGGTGATTCGCAAAATGGCTCCGAGGTCAATCTGCAAGAACACATTGTGCTGAATCAGGATTCGCCCCAGTGGAGTCTTCTCGCCCAAAATCTCCTCGCGGACTCGCTCTGAGACAGACTTCAGATCGAATCGCACGATGCCGAACTGCACAACTTGGTCAGTCCCCTGCTTCAGCAACACGATCTGGCGGCAGTAGAGATTTCCGTCCAATTGCTTGGCCAAGACGCGGACGTCAACCGGCGATTTGTGAAACAACTCCATCGCCACCGTCATGTGGTGATCGTGAGCGAGCAGCGACTTGTACGGCTCCGGCGTCATCGCCGACGGCACATGTTCCGCGCGTTCAATCAGCGGCGAGACACTGGGAAACAGTTCGACCAATGATTTGAGTTCGTCGTGTGGATTCATGGCATCCTTGGGTCGCACGCGATCTGCAAGCCGTGCCGCTAGGTATATCTCACTTGTCGATGTTGTGGCTCGAAGTATTCCGGCAGAAGACTATCGACTTGCAGCAAACCCTTGCGAGTGAGCCGCACTTCGTCGCCGTCGATCTCCAAGTACCCGGCGGCTTCTTGGTTGCGGAGCGGTTCGGCGAATTCGGTCAGCACATCCACGCCGAACTTTCGGTGGAAGGTTGCCGCGTCGAGATGTCCTTCTTTCAGTTGCAGCACGAACTCACGGATCAGCGACTGATGGACCGTCGGTCGCATCGCTCGGTTGATCGGCAGGCGGCCCTCTTCGAGGACAACCTTTTGATACTCCTCGATGTGGTCGAAGTTCTGGTAATGCACGCCCTGCAAATGACCGAAGGCCGACACTCCCGCCGCCAGCAGGTCGGTGCCGCGAAACAGATTGTCGCGGTAGACGAAACGGTCGGTCTCGAGGCTCTTCACGAATTCATTACCACTGGAAATCTGATAACCGTTTGACAGGAATTGATCCATCGCCTCGCTGACCCAACGACGTTTCGTTGGCCAGTCGGCAACCGGCGAGATGATGCCATGCTCACGCATTTCTTTTGAGATCAGCGTGTTGAACGGCAGTTCCATTTGATAGACGGTGATGTTGTCCGGTTGAAGTTTCAGTGCCTGCTCGGTGCAGCGGTGCCAGTTTTCGTCGGTCTCGCCGATCATGCCGGCGATCAAGTCGATGTTGATCTGCGGAAAGCCAACCTGTTGCAGCCAGTCGTAGGCTCGGAAGATTTCGGGCGAGAGATGAGCCCGTCCATTTTCCTCCAGAATCGCATCGTTGAAGTTCTCGACACCCAGCGACACGCGCGTGACGCCGATTTCCTTGAGCGTCTTGACCTTCTCCAAGTTGAGCGTGCCGGGTTCACACTCGAAGGTGACTTCCTCCGCGTGATCCCACGAGATCGTCCGCCGCAGCGTGTCACGCAGAAACAACAACTGCTTGGAACTGAGATACGACGGCGTCCCGCCTCCGAAATAGACGACCTGCAACTGCCGTCCGCTGACCGCCCGCTGCTGACCGAGCAGCTCAATCTCACGGCCGAGGGACTCGACGTACTGCTCGATCGCCGAGGCGTTCTGATTGGTGTAGACGCGGAAGTAGCAAAACTTGCAACGCTTTCGGCAGAAGGGAACGTGCAGATACAGCCCCAACGACACATCGCGATTCGGTTCGGCGGCGAACGCTGAGAGGATTTCTGGCACGAACTCCGATTGCCACTGCGAGAACGGCGGATAGTTCGAGACGAAGTAACTGCCGACTTCCGTGGACCCAACCGCTGGCGTGACCGTGGGAGTCGCCACGGGAAGCATGGTCATCGGTGTCGTCGTTGAGGTCTCATTCATCAGGTCGTCCGTCGACTGTTGGGGGCTGGGCGCATCGTGCTCCACCCATCGAGCCACGAGTCGCTTTGCCAACCATAGCAGTTTCGCCGTGAGCCGAAAATTCCGAGAAAAGTTGTTGCCGGTAAAAAACCACTGACTAATCTGAGGCAGACCTGCGAATCGAGCGGATGCCGGAACCTAAACGCGGTCGAATTCACTTCACCTCACACGGCATCTTTTCCAACAACCACCCTGAGCGGTTGACCCTCTTCACGAGGTTTCTGACCAGTTTCCTGGGTTCTGTTGTGAAAGGACGTCGCATGACTCTCTCCCGTCCCGTCCCGTCCCGCTCCGCCTCATGACTCGCACACTCGTTATTCCGTGCTGGAATATTTCCTGGTAGGCGATCTCCGCGACTTGCTCGAAGAACCTCCCGGCGGCGAGGGTTGATCCGCCCGTGATCGGCCTCAGTGAGTGCTTGCCGGCACGCATTCATGCCCGTTGTGGCAATGGACGCGATTCCGTCCGGCGTGCTTCGCGGCGTACAGAGCGTCATCCGCACGCTGAATCAGTCCTTCTGCGATCTCTGGACTGATCACCTCTGACACGCCCAGGCTGACCGTGACCTGTGCATTTCCTTGTTTCAGGGTGACCGCGTGGTCAGCAACCGCTTGTCGAACACGTTCCGCTCCGACCGCGGCCTCGTGCAGTTTTGACCCGGGGCAGATGACCGCGAATTCGTCGCCACCGTAGCGGCAGACAATGTCCATCTCGCGCAACGTCGATGACAAAACTTGCGCGACCGATCGCAGAGCGAGGTCGCCGGACAAATGACCGTGCGTATCGTTGAAGACTTTGAAGTGGTCGACGTCGATCATGATCAGCGAAAAATGGACGCCCTGCCGCTGCCGTTGAGCGAACTGACGCCCCAGTTCCTCGTTGAAGGCTCGCCGATTCCTCAACTCGGTCAGAACGTCGGTACGAGCTTCGCGAATGAACGTGTTCAGCCTTTGACAACCCCGAATTCGCCAAGCGGCTCCAAAGCCGATCGCCAAGCAGATCAGCGACATCACAATCGTCGTCATCATGGTTTTGAGTGTCCCAACTGCTGGGTAATACTGGCAAGGTTCGCGTGACCGTTACAGACGGAACTGCAATCTTGAGAATTTGTTGACTCGCTGCTGGTCAGACTCCCGGGCCGACCTATCTTTTCGGCGAACTGCGTCGGGATATGAAATACCCGGACACGACTCGAAGCAACGATCGATTTTGGAACTTGCGGCTTGAGGCTCATGGTTGAGTTTCAAATCCCGTCGCAGGCAAAACCCTCTCGGACCAAGGACAGGACCATGTTGGTACTCAGCCGCAAAATAGACGAGAAGATCATCATCGGTGACAACATCGCAATCATGATCGTGGACATCCAAGGGGACAAAGTCCGCCTGGGCATCGAAGCCCCTCGCGAAGTGAGCGTGCA